>JBDSND010000127.1:0-21023 GCA_039915505.1 Casimicrobiaceae bacterium
GGACTTGACGCAGCAATGCGACCGCGGGTTTGGATAGAGGCACAACATGTTCGCGCTCCATCTCATCCGGTCAGCCGGAATGATCCACACAGCAGCGTCGAGGTCGATCTCGTCCCAGGTCGCGCCGATCAGCTCGCCGGTACGGACGAAGGTCAGCGCCAACAGCCGCAGCGCCAGCCCGGTCAACCGGTCCCCGACATTCTCGTACCCGTCGATGGCTCGGAGCAAGGCGCCGAACTCCTCGGGCTTTACGGCCGGCTGATGTTTACCTTTGTGGGCTGCCAGCGCGCCGCGGAGGTCCGCCGATGGGTCGCGCTCGCAGCGGCCAGTCGCGATCCCGTAGCGGAAAACTTGTCCGGACACCTGCAGGACCCGGTGGGCAAGATCCCGCGCACCGCGTTCCTCAATCCGTCGGACGCAGGCGAGCAAGTCTGGCGCGGCGATGTCAGCGATAGGTCGGTCGCCGAGGTCGGGGAAGAGGTTTGCTTCCAGCCGGCGCAGCACGTCCACTGCGTGCGACTCGGCCCAGGCATGGGCCTGCTTGCCGTACCACTCGCGTGCGACCGCCTCAAAGCTATTCGCGGCCTTGCCGGCAACCTCACGTCTGTCTGCCTGGCGCTTGGCGCTGGGGTCGATGCCCTTCGCGATGAGCTTGCGGGCGTCGTCGCGACGCTCGCGTGCCTCGCCGAGTCCGACGTCCGGGAATACGCCCAGCGATACACGCTTCTCGGCGCCGGCAATGCGGTACTTCAGTCGCCACCACTTGCCGCCACTCGGCGCTACCTCTAGATACATCCCCGCGCCGTCGGTGATGCGATAGGGCTTCGCGTGGGGCTTGGCGTTACGGATTGCGCGGTCGGTCAGCGGCATGGGGGCAACTCCACCGTAGGGGCAACTGTATGCCCCCAATGTTGCCCCCAGTTGCCCCCGGCTGTCAGCACCGCTTATCGGCTGGTGCAGGAACTCGCGCCGGCTTAGCGCAGAGTGAAAAGCGGGTGGGGCGGGGACGTTGCGGGAATGTGCTGGAATCCAGACTGGCGGATGGGGTGGGATTCGAACCCACGAGTCGCTTGCGCGACTGCCGGTTTTCAAGACCGGTGTATTCGACCGCTCTACCACCCATCCGGAGTCCCGCCGACGAAGCTCGACGCCACGATCGCGCGCCTCGAAATTTGCTGGAGGCGCGTCCTGCGCCCGATCCGCTGAAAGCCCCGTAAAGTCAACGCTCGGCCGGCGCTGAGCATACGAGCATGCCCCTACGGCAGGATGTTGCGGAAGCCATTGAATTCGCGCCAGCGGCCCGCATCTTAGCACCGTGGCAAAGGCGGACCGGGCGGCACGAAGCACCTTGAAAGTCCTCGCCTTTCTGTTAGTCTTAGCGTTGCCCCGGCCTTTTTTGGGCCGTTTTGGAGGATGCATGGAACGTAAATTCGAGCCGGTCATGTCGCCTGGCGCACAGCCCCCGCTGCGCGGCCGCGGCGTCGAGACAATCGACCGCGGCAGCATCGCGGTCGACAGCAGCCGCGTCCTGCGCAATACCTATTGGTTGCTCGCCCTGTCGCTCATCCCGACGGTGTTCGGTGCGGTCGCGGGCATGTCGTTCAACTTCATCGGCCTCTTCCGCGCGGCGCCGATCATGACGCCGCTCCTGATGTTCGGCCTGATGATCGGCTCGCTGTTCGTGGTCACCCGGCTGCGCAACAGCGCGTGGGGCGTTCCGGCGCTCTTCGGGTTCACCTTCATTGCCGGACTGATGCTGACGCCGATCCTGACCGTCGCCGCGGGCTTTAGCAATGGTGGGCAGCTCGTGGCGCTGGCGGGAGGCATGACCGCGGTGGTGTTCTTCGCCCTGGCGGGTTACGCAACGGTCAGCAAGCGGGATTTCAGCTTCCTCGGCAAATTTCTGTTCGTTGGGCTGGTGCTGCTGATCATCGCCTCCCTCGCGAACCTGTTCTTCGCCGTGCCGGCGGCGTCGATCGCGATCTCCGCGGTTGCCGTGCTGATTTTCTCGATGTACATCCTGTACGACGTGAGTAACATCGTGCGCGGGGGGGAGACCAATTACGTGACGGCGACGCTGAGCCTGTTCCTGGACGTATACAACATCTTCATCAGCCTGCTGAACATCCTGCTGGCCTTCACGGGGCACCGCGACTGATCGGCGATGAAGTAGTAAAGCGGTGAGCAGTAAGCGGGGGCGGCGCGAGCCGCCCTTCCGCCATTCAGCGCTCGAAAACCGCCATTGACTCGACGTGGGCCGTGTGCGGGAACATGTTGATGATGCCGGCGGCTTCGAGGCGATAACCGTGGCCGTTTACCAGCACCTCGGCGTCGCGCGCAAGCGTGGCTGGACTGCACGATACGTACACGATCCGGCGCGGTCCACCGTCGCCAGGAAGCGCCTTCACCACCGCCATGGCGCCTTCGCGCGGGGGATCGATCAACACCTTGTCGAGCCTGCCGAAGGCTTCCATCCCTTCCGGTGAAGCCTCGAACAGGTTGGCGACTTCGAAGGACGCCCGACCGCCAAGGCCGTTACGGCCGGCGTTCGCACGCGCTCGTTCGACCAGGCTGCGGCTGCCGTCGATCCCGATCACTTGAGCACCGCGCCGGGCGATGGGCAGGGTGAAGTTGCCCAGGCCGCAGAAGAAGTCCGCGATGCGCTCACCGGGCTGTGGATCGAGTAGTGCCATGGCCCGGCGCACCAGCACGCGATTGATCGCGGCATTGACCTGGGTGAACTCGGTCGGCGCATAGGGAAAGACCAGGCCGAACTCGGGCAGGGTATAGGCGAGCTCCGGACCGAGGGGGTGGAACGGCACCGCCGTCTCGGGCCCCGCTGGCTGGAGATAGAACTGCACGCCGTAGGTGTCGGCGAAGGTGCGCAGGATGCTCTGGTCGCGTTCGCTTGGTGGCGCGAGCACCCGCAGCACCAGGACGACTAGCGGCGCGCCCGGTGCGGTCCCATCCGTGGTGCGCGCGTCCTCGCCGACGGCGAGCTCGATCTGCGGCAATCGGTCACGGATCGATAGCCCGGCGACGAGGGCGCGCAATGCGGGCAGCAGTGCGGAAACGTTGGGCGGCAGCACCAGGCAAGTCAGCATGTCGGCGACGTAGCTGGATTTGCGCTCGTGGAAGCCGACCAGCACGCCCCCTTTCTTGACCACGTGGCGCACCGACAGTCGCGCCCGATGACGGTAGCCCCACGCCGGACCGTGCACTGCGGGCAGGAGCTCTGCGGGGCGCACGCGACCGATGTGCCAGAGCGCGTCCTCTAACGCGCGCTGCTTGGTCGCGACCTGCGCCGCGGCGTCGAGGTGCTGCATGCTGCAGCCGCCGCACACGCCGAAGTGCGGACATCGGGGTGTCACTCGCAAGCCGCTCACGCGGTCGATGACCTCGGCGCGCGCAATCTCGTAATTCGGCTTGCGCTTCAAGGTGGTCACCGAAACGCGCTCGCCGGGCAGCGCGCCCTCGACGAACACGGCCTTGCCCTCCACCCGCGCCACGCCGCGACCCTCCTGGTCGAGGGATTGGATGGTGACGGGTGGGGAAGACATGCGTCTGAGGTGTTGCGGTCGATGATGGGGCCGGCCATTCTACCGGCGACGTTGCGCCGTCCGGCGATACCGACTGGAACCCGCCCGCCGAGCGCCGCTCCGCGCACGTCACGTAGAATCCCCCGATGCTGGTCCTCGCCTTCGATACCTCTACGTCATGGTGCAGCGTCGCTGTGGGCGACGGTGGAACGTGGCATACCGCCGACGAAGACATCGGCCAAGGTCACTCCGCACGGCTGCTGCCGATGGCGCAGTCACTACTTGCGCAGGGCGGCTGGCGCATGGCGGCCGTCGACGGATTCGCCTTCGGTGCCGGCCCGGGCACGTTCACCGGAATCAGGATCGGATGTGGGGTTGCCCAGGGGCTGGCGTACGGGCTCGACCGGCCCGTCGTGCCGGTGTCTACCCTGGCGGCCATCGCCCAGGAGGCGCGGCGCATGCACGCAACCAACGCGGTCCTCACGGCTTTGGACGCTCGCATGAGCGAGATTTACGTTGCCGCCTACCGGCATGACGGCGCGCGCTGGGTGGAATGCATGGCCCCGGCAGTGCTGCCGCCCGCGGAGGTGCGGGTGGCCGCGGCGGCGTCGCCATGGCGCGGCGCCGGCAACGGCTTCGCCGCATATCCAGAGCTCGCGGAGCGCCTCGGCATTGCCGTCGACACCGGTGTGCGGCCAACGGGGCGAGCTGTGGGCGAACTCGGGACGATCGAGCTCGAGGCTGGCAACGGCATGGCCGCCGAGCGCGCGCTGCCCGTGTATGTGCGGCATCGTGTCGCCCTCACGACGGCCGAGCGCGACGCGGGGCTGAAGCTGTAGATCTCGCCCATGGCCTCACTGCCACGCAGTATTCTCGAGCCGGAACTCCACTGGCGGCCCGTCCGCGAGGGCGACCTTGCCTATGTTGCTGCACTCGAAGCGCAGATCCATGCAGCGCCCTGGACGCAGGGCAATTTCCGCGACGCCATCGCCGCGGGTTATCTCGCCTGGGTGGGCGAGCGCGAGAGTCGCGTCGTGGCGTATGGCGTGCTGATGGTGGGCGTGGGCGAAGCGCAGATCCTGAACGTGTCCGTGGTTCCCGATGCGCGCCGCCAGGGACTGGCCCGCATGCTACTGCGCCGTTTCGTCACCGATGCGCGGCGGCTCGGCGCCGAGCAGGTGTTCCTCGAAGTGCGGGTCAGCAACGTCCCGGCCATTGCACTCTATGCCAGCGAAGCATTCCAGCCCGTCGGGCGGCGCACGGCGTACTACCCCGCGCGTGGCACCGCGCCTCGGGAAGACGCTTTGGTGATGCGACTGGGGTTAATGCCGGCGAACGATGCGGGCCATGATGGCGACGCGTGAAGAGATTCTGGCGGAGCTCGGCCTCGCACCCCCTTGGCGGTTGCGGCGGACGCGCGTGCCCGCGCGCGACCGATCGGGCGTGACGATGCGCGAGGACGCGGCGCATCCAACCCCCACCGCCCCTGTTGTCCCTGTTGCCCCCGCGGCCCGCGCTGCGCCCGACGTGCACGTCACCCCCACCGCGCCCGCCGTGCGCGTGACGCGGATCGCCACGCTCGATTGGACCGCGCTGCGCTCCGACATTCTCGGCTGCACCGCCTGCGGGTTGAGTCGCACCCGGCGGCAAGCGGTGCCGGGCGTGGGCGACGTGCGAGCCGACTGGCTATTCGTCGGCGAGGCTCCCGGGGCCGACGAGGACGCGCAAGGCGAGCCGTTCGTCGGCCAGGCCGGTAAGCTGCTCGACGCGATGCTCGCTGCCATCGGCGTCAGCCGCGGCGAGGCCGTCTACATCGCCAACGTCCTGAAGTGTCGTCCGCCGAACAACCGCACGCCGGAGCCCGCCGAAGTCGACGCGTGCAAGCCGTATCTCGATCGCCAGATCGCACTCATCGGGCCGCGGCTGATCGTGGCGCTGGGTCGAAGCGCGGCGGCCACGCTGCTGGGCGCCGACGCTTCCATTGCCAGCCTGCGGGGCCGCATCCACCGCTATGGCGACGTACCCTTGCTCGTGACCTACCACCCCGCCTATCTGCTGCGCAACCTGCCCGACAAGGCCAAGGCGTGGGAAGATCTGCTGCTCGCTCGCCGCACCTTGCGCGAATCCAGCGCGGTCGGGTCGGCCTGATCGCCTTCCCCACCATGCTTTGCCAACCGCTTGATACCATGCTGGGCGGCCCCACCTAGCAGGCGCGGCTCGAGCCCGTCACCACTTTTCGGGAGAAATCCATGTTGCGTCGCATTGCCGGCCTTGTCGTAGTACTCGTCTCGCTGACGCTGGGCGGTTGTGGTTACAACCAGCTGCAGACCCAGGACGAGTCGATCAAGGCGTCGTGGTCTGAAGTCCTCAACCAGTATCAGCGGCGCGCCGACCTCGTACCCAACCTGGTCAACACCGTGAAGGGCTATGCGGCTCACGAGCAGCAGGTGCTGACCGAAGTCACCAATGCCCGGGCAAGCGTCGCCAGCATGCGGGCGACACCCGAGCTCGTCAACGATCCCGAGGCGTTCGCCAAGTTCATCCAGGCGCAAAACCAATTGCAGGGCGCGCTTTCGCGGCTGCTCGTGGTCGCGGAAAACTATCCGAACCTGAAGGCGGATGCGCTGTTCCGCGATCTGCAGGCACAACTCGAAGGCACGGAGAACCGCATCACGGTGGCGCGCAACCGCTACATCCGCACGGTGCAGGACTTCAACACCACGGTGCGCTCGTTCCCGACCAACCTGACCGCGATGATCTTCGGCCTGAAGGTCAAGCCCAACTTTGCCGTTGCCGACGAGGCCGCGGTGAGCGTTCCACCCAAGGTCGACTTCAACCGGCCAGCTCCCGTGCCTGTCCCGCCACGCGCAGGTGGTGGCGTGCCTGCTCCGGGTGCCGCGCCCATCCCGGTTCCCGTTCCAGTGCCCGTTCCATCGCCCGCTCCCGGAGCACCCAGGGCCGAGCCGCCGGCCAAGACCTCGGGGCACGCGGTGCGGCCGTCCATCGCAGCCTGACGACCGGTGGCGTGGCGTGGAAGGCGCCGCTACGCCGCTGCCCTCGTGCTCAATGCTGATAATCGCGCGTAGCGGCCGGTGGGTGCTCGCGGTGCTCGTCGCCGCGTTCCTGTCGCTCGCGCACGGCGCACAGTGGGATGCGAGTGGCGATGGCGTGCAGCCGGTGCCGCCCCTCACTGGCCGGGTCGTCGATCGCACCGGCACCCTCACCGCCGACGAAGCGCGTGCGCTGGAGAAGAAGCTCGCCGATTGGGAGGCACGCACCACCAACCAGCTCGTCGTGCTGATGGTGCCGACGACCCAGCCCGAGCCGATCGAGTCGTTCAGCCTGCGGGTGGCCGAAGCGTGGAAGATCGGCCGCCGGGGCAAGGACAACGGGGCGCTGTTCGTCGTGGCCAAGAACGACAAGAAGTTGCGCATCGAGGTCGGCTACGGGCTGGAGGGCTCGCTCACCGACGTTACGTCGCGCAGGATCATTGCGGAAACGGTCGCGCCGCTATTAAGCCAGGGACGTTTTGGGGCCGGTATCTCTGCCGGCGTTGACCGCATCACCGAGGTCGTCGACCGCGGCGAGCCGCTGCCCGCCAAAGCTGCCGAGCGACCGCAGCGGCCTGCGCAGGGGTTCGACTTCGGAACGCTGGTCCTGCTGCTGTTCATCGGGGTGCCAGTGCTGGGCGGCATGCTGCGACGGATGCTCGGGCGTGCCGTGGGCTCCACGGTCGGCGCGGGCGTGATCGGGGTGGGCGCGTGGTTTATGGCGGGATCGCTCGTCGTCGCCGTGCTCGCAGCGGTGGTGGGCTTCGTGATGATGCTCTTCTCCGGCATGGGCATGGCGGGAGGGCTCGGCCGACGCGGCGGTGTCTACTTCCCGGGCGGCGGGGGCACCGGCGGCAGTTGGGGTGGCGGGGGCGGCGGCGGCGGATTCTCGGGCGGCGGTGGCAGCTTTGGTGGTGGTGGCGCCTCGGGGGGTTGGAACTGATGGCCACGGTCGAGCCGGATGGCGTGACGCGCTTCTTGCGGCACTTCGTGAGCGACGAGCGCGCGGTCGGCCGCCGCTTCGGTCCCGATGGTCTCGGACGCATCGAGGCAGCCATCAAGGCCGGCGAGCAGGCGCATCGCGGTCAGGTACGGTTCGCGGTGGAGGGCGCGTTGCCGCTGCAGCGGGTGATGGGCCGGATTACGCCGCGCGAGCGCGCGCTCGAAGTTTTCGGGCTCTCACGGACCTGGGACACCGAAGAGAACTGCGGTGTCCTCATTTACCTGCTGCTGGCCGACCGCGACGTCGAGATCGTAGCCGACCGCGGCATCCACCGGCGGGTGGGCGATGCCGCGTGGGAAGCGATCTGCACGAAGATGGAAGCTGCGTTTCGCAACGGGCGCTTCGTCGACGGCTGCCTTGACGGCATCGCGGCCGTGAATGGCATCCTCGAGGCGCACTTTCCGCGCGGCGAGGGGCCCGTCAGCAACGAGCTGCCAGATCGCCCGCTGGTACTCTGACCGGCGGCGCCTGAGACGATAGGAGAGGGGCGCCGCGGCGCCCCTCTCGCGTGTTGCCGACGTGTGATTGGTCGCCGTCGTGCCACCAGTCCTTCGCGCGCGCCGGCTTTCGCGATCAGCCCGGCTGGCGGACCGTGCGCAAATACGGCTTCAGCGTCTTAAAGCCTTGCGGATATTTCTTGCGCGCGTCCTCGTCGGATACCGACGTGGGGATGATCACGTCGTCCCCAGGCTTCCAGTTCACCGGCGTGGCGACGGTGTGCTTCGCGTTGAGCTGCAGCGAGTCGAGCAGGCGTAGCACTTCGTCGAAGTTGCGTCCTGCGCTCATCGGGTAGATGAGCATCGCCTTGACCTTCTTGTCGGGCCCGACGATGAACACTGACCGCACGGTCGCATTGTCCACGGCGGTGCGCGGCCCTCCGCTTGCGTTGGGATGGATCATGTCGTAGGCCTTGGCGATTGCAAGATCCGAGTCGCCGATCAACGGGTAGTTGACGGCGTGGCCCTGGGTCTCCTGGATATCCCCGACCCATTTCTTGTGGTCCGAGACCGGATCCACCGAAAGCCCGATGATCTTGCAGTTGCGCTTGTCGAACTCTGGCCTGAGTCCGGCCATGTAGCCGAGCTCGGTGGTGCACACGGGCGTGAAATCCTTGGGATGCGAGAACAGGATTGCCCAATGGTCGCCGATCCATTCGTGGAACTTGATCGTGCCTTCGGTGGTGTCGGCCGTGAAATCGGGTGCGGTATCGCCAATGCGGATGGACATGTCGACCTCCTGGTGCGGGGTGGGGTGGGGCGCCGGACGAATCCTGCGTCGGAACACGAAGAGCGTGGTGTGCCGGGCCCCGAACGCGTGCACGGCTGATTCGGAGAAGGCCGTGTACCGCCGTGGTACGACGGGGGCCAAGGCAACGACACGCAACGACTAACTCAGGCAACGCGCGCGGGTGGGTTCACGCCCGGTGGGGCCACGCGGGTGATTCAATCTGCACCCGGCGTGCAGCCATGTCAAGGTGGCAGGAGGCAGGTGGATTCCCGTCAGCCCGGCTTGCGGCAGCGACCAGGCCGGCACGACACGATTCGCCTCCCGCATGCCGGGGATCCGTCAGTGACCTCCGCCCTTGTGAATGCCGATGAGATGCAGCGAGTCGCCACGCGCCTGGTTGTGCTTGTGACGCAGCATGACGAGGCCCATCGTGCCGCTGACGAAGATGGCGAACATGGCGATGGCGAGGGAGATCGGGAAGCCGACCTTCACCAGCATCGCGTACAGGCCGACCATGGCGAGGATCCCGATGTTCTCGTTGAAGTTCTGCACGGCGATGGAATGCCCCGCACCCATCAGCACATGCCCGCGATGCTGGAGCAGCGCGTTCATCGGTACCACGAAGAACCCAGCGCAAGCCCCGATCAGGATCATCAGGGTGATCGCCAGGGGCAGGCTGGTCACAAAGATCATCGACACCACTGCGACACCCATGAGCGCGCCGACCGGCAGCACCTTCACGGAGCCTCGCAACGACACCAGGCGGGCAGCCAGCACGGCGCCGATGGCGATGCCGAGCGCCACGACACCCTGAAGCATCGATGCTTCGGAGAGATTGAACCCCAGGGAGTGGGCGGCCCAATCGATGACGATGAACTGGAGGGTCGCGCCGGCACCCCAGAACAGTGTGGTCGTGGCCAGCGTGATCTGTCCCAGCTTGTCCCGCCATAGCAACGACGTGCAGTGCGCGAACTCACGGATCAGGTAGAAAGGATTCTTGTTGACGATCCGATGGTCGACACCCGTGTCGGGAATGAACCAATTGAACACGCCGGCGATCACGTAGATCGCCATGATGAGTGCAATCGCGGACTCGGACGCCGTATCGATGCCGGTGTCGATGAAGGGCATGTCGAAGCCGAGCAGAGCCGCTGATACGCGCGGGGTGATGAGCGCGCCCCCCAGCAACACGCCGATGATGATCGAGCCCACGGTGGTGCCCTCGATCCAGCCGTTGGCGATGACCAACTGCTCGGGTGGAAGGAGCTCGGTCAGGATGCCGTACTTGGCCGGCGAGTAGGCCGCCGCACCGAACCCGACCACGGCGTAGGCCGCGAGGGGGTGCAGGGACATGAGCATCAGCGAGCAGCCGAAGACCTTGATGCCATTGGTGATGAGCATCACGCGACCCTTTGCCATGGAGTCGGCGAAGGCGCCCACCAGCGGCGCGAGCAGCACATAGGACACCACGAAGGACATCTTCAGGGCGGGTGTCATCCAGGCAGGCTCGGCGGACTCGCGCAAGAGCGCGATGGCGGCGATCAGGAGCGCATTGTCGGCCAGCGACGAAAAGAACTGCGCCGCCATGATGATGTGAAAGCCCTTCTTCATCGTCCTCCAGCGTTGCTCGAAACCTGCCGGGCGGCAGGCGCGGGCGGACGCGCATTTCGGTATAATTATTGCGTACTCACCCAGGCTCGCGCTTTATACCACGATCGACTCGCTGCGCCGGTGCGCAATTGACCCGTTATCCGGCGCGTTACCGGCCCGTGATCAGGCCCGTGATCAGGCGCGTGATCAGACCCGTCATCCCCCATTCTGCATCGACGAACGCGCGTGCTTAGGCGCCATGGCCCGCCCCCTTTACGCCGAGGTGAACCTAACCGCCCTGCGTGCCAACGTCGAGACGGTCCGGCACTGCGCGCCCGGCGTCGAAGTGCTGGCGGTGGTCAAGGCCAACGCCTACGGCCACGGGTTGCAGCGGGTGCTTCCCGCGCTTGCCGATGCCGATGGCCTCGGGCTGATCGAGCTCGACGCAGCGCTAGTCCTGCGTGACCAGGGCTACACTCGCCGGATCCTGTTGCTCGAGGGATTCTTCGGACCCGAGGAACTCGGCCCGATCGCCACCCACAGCCTCGCCACGGTGGTGCACGACGCCGAGCAGGTGAGGATGCTCGAACGGGCCCACGTGGCGCGTCCCATCGAAGTGTTCCTCAAGATCAACACCGGCATGAACCGCCTCGGGGTCGGCCCGCACGTGACAGCTGCGCTCGCCGCGAGGCTCGCGCAGTGTCCGGCCGTTGCGGCTGTGCGGCTCATGACCCACTTCGCCCGGGCCGACGATGCCGGCGGCATCGCCGCTCAACGCGCCGTGTTCGATGCGGCGTGCGAGGGACTGCCGTACGCCCGCTCGCTCGCCAACTCAGCCGGGGTCGTGCGTTATCCCGAAGTCGGCGGCGATCTCGTCCGGCCCGGCATCATGCTCTACGGTGCAACCCCGATGAGCCAGCGCACGGCCGCATCGCTCGGGCTGCAGCCGGTCATGACTTTGCGCTCGGCGCTGATCGCGGTGCAGGAGCTGCAGGTCAACGACCGCGTCGGCTACGGCGGCACCTATGCGGCGGCGAGGGCGCACCGCGTCGGGGTCATCGCGGGTGGCTACGCCGACGGCTATCCGCGCCACGCCGGCAATGGCACGCCGGTCCTGGTCGGCGGGCGGCGGGTGCCCATTGCCGGGCGGGTGTCGATGGACATGATCACGGTCGACCTGTCGAACGCCCCGGCGGCGACGGTCGGTACGCCGGTCGTGCTCTGGGGGCAGGGCCTGCCGGTGGACGAAGTCGCAGCGGCAGCAGGTACCATCGGCTACGAGCTCCTATGCGCAGTGGCGCCGCGCGTACCGTTCACCGTCACCATGACGAGCCGCGTCGACCTCGATGGCTGATATCCACTTCCTGGAGTACACGTGCATATCGTCGTGACCGGTGCCGCTGGATTCATCGGCGCGAACTTGGTGAAGGCCCTCAACAGCCGGGGTGAGCGGGACATCATCGCCGTCGACAATCTGACGCGCGCGGACAAGTTCCGCAACCTCGTCGACTGCGAGATCGCGGATTTCATCGACAAGGACGAGTTCATCGCCCGGCTGGCTGGGGGGGACTTCGACGACGAGGTCATCGCGGTTCTGCACCAGGGCGCCTGCTCCGACACGATGGAGACCGATGGGCGCTACATGATGCGCAACAACCATCGCTACTCCATGACCCTTCTGGACTGGTGCCAGGACAACGACGTGCCGTTCCTGTATGCGTCGTCGGCGTCGGTCTACGGTGCGGGTCCGGTGTTCCGCGAGGAGCGCGCCTTCGAGTCCCCTCTCAACATCTACGGCTATTCCAAGTTCTTGTTCGACCAATACGTGCGACGCGTCCTGCCCGACCGTACCGCGCCGATTGCAGGATTCCGCTACTTCAACGTGTACGGTCCACGCGAGGCGCACAAGGGCCGGATGGCGTCGGTTGCCTACCACTTCGTGCAGCAGTACCTCACCGAAGGTCGGGTGAAACTGTTCGAAGGCTCGGGGGGCTACGAGGCTGGTGAGCAGCGCCGCGACTTCGTGTCGGTGCACGACGTGGTCAAGGTCAACCTGGATTTCCTCGATCACCCGGAGCGGAGCGGCATCTTCAATCTCGGTACCGGCCAGGCGGCAACCTTCAATGCGGTGGCCCTCGCAACGGTGAATGCGCTGCGTGCCCGTACCGGCCAGCCGACGGCGGACCTCGGCTCCCTGGTCGCCGCAGGCACGATCACCTACGTCCCGTTTCCGCCGGCGCTCTCCGGCAAGTACCAGAGCTTCACCGAAGCCGACGTCGCGGCGCTGCGCGCCGCCGGCTATCGCGCGCCGATGCAGACCGTCGAGGAGGCCGTACCGGCCTATGTGGCGAACTTGCTCGACCGGGATGTCAACCTGTAGGATGCCGCCCGCGTTCTACCCACCTCGGCGCCGGATCGGGCGACGGGATGGCGTACCGTCACCCACCGCGCGGCGAAGGCCCGCTCACAGTCTGGAGAAACGCATGAAACGTATCCTGCTGTTCGTCACCGCGCTGTTCTTGGCGGGTTCGGCGCTCGCCGCCGTTAACCTCAACACCGCCACCAAGGAAGAGCTCGAGGCGCTCAACGGTATCGGTCCGGTGAAGGCGCAAGCCATCATTGACTACCGCAAGGCCAACGGCCCATTCAAGTCGCCCGACGACGTGATGAAGGTGAAGGGCATCAAGGAAGGCGAATTCGGCAAGATCAAGGGAGACGTCAGCGTTTCCGGCACGACGTCGATGCCGGCCGGTGCAGCCAAGGCCGAGCCGATGAAAGCCGACAAGGCGGCCACCAAAGCAGAGCCGATGAAAGCCGACAAGGCGGCTACCAAGGCCGAGCCGATGAAGGCGGACAAGGCTACAGCGGCAAAGGCCGACACGATGAAGCCGGAGTCGATGAAAGCGGATAAGGCGGGGATGGCCAAGGCGGACGCCGCGAAGGCGGAGCCGATGAAGGCCGACAAGGCTGTGGCCAAGGCCGACGCGACGAAGGCGTCGACCGACAAGCCGGTGAAGGCCGATATGGCCGCCAAGGCGGACAAGAAGGCGGCTGCCAAGGCGGAGAAAGCCGACAAAAAGGCCGCGGAGAAGGCGGCTGAGGCCGACAAGGTCGCGGCGGCGAAGGCTGCCAAGGATGCAAAGACTGCAAAGGCTGCCGAGGACAAGCCCAAGCGCTGATCCACCTGGTCGACGCTTCACGACCCCGCCCGCGTGGCGGGGTTTTGCATAATGGACGGCCGCGCGGCGCAACCCGGCGTCGCGAGGCCATCCGCTACAATGGTTGCGACAACCTGTAGCCCATTGCCATGTTTCCCACCCTCGAATCGACCGTCGGCAACACGCCGTTGGTACGGCTGCAGCGCCTGCCCGGTCCGACGACCAACGTCGTGCTCGGCAAGCTGGAGGGCAACAATCCGGCGGGCAGTGTCAAGGACCGGCCCGCCCTGTCGATGATCGTCGAGGCGGAGAAGCGCGGCGACATCAAGCCGGGCGACACGCTCATTGAGGCGACCTCCGGCAACACCGGCATTGCGCTGGCGATGGTGGCGGCCATGCGCGGTTACCGCATGGTGCTCGTCATGCCGGACAACCAGTCGCTCGAACGGCGGCAGGCGATGACCGCTTACGGCGCTGAACTGGTGCTGGTGCCGAAAGCCGGCGGCATGGAGCGCGCCCGCGATCTCGCCGACGAAATGCGCGCCGCGGGCAAGGGCATCATCCTCGACCAGTTCGCCAATCCCGACAATCCGCTGTCGCATTATCGGGGTACCGGCCCCGAGATCTGGCGTGACACCCAGGGCACCATCACCCACTTTGTTTCCGCGATGGGCACGACGGGGACCATCATGGGCGTGTCGCGCTTCCTCAAGGAGCGCAACGAAAGGATCGTGATCGTCGGCGCCCAACCCGAGGAGGGCTCGCAGATCGCGGGCATCCGCAAGTGGCCGGAGGCGTACCTGCCGAGGATTTACGATCGCAAATGCGTCGATCGCATCGCCAGCGTGAGCCAGGCGGATGCCGAGGCGATGACCCGCCGGCTCGCCACGGAAGAAGGCATCTTCTGCGGTGTATCGGCCGGCGGCGCTTGTGCGGTCGCGCTGCGTCTCGCCGAGGAAGTGACGGATGCGGTGATTGTGTTCATCGTGTGCGATCGCGGCGACCGGTACCTGTCGACCGGCGTTTTCCCCGGCTGAACGCGCGCCCGTCGACTGCCGCACCACACCGCGTTCACACGCGATCCACGATGACTCCAATTCTCGTCTTCGACATCGAGACGGTGCCCGACGTCGCGGGCCTGCGTCGCGTGCACGGGGTGGCCGACACGGTCGACGACGATGGACTCCTGGCGTGGATCGGCCAGCAGCGCAGGATGCAAACGGGCAAGGACTTTCTGCCGTTGCAGTACCAGCGAATCGTTGCGATTGCCTGTGCGTTGCGCGATGCCAACGGCCTGCGCATCTGGTCGCTCGGGGAGGCCGCCGACCCGGAGGCCGAACTCATCCGGCGCTTTTTCGACGGCATCGAGCGCTACACGCCCCAACTCGTCTCCTGGAACGGCGGAGGCTTCGACCTTCCCGTGCTGCACTACCGCGCGCTGGTGCACGGCGTGGCGGCCGCGCGCTACTGGGACTGGGGGGACGACGACAAGGAGTTTCGCTACAACAACTACCTCGGGCGCTACCACACCAGGCACTGCGACCTGATGGACGTGCTCTCGGCCTATCAACCGCGAGCCATTGCCGGCCTGGACGCGATGGCCCGACTGTGCGGCTTTCCCGGGAAGGTCGGCATGGATGGCGGCGCAGTGTCGGCCGCCGTCCGCGCAGGAGAGATCGAGTCGGTGCGACGCTACTGCGAGACCGACGTCATGAACACGTACTTGCTCTACCAGCGCTTTCGACTTATGCGCGGGGTGATCCCAGCGGGGGAATACGCCAAGGAGATCGCTCTCGCGCGCGAAAAAATCGCCGCGACCGGGGCGGTGCACTGGACGGAGTTCCTGGCCGCCTGGGATGGCCACGCGACCGCCGGCACTGGCGCGTAAGCCGGGCGAGGCTGCCCTCCGGATGGACCGACGGGCTTTCTAGCGCGTCGCGCAGTCGCAGACGTCGTTGCCGCGGTCGAACACCACCCGCCAAACGCCCGGCGGCTCGAGGCGCCAGATGGACGTGAAGCGCGCGACGATCTTGCCTTCCGGATTGCGGACAGGGCCGGTGCTGAGCGCCAGGGTTCCCGAATCGAGCGCCTGCACCGCGTCGGGTTCCCACGAGAAGGGCGGCGCCGCCGAGGTATAGAACCGCCGCCACGCCGCGGCGACCGCGTCCCGACCGCGCAACGGCGTAGGCGCGGTGAAGAAGATGGCTTCGGCCGACAGGAACGCGACGAACGCCGCGTGATCACGATCCGCCATGGTCTGCGCGAACGCGCGCTCGCGCGCCGCCACTGCGGCCTCGACGGTTGAACGGTCCTGCGTGCCGATCGGTGCGGTGCTCTGGGGCGTGGCACAGCCGGCGAGCACGAGGCTCGCAACGGCCGCCAGGGACCAGCGGGCAACGCCGGTCAGGCACCCGCCGGCAACGTCCGCGAAGCCGCGGCGCCGCGGCCCACGTGCGTGCTGTGCGTCCCACGCCTGTGCGGCCCGCACTCGCGCGGCAGTGTCACGCCTGCAGAAACGGCACCGGCGTAAAGCCTGCGCCCAGCGCTTCGCGCGCCGGCAGTCCCCACCAGCGCTCGAGCACAGTCCCGTAGATGCTGCGGAAGTCGATGGCATGCGCGATGTTACCGTTTCCGTCGAGGTGCTCGAGGTCGGGCGAGCCGCCGTAGAGTCCGCCCGCGATCCTGCCTCCCCACGCGAAGTGCGCACTGGCGGTACCGTGATCGGTGCCCTGCGACAGGTTCTCGCGCGGCCGCCGGCCGAACTCGGCATACGTCAGGAGCAGCGCCTCGTCCCACCGACCGAGCTCGACGAGCGCGCTGCGCAGCGCCACCACGCCTTGCGCGAGCTCGCCCAGCAAACGCGCCTGGGTGAGCGCTTGGCCGATGTGGGTGTCGAATCCGTTGAGCGTCACCCGGACCACTGCAACCCCCGCGGGATTGGCCATGACCTGGGCTGCGGTGTGCATGGCATTGCCGAAGCCGCCGCCTGGAAATGAGGACGTGAAGACGCGCCGGGTGCCGAGGTGCGCAGCCGCCTGCACCACGTCGCCCTCGACCTTCAGGATGTGCTCGAACGCCCGGTTGCGTGCCTTGCCCTGCGGCGACGCGAGCTTCGCCCGCCGCAGGAACTGGTCCGTGCTGGCGAGCGCGATCGCGCGCGTGCCGCTGCCCGACAAGGGACCGAGATCATTGCTGCCGATCACGACCCCATCGGCCACGAAGTCGCGCGGCGGGGGCGCTGCGGTGAACGCGCGGGTGAGCCAGCCCTCCGGCAGATAGCGATTACTGTCGGAGGCGGTGTCCCAGATTTCGATGGAACGGAAGTGAGAGAGGTTGGGATCGGGATAGCCCACGCCCTGCAACACCGCCATCTCGCGCGCCTGCCATAAGGACATGAGCGGAGCGAGCGCGGGATGCAGTGCGACGCGCTCGCTCAGCGGCAGTACGGTGTCGCGCGGCAGCGCAAGCTTCGGCCGCAGCGCATAGTAGGCGGGATCGGCAAAGGGCACCACCGTGTTGAGCCCGTCGTTGCCGCCCTTGAGCTCGATCAGCACCAGCACGTTGCGATAGCGCGCCTCGCGCGTGCCCGCCCACGCGACGCTGGCGCCGTCGAACGCCACGCCGCAGGCGAACCCGCCAGCGACTGTGGCAGCGGTTTTCAGGAAACGGCGTCGATTCATCACGGCCTCGCGCAAGGTCGGTTCACTTGAGCTGGTAGGCGACATCGAGCATCGCCGCGCGTACCAGCGTGAGGGGTTCGGCGGCCAGGTCGAGCGGTTGCTGGGGCGCCACCGGCAACAGCAATCGCACGGCGGCGGCATGGCGTTCCGAGACCGTAGTACCGCCGAGGCGCGCCATCCAGCGCGCACTGTCGAACTGGACACCGTCGAGACCTCGCTCCATGGCCCTGGCGAAACGCTCGCGGCGCACCGAGCCGGCGTCGCCAGGGCTGCTTGCCGCCAGCACGGCCCGGGGTGCCGCGGACATGCCCGGGATTGCGGGCGGCTCGCTGGATGGCGCATTCATTCTCGTCCCGGCCCGCGCCACCCGCGGCGCCACGACCACGCTCTCCGCAGGACCTGCCATTGCCGGCGGCGCTGACATGGCGGCCACCGCCGATGTCTCGGCATCGGGTGAAGGCACGGCTGCCGATGCCATCCCCGCCGGGGCCGGGCTCGCGAAGTTGCCCGAACCGTCACGACGGGTCAGGCGTTCGAGGAATTGCTTGCGTGCGAGCAGGGTGTTGGTATTGATCCAGACCTCGCCCCCAGGCCACCCCTTTACGTTCGGCGGTGAGAAGAGGTTCTGGCCCATGCCTGCCGCTGCCAGCGCAAACGGCAGGGGATCGCGGGGAAGGATCGCGAGTTGCCGCAAGCTCCCGACCACGAGCTCCACGGGAGACTTCACCAGCACGGCGCGATTGTCCGCACGGTAGAACGCGTCGGATGTCAGCAGCTCGCGCAGCGCGACACGGATGTCGTAATGCGATGCGCGAAACCGGCCGGCGATGCGCGCGACTTCGCGCTGGTCCGGATCGGGTGATACGAACTCGCGCCACAGCTTGGTCGTGACGAAGGACGCCGTTTCGGGTCGTGCCAGCAGGAGATCGAGCACGTCGTCGCCGTCGAAGCGGCCCGTCCTGCCGAAGATCGTTTTCACGCCCGGGTCGTGGAGGAGCGGGCGCACGATGAAGACACCAGTCTCGCGGTCGAGGCTCCAGCCGGTGAACGCACGGGCGGCTTCCTTGACGTCGGTCTCGGTGTAATGACCTTCGCCGAGGGTGAAGAGCTCCATCACCTCGCGGGCGAAGTTCTCGTTCGGCGCACCCTTGCGGTTCTGCGCGCCGTCGAGGTAGACGATCATCGCCGGGTCCTTGGCGAGCGCGTGCAGCAGGGAGCCGAAGTTGCCGAGCGCGTGGGCGCGCAGGGTGGTGTTCTGGGCGAGCATGAGCCGCGTCACGCGCACCTTGGGCTGCGCCGAGACGAAATGGTTGTGCCAGAACAGCGTCATCCGCTCGGTGAGCGGCGACGGTGTGACCAGCATCTCCTGCAGCCACCAGCTGCGCAGCATCAGTCCATCCTGCACCTGCACGCGCACGAACGCCTTGCGCGCCTCGGGCGACGCATCGGGACCGCCCGGCGGTCGCAGCGGGCCGGGTGCCGTCAGCGCTTCGGGCAACGGCGTCACGGCGGCCGTGCCCGCCGTGGCCAACAGCCGTGCCACCGCAGCCTCGCGCGCAAGCCCTGCGTACGCCTGCACCTCGGCATCGGTGGGTGCAAACCCGCTGCGGGTGAGCAGGTGCCGCGCGTCGTCGTACGACAGCACATCCGTCGGCGCAGCGCTGGCCGGTGCGACCAGCGCCAGCCACGCGAGGAACGCGCCGCACTGCAGCGCGCGCCAAGTCGGCCTGCCTGCGGGAGAAGCCCCCGCAGCAGCACGCTCAGCGCGTCTGGCCATCGTGCTTCTGACGATGGATGTCCCGGCTCGCGGCGTTGAGATCGCGGTGCAGTTTCTTGCGCTCGGCCTTCGTCAGGGTACCGTCGGCTTTCATGGCGTGCTCCTCGGCCTTGATGCCGCGCTGCTCGGCGCGCAGGCGCCTGGCTTCCTTGTTGGTGAGCTCACCCGATGCCACGCCATGGTTGATACGGGCTTTTTCGTGAGCCTGGCGCTCTTTCACGCCGGGGTCGGCGGTGCCGGCCCACGCCGAGCCGGCGATGCCCGCCAATGCGACTGCCAACAGCCAGTTGCGTCGTTGTTGCATGATTTTCTCCCGTGGATGGTGATCAAGGCGGCGGTTAGGCCGACGAACGCCGGTGACCACATCGAGCCGGAAAGTCACCGCGACAGCGTCGATACGCCCACCCTGCCAGCAACGGCAGAGCATAGCGACGTGTTGACCGTCGGGGGAGCCAAGATGTAACAGGCCGTAACCCCGGTCGCCATTGCGTGCGATCGGGGCGCGGTAGCGGAGGTGCACAGGTGCGGAGTGCAAAGTCCGGAGTGCGAAAGTGCGGAGTGTGAAAGTGCGGAGTGTGAAAGTGCGGAGTGCGAAAGTGCGGAGTGCGAAAGTGCGCAGTGCGAAAGTGCGCAGTGCGAAGGTGTTCCGGGGACTGGCGCCTGCGCTCCCGGTGTCGAAAGTCTGGACCGCGCCGGCGGCGCGCAAGGCTGATGGGGTGCGGTAGCCGACTAACTGAGCGGCGACGTGCCCTTGACGCGTTGTGCCGTCGAGATCGATTCGCGACGCGTCGACCGCTACAGGGTGATCGTGCCCCGCCCGAGCTCGACCACGCGCCCGGACACGAGGATGTGAGCGTCGGCGGTGACTTCCAGGAAGAGGCGGCACGGCCGGCCGACGCCGTCGCCCTGGCTGACGGCGATACGGCGCGACTTGGTCGAGCCGGTGGCGAGCAACCACCCGCCCAGGTTGGCGCATGCTGAGCCGGTGCCGGGATCCTCCACGACGGCGCCGTACTTCAGGAAGAAGAACCGGGCAACGACGCTCTCGAACACTTCCGTGCCGCGGCTGGAAGGCGGGGTGTCGTAAGCCCAGACATAAGCCAGCGCCCGGGTGCCGTTGCTGGCGTGACGCTGCAGTCCCTCGGCGCTGGGCGCGGCACGGCGCACGGCGTCGACACTCGCCAGAGGCACGACCAGTTGCTCCGAGCCGGTGTCCACCCAGAGCGGCGGAGTGTCCGCAAGATCCGCTCCCTCGAGGCCGAGTGCGGCCGCCAGAGCGTCGCGGGTGGCGCTGGCCGCGCGGTGCCGCGGCGGATTGGCGCGCAGGGTCCACACGTTGCCTTGGGCGATTACCGGGATGATGCCGGCCTTCATCTCGAGGGTCACGGCGTCGGTAGCGTCGCGCACCGCTCGGACCACGTGGGCGGTGCCCAGTGTGGGATGGCCGGCGAAGGGCATCTCGAAGGTCGGCGTGAAGATGCGCACCTGCGCGGTGGCACGCTCCGATGGCAGGATGAACGTCGTCTCGGACAGGTTGAACTGAAGTGCCAGGGCCTGCATCGTGGCGTCGTCGAGACCCCGAGCATCCTCGAACACGCACAGCGGGTTGCCGGCTAGCGCGGCCTCGGCGAAGACGTTGACGAGGCGAAACGCGTAGTCGCTCATTGAGTATGCTCCCCCAGGCTCGCCCACTGCGTGGGCTGCGCCCACCCCCTCCGAGGAAGGGGGCGAGCGCCTTGGGACGGCCCGGCGGCGCGGGGAGCCTCCCCCAGGCTTGCCCACGGCGTGGGCTGCGCCCACCCCCTCCCAAGGAGGGGGCGAGCGCCTTGGGACGGCCCGGCGGCGCTCGGGGTGACCTCCCCCAGGCTTGCCCACTGCGTGGGCTGCGCCAACCCCCTCCCGAGGAGGGGGCGAGCGCCTTGGGACGGCCCGGCGGCGCTCATGGCTCGCTCCGCGGTGGAGGACCACGGTCGTCGGTCTGTCGCAAGCGAAAGCGCTG
>JBDSND010000141.1:0-24384 GCA_039915505.1 Casimicrobiaceae bacterium
CGCCGCAAGCGCGTGGCACACCGTGCACGCTTATTTCATGCACGAGCCGACGGCGCCGGACTACGCGCGGGCGTTGATGCAAGCACCCGATGCCTCCAACGTTAGCGGAGGCATACAATGGCGTCCCCCCGCGCAAGGACAGGTCATGGCCGCGCCAGCATCCCACAAGTTTCCGCAAGTCGAGCATCACGAAGCCGCAGGTGACCTGAAGGCCACCTTCGACGATATCGAAACGACCTTGCGCGTCGCGTGGGTCGCGTTTGCTTGCCGGATCATCTCCGGGTTTCCAGGGGCCCTGCCGAGACTCTGGCAGGCGGCCAAGCCACACTTCGCGACCCGCTACGTCGAGCGCGCTGCGGATGCGTTGCGCGCCAATGCACTCCTGCCTCGCGGCCGCATGGACGATCCGCGGCGAAAGCTCAAGGCTTCTGGATGGACCGACGACAAGATCCGCGAGCTCCTCGTGACCCTCGATGCATTCAACTACGGTAACGTCAAGTATCTGCTGCTGATCACCGCCTGGTCCGAAGCCCTCCAGGGTCGCGATGCGGAAGGCGCGCCGTTGTCGGCCGCCGATGCGCGTCCGATACCGCGAGGACTGCCCGACGGTGTGCCCCCGATGCACCACATGGTCGAGGAGAACCAAGCCAGCCCCGAAGTCCTTGCTCTCTACGACCGGGTCAAGCGCATGCATTTTCACCATGGCCCGTCGAGCGACTATCGCCTCCTGGCGAACTACCCGGACTACCTCACACTCGCGTTGGACGATATCATCGGGCCGGTGGTCCGCACTTCGGCCTACGAGGCGAAGCATGCGGCGCTCGTCGCCGAGGCGCGCGATTGGGTCCGCGGCTTTCCGGGGCCGGCCGGGGTGGGGCCAAGCGATCTCGTCCCCGGGTGCAAGCCGCACGAGATTGCCGGACTGGTCGGAATCCTTTTCATGTCGCAGCGCTTCATCGCCGACATCACGATGGATATCCTGCGCATGAAGCAGGCGTTCGACGGCGACGACGCTGCTGCGCGATCGCCCTTTCCCGTACTTGGCACCTGACCACAGCGGTCGATACGTCGGCGCGCCATTCCAGGCAAGGTTCGATCCCCGCCTACCGCTGATCGGGCCGGCGCAAGTCCCGGGCTCGACATCACTCCGCGACCAAGATCACTTCCGCTGAAGGCGCCAGCCGCCCGAACCATCGGTCTCGATGACCAGACCTTGGCCGGCCTCCGGGCGCAGAGTGACGGCCTCACCCCTTGGCCGGTCGAACTTGAGCTGCTCCGGCCCGCAATTCTCGTGCGTGCGCGTGACGCGTGGCGCGAGATCGAACGTGCGGCCGCCGAGACGGTAGGACACCCGGCTGTCGCTGGTGTTGGTGATGCGGAAGGTGTGGGAGGCCGACGCCGGCAGGCCGAACATCTGTACGCCATACCAGCGGCCGCTCTTGTCGCTTCGGGCGAGTCCGACACCGATATCGGTCACGTCGTGATCGAGCATGTTGTGGCGATGGGGCGGGGAATTCTTCCACTCCTCGACGAAGGTCTCGGCTCGCTGCTCTTCGGGGAGACCGCCCGAGCGATACTGGTATCCTATGTTCTCGGCTACGATGCAGAAGGCGTAGCCATGCTGCTCGGCTCGCGCGCTCGGCTCGTTGCCGTCGGCGTTGTGCCCGTACTGGTCAGTCCGGGCCATGAAGGCAGCGAAGTCCTGCGCCGCTGCCGCGAGCTGCGCGCTCGGCAGCAAGGCCGTGCGGCCTTGCTGCGTCCTGAAGAGGTTGGTGAGCCGAACGACACCCGCGGCCGGGGTAGAAGGAGGGGATTCGGCCGGCTTGGATGCCTGTTCGTTCGCGCCCCCCGGCGACAGACCTTTACCCGCGCCGCCCGCGGCATGGACCGGGTTCAGAACGACGTACGATCCGAGCGCAAGCGATGCGATGAGCAATGACATCAGGTGGGTAGCGAGCAGCCTTGCATCTTGGAATAGCCCTTCGACAGCCGACATCGGTTGACGCATTCCTACCGGCAGGCGGATTTTCGGCGCGGCCCTGCAGCGTTCAGGACTGATGAGCAGCTGTTCGAACGGCAGTTCCCCGGTGCGGTCAGATCCTGTGCAAGTGCACGCCTCCTCCCACGTTCAACACCTCGCCCGTTGCGAAGGGAATCAATCCACGGGCGATCGTGGCAACCGTACCTCCGACCTCGTCAGGATCGCCCCACCGTCCGAGGGGGACGCCGCCGTCGGCTATGAACCGATGGTACTTCTCGCTTGCAGGAGCCGTCATATCCGTGCGGACGATCCCCGGTCGCACTTCGAAGGCGTGGATGTTCGACGACGCGAGCCGCGCAGCGAACAGCCTGCTCGCCATCGATAGACCCGCTTTGGTGATGCAGTAGTCAGCCCGGTTGAGTCCGAGCACCTCGGCGTTCAACGAGGTGATGGTGATGATGGAACGGTAGGGCGAGCTCGTGCCCTGCGCGTCTGCCGCAATCATCGCGCGCGCAACCCTTTGCGTGAGGAAGAACGATCCGCGAAGGTTGGTAGCCACGCAACGGTCGAAGCTCTCGACCGAAAGATCCAGCAGATCACCGCGCGCGATCGACGTGACGCCGGCGTTGTTGACCAGACAGTGGATCGGCCCGAGAGGCCCGTTCACCGCGTCGATCAGGTGCGCGTGGCCATCGACATCGCTGATGTCCGCCGACAGGTAAAGAACCCTCGACCCCTGCGATCGCAGTCGGTGCAAGGCGGCGGCCGCATCCGACTCGCTTTCAAGGCTGGCGATCGCCACGTCGAAACCTGCGCTGACCAGCGCGGACGCCACCCCGAAGCCAATGCCCCGCGCGCCTCCGGTGACGAGTGCAGTTGCCACGATATCAACCCCTGCCAAGCCCCACAACAGCCTGCACTGGCGCATCCTGCCCCGCACGTCGCACCCTCACGCCCGACGGCGTGACCGCATGAAATTGCGGTCGAGCGCCACTCCTCGCCGCACCGTTCCGCCTAAGGTCACCGAATCGGGTCGCTCGCAATTCTCAGGCCGGTTTGGCGGTCGCCTTGCGTGCCACGTCGGGCCTGCGGGCGGTATCCGGGCCCCGCAGCGGTTCGCGACCGGACGTCATAGGCTTCGGTCGCACCGGCCACAGGCTCGATAGATCCTTGGCACATAGGGTCACCAGGGGCGCAAGCTCACGCACGCGCGCCTCGGACATCCGCGCGCTGGGACCCGCGATACTGACGGTGCCAAGGGTGACGCCATCCAATCCGGAGCGGATGGCAGCAGCAATCGCGGTGACCCCGGGCTCGGCTTCGTTAACCGCGAGTCCATAGCCGCGCCGCCCCGTCGCCCGCAATTCCTTCAATAGCGCTTCGATCGACCGAACGACATTCGGCCCATAGCGTTCCGCTTGCGTAAATCCCCCTTGTCTCGCGACGAGTTGCACCGAGGCGTTCGATTCGAGCGTCGCCAGCCACGCCTTGCCGCTGGCTGTTGCGACCAACGGCACGATTCCCGTCGTCTCCACCGGCTGATAGAGCAACCCACCCGTCGCACCTTGCGCATGTGCTATCCACACCAACGCGCTTCCGTCGACCACAGCCAGCCGTGCGAACTCGCGACAATCGCGCGCGAACTGGTTCAGCACCGGCTGGCAAACGTCCGGCAGGCCCGAGGCGACATAGAATCGCTGACCGAGCACTGCCAGCCGCATGGTCAGGCGGTAGAAGCTCGTCTCGTCGTCCTGCTCGGCCCAGCCCAGCTCCACCAGCGTCGCTAGCAGCCGATGCGCCCCGCTCTTCGGAAGCTCCAGCCGCTCGGCAATCTCGCCGAGGGGCATCTCACGCGCGCCGTCGGCGAGAAGCTCGATGATGGAAAGGCAACGCTCCGCGGGTACGTGCGCCATCTGGTCAGTCCCTGGTAAAGAATGACATCAGGGCATCCGACTGGCCACGAAGCATTTCCGGGCCGCTGATGGTCTGACACCCGTGGTCGATCGCATGCCGGAGCAGAGGAGTCGGCTGCTGCGATACGATGACGTCTCCGACGAGGGTCGCCGAATCGAGATCGCCTATCTCACCAGGCAAGCCATCACCGCCGCCCATGCCGACGGTCGAGGCGTTGACGATCATGTTCGCGGTCGGTGGCAGCGATGTCGCCGAAGCGATACGGCAGTCGCCAAATGCACGGCGGAGGGTGTCGACGAGCGCTTCGGCGCGCTGGCGCTGCGGATCAATGATGTCCAGCGATTCGACACCCGCCGCCACAAGCTCGTAGCCAATCGCACTTCCCGCTCCACCTGCGCCAAACAGCGCGACGCGGCGGCCCTGTAACACGTGGCCCTTGCGCTCCGCCGCGCAGACAAAACCAGCGCCATCGAACATGTCGCCGCTCCAGGCACCATCGGCGTCACGTCGAAGTGCGTTCAGGGCACCGATGCAACTGGCGGTCGGTCCAAGTCGATCGGCCATGCCGACGGCGCGGGCTTTGTACGGCACGGTGACCAGCAGTCCGTCAAGGTTGGCGAGACCCATGAGTGCAGGCATGACCGCGTCGAATTGGCTCGCAGGAACATGCGCCGGGACCATCACGGCATTCATTCCCGCGGCGGCAAACAATGTGCAGTAGAGCTCGGGCGACTTCACCTGCACGATGGGATCGCCGACGATGGCATACAGCCGGGTCGCGCCACCTATGGCAAAGGTGCTCATCGTCCCGCCTTCGCTCGCGCCTCGATCCAGGCCGCGACACGCGGCGAGCGATAAACTCGAGGCTTGGCGTGGATGTCCGCGGCGAGTCCCATTAAGCCTGGCTTGAAGATCCGTTCGTCCATGACCTTCAGGTCTCGCGACACGGCTGGCCGGAATCCCATATGCGCGATGATGTCGCGTTCGGCGTCGAGCCCAGGTGCGATCTCGATCAGCTCCAGCACATTGGCGCCCACCCTGAACACCGCGCGCTCCGTAACAAATAGCGCCACCTGTCCGCGCTCACGGCCCATCGCCGCGTTGTAGCAGACCTGCTCGAGCTTGGGCACGAACTTGCGATGGCGGCCTTCTTTGCGGATGACGGTCTTGCCATCGATCCATTCGACCGCCAGCTCGCCGGCCGTGAGCGTCCCGCTGAAGACCACACACCTCGCGTTCTGGCTGATGTTTATGAAGCCGCCGACGCCGATGATCTTGTCGCCGAAGCGGCTCACGTTGACGTTGCCATCGGGGTCTACCTCCGCGAACGAAAGGAAGGCGAGATCAAGCCCTCCGCCGTCATAGAAGTCGAACTGGGCGGGCTGTTCGATCATCGCGGCGAAGTTCTGCCCACCGCCCGAGTCACGTCCGGTGATGGGGGCGCCACCGATGATGCCCTGCTCGTTGGTGAGGACCGCGGCGTCGAGCAGCCCTTCCTCCGCCGCGACGGTCGAAAGGCCGGTCGATATTCCCGCCCCGAGATTGCAGATCGCGCCGGGAAAGAGCTCCATCGCCGCGCGCCGGACGATGATCTTGCGCGCGCCGAATGGCAGCGTCTGGATATGGTCGACGGGGATCCGCAGCTCACCCGAGTAGCTGGGGTCGTAGTACGTGGCATAGGTCTGGCTCTGCTCGCGGTCGACCACCACGAAGTCGACGAGGATGCCGGGAATCCTCACGTGTTTGCCATGCAACGTTCCCCGTTTCGCCATGCGCTTCACCTGGACGATGACAATGCCGCCGGCGCGCCGCGTTGCCTGCGCCATCGCGAGCATCTCCCCCAGGACGGCCTCTTCCTCCATCGTCACGTTGCCATCCTCGTCGGCGGTCGTCCCGCGCAGAAAGGCGACGGTCACGGGCACGGGCTTGAAGAGAAGCCACTCCTCGCCGGCGAGGTTGACCACTTCCACGAAGTCGGCGGGCGTACACGGGCTTTGCCGGGCGCCCTGCTGACGCGGGTCGACGAAGGAATTGAGGCCCGTCTTGGTGATCAGGCCCGGGCGGCCCGCCGCCATGTCACGCATGAGCTGGGACAGCACGCCTTGAGGCAGCGTGTACGCCTCGATCTTGTTTTCGGCGGCCAGACGGACGAGTCCAGGCGAGTCGACGAGTGCGCTCGTGATGGCGCGCTTGAGCAGCCCTTCGTGGGCAAGGTGCGAGGCGCCGAGGGCGGCACGGTCGCCGACGCCGACGATGCTGATCGACGTCAAGCCGAGCGGCTTGCCCTCGGCAAGAAAGCGTCGCTCGACCGCCGCCAGCAGTGCCTCCGGGACGGCGTGCCCGCCACCGGAGCCGCTGATAAGGATCGCGTCGCCGTCCTCGATGATCTGTGCAGCTTCGTCCGCAGTGATCTTTTCCATGACTCCATTGCTCACTTCGGTAGAGGATTTCCGTGACACGGGTAAGCACGATCGTTGGGGGTCGAGCAGCCCCGTCATGCCGCGCACACGCGCCGACGCCGCTCGCCGCAGCGCAGGTCATGGTCCGCAGAACTCGGGGGCGCGCTTGGCGAAGAATGCGGCAACGCCCTCGTGGAGGTCACTGCTGTCAAAGATCCTTTGCTGCGAGACGGTCGACAACGACAGGGCAGCGTCCATCGGCACGTCGTGCGCCGCGTCGACGAGTTCCTTGGCGAGGCGATTCGAGAGCGGCCCCCGCTTGGCGATCGTCGCCGCCATACGACGCGCGCCATCCAGGGCGCTCCCCTCATCCTCGACCACGTTGACCAGACCCCAGCTCAGGGCCTTCTCGGCCCCCACGGGTTCGCCGGTGAAGAGCATTTCCTTGGAACGAGCTGGACCGATCAGTCGCGCCAGGCGCACCGAGCCATTCCCGGCAAGGCCGCCGAGGCGCGACTCAGTAAGTCCCAGCGAGACTCCTGCCCTGCACACCCGCAGGTCGCACGCCAGCGCCATCTCGAGCCCGCCGCCTAGGGCCGGCCCGTCGATCGCGGCAATGGTCGGCACGCCCAGGCGCGCGAGCGCGCGCAGCACCATGTCCTCGAACAGGATCTTATGCTCGCTTGCGTCGTGGCGCAGATGCTCGAACTCACGGATGTCGCTTCCCGCGCAGAATGCCCGCCCGTCCCCGCCGTGAAGGATCAGGCAACGAACGTGCGGAGCCGACGATACCTCCGCCAGTGCGCTGTTGAGGGCGCGAAGGAGATCCCTGGTGACGAGATTCAAGGGCCCGTTCGAAAGCGCGATCTCGGCCACGCAACCATTCGTCTGCAATCGTACGGAGCCGGACACGTAGCCTCCTAGTCCGTGGACAGCGCGGGCGTGTCGATCCCGTGCAGGACGCCCAGCCGCTCGAAGTGTCGGTGAATGCGATCGACATAGGCCGCGAATTCCTTGACGTCGCCGAGCACGATCGGCCGTGGCCGCGGCAGATCCACGCGCATCTCCTCGACGACCTCGCCCGGGCTCGGCCCCATCACGAGGATGCGATCGGAGAGCCCCACGGCCTCCTCCACGCTGTGGGTGATGAACAGAACTGTCGGGCGGCGACGCAACCACAGCGCCTCCAGATCCATCCGCACTTGCAGTCGCGTCAATGCGTCGAGCGCGCCGAATGGCTCGTCCATGAGCAGCAACGACGGATCGTGGACGAGCGTGCGAATGAGCGAAACACGCTGCCTCATGCCGCCAGAAAGCTGTCGCGGGTATTTTTCCATCGCCGCGGTCAGGCGCAGCTGCGCAAAGAGCTCCCTTGCCCTTGCCTCGATCTGCTTTCGGGGAAGCTTGCGGATATCTGCATGCAGCATCACGTTGTCGAAAGCGGTTCGAAAATCGAGCAGCAGGTGATCCTGGAACGCGATGCCGACATCGGTGATCGGCCTGTCGACGGAACTGCCGTCGATCTCGATGTCGCCGCGACTACGGCTCAACAGGCCGGCAACCATCAGCATTAGCGTGCTCTTGCCGCATCCCGAAGGACCGACCACCGAGACGAACTCGCCCGCCTCGATGTCGACGTTCACCTCTTTCAGGGCCTGGAACGGCTGTTCCGTGTCTTCGCCGAAGATCTTCGACACGCCCGTGATGCTGATCGGCACGCCGCTCCTCGTATCGTCGGGTCGATTCATGACGTCGAGGCCTCCACTGCAGCCAGGGGCACCTTGGAAATGAGCAAGGCCTTGCGGCCGCGCTGAACGGTCCGCTCATCGCCGGTGACCACCTCGACGTCGAAGACTGCAATCGCCTGCGTCGGCTTGGTTTTGCTGTCGCGCAGCTCGGCAATACGGTAGTTGACGAAAAGCGTATCGCCGACGAATATCGGACCGACGAACTTCCACTCGTCGATACCGAGGAACGCGATCGCCGTCTCGCGCAGCTCGCCGGTGCGCGCCCACATGAGTCCGTGCGCGTATGCGAGTCCGAGCATGCCGTGCGCCACCC
This sequence comes from Casimicrobiaceae bacterium, assembly GCA_039915505.1. Lineage (GTDB taxonomy): Bacteria > Pseudomonadota > Gammaproteobacteria > Burkholderiales > Casimicrobiaceae > CAIWHR01. The sequence goes on from JBDSND010000141.1 coordinate 8,356, forward strand.
GTTGCCCGAACTGGCTGGCTCGCGCATACACGTCGCTCGTGTGCAGTTCGGAGTAGTCGCCCGTAAGACCGGCGAAAGCGACGAGATCGGCGTCGGTGATGGTCCTCCCCGGACTGCGGAAGGACAGTCCCACGTGAAGGTCGGAGTACGCCAGGCCAACCGATTTTACGTCGCTCATCGCCCTCTCCACTCCAGGAACACTATGATTTGCACGCCCGCATGGCGGAAGGCGCGGGCAGGTAGTCGTTCGTGTAGTAGGTCTTGGGGTCCTGTCCCGACGGCAGGAGCTTGACCTCCGACAACAGGTCCTGGGACTTCGACCAGAGCGCATCCTCGGCCTTGCCGATGTACTTAGCGCCGCCGCTACAGAAAAGCGGTGTGATTGCAGCGAGCTCGGCCGCCGCGAGCTTCTCGTTGACCTCCGGGAACACCTGCTTCACGTCTTTGATCGCCTTCGCCGGGTTGTCGAGGGCGAAGCTCCACCCCTTGAGGCTCGCAGCGATGAACTTTTTCACGACGTCCGGATTGCTCTTGAGGAAATCGTTGCTCGCGAAGATCGACGTGCTCACGGTGGGCACGCCATGGTCGGCAAAACGGTACACATCGAGCTGCGCGCCCTGTGCCTCGGCCTGGATCTGGTACGCATCGATGGATCCGAGCACGGCGTCGACCTGCCCCTGCAGCAGCGCCTGCACCATCGATGCGACCGGCATGTCGATCATGGTGATGTCCGACTCCTTGATGTTGTTCGACTTAAGTAGCAGCGGCAGCATCGTGGTCTGGGACGAGGCGGACGGCACTCCGACTTTCTTGCCCTTGAGGTCGGCCACGGACTTGATGCCGGTCTTCTTGAGCGCCATGACGGCGTTCGGATTGGACTGGTAGATGGTCGCAACGATCTTCATCGGCGCACCCTTCGCGATCAGTTGACTGACGGCAACCGCATCGGCATAGGCGAGCTGCGCCCGTCCGTTGGCGACCAGCTGCGCGGTATTGCCCGAGCCGTTGCCCTGCACGAGCGTGACATCGAGCCCCGCTTCCTTATAAAAACCCTCCGCCACTGCCACGGCAAAGCCCGCGTTGGGACCCCCGGCCATCCAGTTCATCTGGAACGTGACCGGGACGTCGGCCGCAGCGACCAACCCCGATGCCAAGAACAGCCCCGCCGATACGGCCCGAACGACGACCGCACTGAGTGCATTGCGCATGTGACCTCCTCCAAGTATCAGGCCGCCCAAGGCGGGCCCGAAAAAGTGAGCCGGCGGCAGGTGCCGACCGGCGAACTACGTGTTCTTTGCCCGTTGCCACGGCGTCATCGCCCACTCGCAAAATTCCACCACGTAGTTGATGGCGACTCCAATCAAGGTGAGCACGACCAGCACACCAAAGACGAGCTCGATGTCCATCGTGCTGGTGCCACGCAGCAAGACGTAGCCGAGGCCTTTGTTGGCCCCCACGAATTCAGCAACGATCGCGGCGGTTGCGGCAATCGTCGCCGACGTCTTGATGCCCGAGAAGATCACCGGCAGCGCTGCGGGAAAGCGCAGAAAGCGGAAAGTCTGCCAGCTCGTCGCTCCCATGGACTTGGTGAGATACAGCAGCCGGTCGTCGAGAATCTGGAATCCGCTGATGCTTGCGATGAGCAGGGGGAAGAACGTGAGAAGAACGGTCAGCAGAACCTTCGACTCGATGCCGAAGCCCAGCCAGACCAGGAACAGCGGAGCCACCGCGATCTTGGGTACGAGCTGCATGAGCATGATCGGCGGATACACCAGCTGCCTAGATAGTGGCGACAGCGCGATCAGCAGGCCCACCGGGATCGCCGTCACGATCGTGATCGCGAAACCCAGCAGGATCTCGGTAAGCGTGACCTGGGAGTGCGTCCAAAGGAGGCTCGCGTCCGTGACGAGACGCGCAAACACACTTTTGGGCCCCGGAAGCAGATAAGCGGGAATCTTGAGCAGCTCGACCGCGCCCCACCACAGCACCACCAGCGCCACGAACGTCAGGGGAGGAAGCAGGTTCCACCCGATGCGACGTAGCGCCCGCTCAGCCTTCGACCGCTTCCGCGTCGGGCCGCCTGAAAGGGGTCCGCGCGCGAGCGAGGGCTGCCTGTCCGCGCGCGCCGGGTCTTTCCGCCCTCCTGGCGACGAGGTAATCTCCATCGTGCCCGCTCCTCCGCGGTCGTCTCTTATCTTGTTGGCAATTGTTTTCAGCAATCGTTGCGGACATCGCCAGCGCTTCCTGGACGATAGCGATCAATGGTTGAACAATATTCCATCTTGGTCGGTCGGTCAAGGCATTGCCGCCACCGAATCGTGCTTCGGCCGTTGCGCGGGCGCACCGCTTTAACTCACGGCGTCCGGAAATGCCCATGGACGGGATGCGGCGCCTGAGCAAGAAGGCGCACATTGCGCCCCAGGGGACGGTCGGTCAGGTGGCTTCGGCAGGACACTCGCGGGAGCAGTGGGACAGTGGCTTTCGGCGTCGCGCGATCGGCTCGAATTCAAGCGTCATGAACAATCGCTCCGCGCCAGTCCCCTTGAGCGGGGCACCGGGCGGATCCGAGAGTTGCGCCAACGACGGCAACCCTCATGTCCTTCCGGGAGGCAACCTCCCGGGAAAAGTCGACCGCGCCCGCCCGAGCCATCCGGCTGGAAACATCTTCAGAACAGGCGCGCCATGCAGCTTCCACGAGCCCACCGATCTACGACGCCATGTCGCCACGACAGACTGATTCTCCCGCAATGCGCCCTGCCGCGACGTTGGTGCTCCTGCGTGACACGGCGAGCGGTCCCGAAGTTTTGCTCCAGCAGCGCGCAGCCGATGCGGTGTTCATGGCGGGGGCCTACGTCTTTCCCGGGGGAGCTGTCGAGCCATCGGACAGTGCACCCGCCAGCGTTGCGCGCGTCATCGGCTTGACGGACGCCATCGCAAGTCAGCGACTTGCTCTGCCTACCGGCGCCCTTGCATACTGGATCGCTGCCCTGCGTGAATGCTTCGAGGAGGCCGGGATCCTGCTCGCGCACGACGGCGCAGGCGTGGCGATCGCCCCCTCACGCGTTGCGGAAATGGAGGCCGACCGCGGGGCACTCAACTGCGGCGCGCTCACCTTTGCGGCGGTGCTCGAGCGGCATGGCCTGCACCTGCCGGGTGGCGAGGTGACGTACTTCGACCACTGGATCACGCCGGCATCGGCGTCAAGGCGCTTCGACACGCGCTTCTTCGTCGCCCGCGCGCCGGCAGGTCAGGATGGCTCGCATGACGATGTCGAAGCCGTGCAGGCCGTCTGGCTGCGTCCAGCCGAAGCCTTGGAGCGAATGCATCGCAACGCAATGCAGATGGGAGCGGCCACGCGTGCCGTACTCGAGGAGTTCCAGCGCTTCGCGAGCGTGCAGGAAGCGCTGGAATATGCGTGCGCCAAGACGACCATCGAGTCTAATCGGGTCGTCGTGGCCCAGGGTGCTGATGGGCAACGACTCATTCGCCGCCACGACGCTGCCTACGCGGAAATTCATTGGTGCGATCCCGACGAGACGATGCAGACTACGTACGATCTGTCGCCGGGTGTCCCGAAGAGGCTCGACCACCTGGTGACGCGCATCATCGCCCCGAATCCAGGGATGATGACGGGTCCCGGCACGAACACCTACCTGGTCGGCACGGAGGAGCTGGTTGTCATCGATCCCGGACCGGCGATCGACGCGCACGTAGCGGCGATCCTCGCCTGCGCCGCCGGCCGCATCCGCTGGATCGCCTGCACCCATACGCACCTCGACCACTCTCCGGCCGCGAGTGCGCTCCAGCGCGCGACGGGAGCGCGCTGCATCGGACTCCCGCCTCCAGGCGGCGAACGTCAGGACCAATCGTTCGTCCCGGACTGGTCGGTCGAGCACGACGCGTTGCTGCGTATCGCCGGCGTCAAATTTCGCGCGCTCCTGACCCCGGGACACGCTTCCAATCACGTGTGCTTCCTGCTTGAGGACACCGGGATGCTTTTCTCCGGCGATCACATCATGCAGGGCTCGACGGTCGTCATCAATCCGCCGGACGGCGACATGACTGCCTATCTTCAGACCCTCGAGGCGCTCCTGCGACGGGACATCGCCGTAATCGCACCTGGCCATGGCTATCTCATCGGCGCGCCTCAACGCGAGATCTGGCGGCTGATCGAGCACCGGCTCAGGCGGGAAGCAAAGGTGGTGGATGCGGTCGCGCGATGTCCGGACGCGCAACTCTCTGCCCTGGTGCCCATCGTCTACGCCGACACACCCGCGCGCCTGCATGGGGCTGCGTCACGCTCGCTGCTGGCGCACCTCGAGAAGCTGGTCGAGGAAGGCCGCGTCGTCGTATCGCAAGGCCGTTACGCGCTGCGCCACGAACCGTAGACGGGACTGGCCTTGGGTAAACGTTGGCGGCGCCGCCGATGGCTATGAAAGCCACAGGATGCTGGGAGCAACTGGTCGACGTCGAGTGGATGATCGTAGATATGCAACGCCGTCGGGAGGGTGCCCCGCAGCGTTTCATTGCCCACTTCGGGTCAACAGACGTTCGACCGCCGGGCGGCGCGGAGTACCGTCCCAGCTTTCACCCGCCTCGCACATCAGCGCAGCCGCGGCTGAGGCGAAGCGTGCGGCGCCCAGAGGATGCTGCCCTTCGGCCAGCGCCAACGTATAAGCGCCATGAAAAACGTCTCCGGCGCCGTTGGTGTTTCGCGCGGTGACGGCAAAGGGCGCCACCGCGTGAAGACTGCCGTCGATCAGGAACATACTGCCTTGGTTGCCCAGAGTGACAGCGACGATACCGGTCGTCGTCGCGGCAACGGCACGTAGTCCGGTTGCAGGCTCGGACTCGCCCGTCAGTTCGGCCAGCCCCAACTCCGAGAACACGGCGTGATCAACGAGCGGCAGCAACGCCGTAAGCGCACCGGGGTGGCCGACATCGCCATCAAGCACTCTCGGCAGGCCTCGTTCGCGCGCAGTCGCCAGGAGCAGTCGCGCGCCTTCGAGCCACCGAAAATCGACCATCACCGCCTGCACGGTGGCGACGCGCTCCAGCGGCAGCCAGCGCGCATCGTCATCGAGCTTGCCCGGATAAACGGCCAGCAGCCGCTCGCCCTCGGGCGACACCAGCACGGCCGAAACGGCGGTTCGCGTGCCGGGCGCGCGCGCGATGGCCGTGGTATCGACGCCGTGGTCGCGCATCGCTGCCACCATGGCATCACCAGCGGCATCCTCGCCCAGGCGCCCCCAGTACGCCGCGTGGCCTCCCAAGCGAGCGGCCGCGACCGCCGCCGTGGCGGCCATGCCGCCGCCGTACGCGGTAAAGCGGGTAGCGGTTACTTTGCGCGGCCGTGTGGGGATCTCCGGAATGGCGAACACCAGGTCGTGGACGGCGATGCCCAGGGAGATGATGGCTGCCATCAACGGTTCCAGGCGGTTGTCGGTGCCGGCCGCCGACAACGAATGCGCGGCGGCCCCGGCAAGTGGCAGGATGGGGGCGGAGGCGGCGTTCGTATCGCCGGACCGGCGCCCGACCAGCCGGTGCTCGCCGCCGCCGACTGACTCCAGCGTGGAGGTGGAACAGGGCTCGACCGTGACGTCGAGCACGGTCGGCCGGGCGCGTTCCGGGCGAATTCCAAGTTGCGCCGGCCCGTCGCCCCACCCCGAGCCAGCGGTGTCCGCCCCGCCCCGCGCGCAACAATCCCCCTAAAGAAGGTTGGCGTGCCGCGTCGCAAGATCGTCATTGCCCAGTTCGAGCCGTCGCATGAGCTCGACCACGGTCAGGTCGCAGTAAAGCGAGAGCGCAAGCTCGAACGGACTTCCGAGGGGCAGCAGACTCGTCATCGGATCGGCCATGGTTTGCGCGGGCAAGCCGAGCACCAGATCGGCCGTAACGAGCTGCGGGCGAGCCGTGATGATCGCGACGCGCGCGCCGGCACGCCTCGCACTCTCGACGATGGCGTCCCCGGTCGGCAGCGTGCCGAGCGCGAGGGCGCAGACGAGGAGGTCGCCGGCGGCGACCGGCGGGGCGGAGAGCTGGCCCACGAAATGTCCATCGAGCCCAAGATGCATCAGCCGCATCGCCAAGCCCTGCAGCGCCAGCCCGGTGCGGCCGACGCCATAGACGAGAACACGGCGCGCGCCGACGATTTCCTGCGCCAACTGCCCGACCGCATCGGGCGATACGCGGGCGAAGACGGCGCGCATCTCTTCCAGAATCGCGTCGAGTTCGTCCGAAGTGGTCATTGGATAACCTCCCCCAGGCTTGCCCACTGCGTGGGCTTCGCCAACCCCCTCCCGAGGAGGGGGCGAGCGCCTTGGGACGGCCCGGCGGCCATTGGATAACCTCCCCCAGGCTTGCCCACTGCGTGGGCTGCGCCTACCCCCTCCCGAGGGAGGGGGCGAGCGCCTTGGGACGGCCCGGCGGCGCTCACGCCAGCCACCGTCGCAGCAGGGCGAGCACGATCAATGTGTAGCCCGCGGCCAGGAGGTCGTCGGCCATCACGCCGGCGCCGTTTTTCCAGCGCGTGTCGAACCAGCGAATGGGCGGAGGCTTCACCACGTCGAAGAATCGGAACAGCACGAAACCCATCGCGATCATACGAACGTCGGGCCCGGTGAAAAAAAGCACGAGCAGGAACGACACCACTTCATCGCACACGATCGCACCATGATCGGGGACCGCGAGATCGCGCCCAGTGATCTGTGCCGCCCACACGCCCAGGGCCCCGAGCACGACGAGCGCCACCACGAACCCGAGGTCGCCGACGGTGTGCCACAGTACCGCGGCAATGGGCAGCGCGACCGCGGTACCGAACGTCCCCGGTGCGGCGCGGGCGAGACCGGCACCGAATCCGAGAGCATAGAAATGGGCCGGATGGGTGAGCATGAAACGCGGCGCGGGCGGTTCACCCTTCATTGTCCCCCGGCGAAATGATCGTACGCGCCTGGCAACGTTGCGAGGTGAGCCCCACGCTCGTCGCGAACGACGAGGCCGCGCGTCGCGGTGATGCTGCCGATCCGGGTGACGCGTATGTGGGCTGCGCGCGCGGCGCGGCCGACGGCAACGCGGTGCGCCACCGCAGCCGTGAAGCACAGCTCGTAGTCGTCGCCCCCAGCGAGCAGGCATGCAATTCCCACCGGTCGCGTAGCGCCTTTTAACAAGGCCGTCAACGCGGGGCTCATCGGCAGTCGCGCCAGGTCCACCTCGGCGCCCACCTCTGAGCGCGAGAGTATGTGGCCAAGATCACCGGTGAGACCGTCGGAAAGGTCGATGGCGCTGCTCGCCACGGTGCGCAGCTGCGTGCCGAGCACGATGCGCGGCTGCGGACTGTCGAGGCGCACGCGGCACGCGGCGAGCGTTGCAGGAGGGAGCGCGATGCGGCCGTCACGCGCGGCGACGGCGAGCGCAGCGTCCCCGAGCGAGCCCGACACGTAGAGATCATCGCCGACTTGGGCACCGTCGCGTCGCAGCGCCTGTCCGGTCGGCACTTCGCCTATGATGGTCACACACAGGTTGAGCGGGCCGCGCGTGGTGTCGCCGCCCACGAGATCGACCTTATGGGCATCGGCGAGGTCGAGAAAGCCCCTTGCAAACGCGGCGAGCCAGCCCTCGTCGACATGGGGCAGGGCTCCGGCCAGCAGCGCCCAGCGCGGCGTCGCGCCCATCGCCGCAAGGTCGGAGAGGTTCACGGCCAGGGTCTTGTGTCCGAGCGCGGCGGGGTCGACGTCGGCATAGAAGTGCCTGCCGGCGACCAGCATGTCCACCGAGACCGCCAGCTCGCAGCCGGGAGCGGGTGTCAAAAGTGCTGCGTCATCGCCGACGCCCAAGCGCACCGAGGCGCTGCGCGGTGGACGAGCGAAAAAGCGCTCGATCAGTTGGAATTCGTTCACGCGATAAACGGAACGGGGCCGCTGGCGGGCCCCGTCCCCGATGTGACGCCGCTGCGCCGTGAGTCGGTGCTATTTCATCAGCTCCGCAGTGGTGCCGGCGTCGAGCCGACCCGAGATGGGAAGCTTGCGATCCTTCTGGAACGCGCGCAGCGCGGTTGCGGTGCGCCCGCCCATCGCCCCGTCCGGGGGGCCCGGGTTGTAGCCAAGGGCGGCGAGCTTGCGTTGCGCATCGGCCACGGACATCGTCGCTGGCGCGGCTGCGGGCGCGGGCGCGGTCGAGGTCGGCGTTGGGTGTGAAGGCACGGCCACCGGCTTGGCGCCATCGACGGTAAGCCGGCCACCCGTGCCCAGGCCCTGCCCCCCGCCCATGGTCTGCGGCTGGTAGTTGCGCACCGCGCGAACCAGCTGGTTGTACGAATCGGTGAAGGCCGCCACGATCACCTTGCCTTGCGGCGTGTTGGTGTACGCGCCAAGCCCGCCACCGGCCGAGCCACCAAAGATCGCAGCACTCACGTTAAAATCCATCTTGGAAGCGCTGCCCTCCGCCGCGCTGACCTGCACTCCCGACCGGTTGTCGGTGAGCATCAGCAGCGTCGAGGCCTCGTTCTGCGACAATCCCCCGGCGAGCGCCCCTACCACACCCAGGCCCCGTCCGAGGCCGCTGAGCGCGCCCCCCATGCCCGAGGCATTTTTGGCGCTGAACGTGATCGACGGGGTCATCGCGTAATCGGCGGCGACCATCTGCCCCTTGCCGAAATCGCTGTTGTTGCGAAGCTCCCCCGACTGCTGCAGCGCGCGCTCCTGTTGCATATTGGCCATCGCCCTGCCGCGCTCGACCACCACGAAGCAGTTGGACTGCTGCACCAGGAGCCGCAATACCGGGACCGTCGACGTGAGCTGGTATTCGCGCGTCAGGCGCGAGTACCAGTCAGCTTGCTGATCCTCGACCAGGGCAATGGTGCCGTAGGGTCGATCGCACCGTTCCAGCTGGGCATTGGCGTTGCTGGCCGTGGCGCCTCCCGCCGACCCGGTGGCCGTGGTCTTCGCGTCCTGCGATCCCATCTTCATGCCCGTTGGGTCGGTGGCGCACCCGGTCGCGAGCATGGCGGCAGACAACAGCGTCAACGCTAATCGAAGGTTCATCGACATCCCCTTAGTATGGTGATCGGTGGGTGCCGCAACCGGATCGTCGCGGACGATCTTTGGTCTCGCAGCGCCCAGTTGGCGTGCAGGACGACGATTCTGCCGGTCGACGGCTTACGGCTTACGGTCACTCGGCGATGGCGGTTCGCACAGCGCCGCCAACCACCGGGTCCGTTCTGCTGCATGGACGATCGAGCCCTGGAGCCCGGCAACGATGGCGCAATTGACTGCAAGATGCAAGGGCGCGTGGCACGAATGGCGGCGGCCGGCCGACGTGAAGACTTTCGGAAAGGCGGTCATGCGCCGTGGGAGGACCGATCGACGGCCACGGCATGTCCCATCCGGCTAGCGCAGCCTTGCCGTCCTGGGATCGCCACGGCGCTCCCGCGAACGCGGTTCCCGGCGTGAATCCAGAGGACGTGCACTACGGGGCGAGGGAGTCGCGCTCGCCCGCGAGCACCCTGATCTCGTCGGCGCGAATTCCCTTGGCCAGCTTGTCGAGCACGCCGTTCACGAACTTGTGACCATCGGTACCGCCGTACGACTTCGCCAGCTCGACCGCCTCGTTGATCACCACGCGGTAGGGGATCTCCAGGCGATGCCGAAGCTCCCATGCCCCGATTGCCAGGATTGCGCGCTCGATGGGCGAAAGCCCAGCGACCGGCCTGTCGATGTAATCGGCGATGACCTCGAGCAAGGCCTCGTACTCACCGACCACGCCCGACCACAGGCTTGCGAAATACTCGGCATCGGCCTTGTCGAAGCCGCTCACCTCGCGCAACTGGGTGTGGATCGCCTCGTTGGCGTTTCCGGAAAGCTGTTGCTGGTAGAGCCCCTGCAACACCAACTCGCGCGCCCGGCGGCGGGGGCTACTCCTCATCGAGTGCATCCAGCAGGCCGGCGAGCTCGAGCGCGGCCTGAGCGGCCTCGAAGCCCTTGGTGTCGGCCCGCACCAAGGCTTGTGCCTCGGTGTCGGTGGTAAGGATGCCGTTGCCGACCGGCACGCCGAACTCCAAAGCCACGGAGGAAACGCCCGCGGCGGACTCGTTAGCGACGATCTCGAAGTGATACGTTTCCCCGCGCACCACCGCGCCAAGGGCAATCAGCGCGTCATGCTCGCCAGTCTGCGCCAATCGCTGCAGCACGATGGGAATCTCCAGCGCACCGGGCACCGTGGCAACCAGGACATCCGCGTCGTTCACCTTGGCCTCGGCGAGTGCGCGCAACGCCCCCGCGAGCAGGACATCGCCGATCGGGGCGTTGAAGCGCGACAGCACGATCGCAATGCGACGTTCGCCGTGCAGGCGGGGGACGATACGGCGGATGGGCATGACGACAGAGCGGCCGAGAGCAGTGAGTCAGGACGCCTTGGCGAGCGAAGGCTGCTCGATGAATCCGGTCACCTCGAGGTCGAAACCGGCCATGCTCGGAATCTTTCGCGGCCGCGCCAGCAGCCGCATCTTGCCGACGTTGAGATCGCGCAGGATCTGGGCGCCGATGCCGTAATTGCGAAGATCGAGCTTGGCATGAACGGGGGGCTCGGTGCCAAGCGCCCGACGGCGCAGCTCGGACGCGCTTTCCGAACGATGCAGCAGGACGACAACGCCGCGTCCTGCCTCAGTGATGCGGGCGAGAGCAGCCGGCAGACTCCAGGCGTGTGCGGCGCTGTCGGCGTCGAGGAGATCCATCACTGACAACGGCTCGTGCACCCGGACCAGGGTCTCCGAGTCCGGGCTGATCGGGCCCCGCACCAGCGCGAGGTGGGTCGCGTCGGAAAGCTTGTCGCGATAGACCACGAGCCGGAAGCTGCCTTGCGGCGTAGCAATCGGACGCTCTCCAATCCGCTCGACCAGCCGTTCGGTGCCGGCGCGGTAGTGGATGAGATCGGCAATGGCGCCGATCTTCAGTCCGTGCGTCGCCGCGAACGCGACGAGGTCGGGCAGCCGGGCCATGCTGCCGTCGTCGTTGAGGATCTCACAGATGACGGCGGCGGGCGTGACACCAGCAAGGCCCGCGAGATCGCAACCGGCCTCGGTATGGCCGGCGCGCGAGAGCACGCCACCGGGCTCTGCCATCAGCGGAAATATATGCCCAGGCTGCACCACGTCGGCCGGTACGGCCCGCGGGGCGACCGCCGCCTGCACGGTTCGCGACCGGTCGGCCGCGGAAATCCCGGTGGTGACACCCTCGGCCGCCTCGATCGACACCGTGAAGTTCGTCCCATGCGCCGACCGGTTGGCGCTTACCATCAAGGGCAGGTTGAGCTGGCGGCAGCGCTCCTCGGTCAGCGTGAGGCAGATAAGCCCGCGGCCGTGGCGCGCCATGAAGTTGATGGCCTCGGCACTTACGAATTGCGCCGCGAGTACCAAGTCGCCTTCGTTCTCGCGCTCTTCCTCGTCGATCAGAATCACCATCCGTCCGGCTTTGAGCTCGGCGATGATGTCAGGAATCGGGCTGATGGTCGGGGTCATGGCGAAAAACGCGGGGACCGGAGGCACAAGTCCACCGCAGGACTTCTATTCTACCGTGCGCCATGCACGAGCTCGCAGGAGCACCTGCGACGCGTGCGGGCTCCACGTGACGACTCCACGCGCGATCATGATCGACTTTGCGTGTCGCGAGAGGCGATAGTGCCGGACCAGAGCACGCATAGCGCACGCTCGAGGTCGACGCCGAAGGCCACGTCCACGCCGCTCGGGTACGTTGGAAACGCGTCCGGGTCACCTGGGGGAGGCGCAGCGGACAGCTGCCACAGCCCGAGAACGAGGGCGTAGCTGTGGCGCAGCAGCCCAACGCCACCACCCTTGCCGAGCTCGGGGAAGTGCCGCTCGAGGCTCGCGCCGGCGCGGGCGAGCCGTGCCCTCATGCGAGACTTGAACGCCTGCGCAGCCTCGCTCGGCACGGCCTGCGCCATGGCTGCGAAGCAGCGGGTGGCGAGCGGCAAGAATAGCGGCGGCGCCAGCATGTGCTCGCGGGTGAGCGCAAGGACGTCTGCAACGGCGATGGACTTGCGGTCCTCGGCCCTGGCAATGACCCCGCGAAAGAACGCGTCGATGCCGCGCTCGTGGAGCGCGAGGAGGAGCTCTTCCTTGCTGGCGAAATAGAGGTACACCGTCCCCTTGGCGAGCCCCGCCTCGTCGGCCACGTCGGCCATGCTGGCGAGCCTGTCCGGCGCACGCGTCAGCAGCCGTTGCGCGGCATCGAGGATCGCATCATGGCGCTCGTGCTTGTCCTCGGCATGCACGGCACGTTGGCGAATGGTCATGGGCGTCTCTCGTCTGCCAGAACTCGAGTGTTGCGACCGGAACGTAAACTGACCATCGGTCATTTGTCAAACAACGCGTAGTGGGACATGGCTCCGAGCGTCGGGAGCTCTGTTGATTGCCCGGCGCCGACGGAAGGATCACCGACCGAACAGGGCGAGCGTGCGGCGCGTGAGCGCGGCCGAGGGATCAGCGTAATCCGCGACCACGCTGAAGTGGTGCCGCTCGGGGATCCTCAACGGACCCTCGATCGGATGGCGCCGGTCCCCGGCCCACGCCCGCCAGAGGAGATCCGATTGGCGGAGGAACTCGGAGGTCTCGTCGGCGCCGACCGCGATCAGGAACGGCGCGTCGGTGGTGGGCCGATAGTGGATTGGCGATAGCCGCGCCGCCTCGGCCGCATCGAGACGCAGGTCGGCATTCATCGATGCCTGCACGAGCGGCAGGAGATCGTGCACGCCGGACAGCGAAACCCCTGCCGTGATCGGGCTCCTGCCAAGGCCCTGCACGGTCCAGTCGGTCGCGTGGAGCATGGCTGCGAGGTGCCCCCCGGCCGAATGGCCGCTGACCACCAGATCCCCCTCCGGGAGACCATGGCGGGCACCATCACGCACGATCCAGGCAATCGCCCGCCGGCACTCCTCGAGGATGGTCGCGACGGAAACGTCCGGGCACAGGTCGTAATTGAGCAGTACCACTGCATGCCCGGCCGCGAGCAGCGGCGGTGCCACGAAGGCGTGCTCGTGCTTGTCGAGCGAGCGCCAGTAGCCGCCGTGGATGAAGACGAAGGTGCCGCGCGGCGGGCCCTTCGGCAGGAAAATGTCGAGCGTCTCCTTCGGATTCGGACCGTAGCGCACGTCCCCCTGGAACAGCGCTGCGGTTCTCGCCACGTCGGCGAGCGTCGCCCAGCGCGCGAACCAGGCAGGATGATCGGGTACCGCGGCGCGATTGTTGTAGCCACGCTCGATCGCCTCGGCGGTCGTCGGCGCTTCGTCGTTCATCGGCGCGTGGTCGTTCATCGGCGCTTTGTCGGGCAGTACTTCTTCGTTCATCGCACGACCCTCCTCGGGCTCCAGGCGCAGCTGCCATGCCCGTCGTCACTCCGCATCGGGCTGGCGTGCCGGGTCGGCCGCGGCGAACGCCGGCAGGGCCGCGCAGGCCGCTTCGATGCGCACCAGGGTTGGATAGGGCGACAGGTCGATGGCAAAACGCCGGGCATTGGCGAGCTGGGGCACGAGACAAATATCGGCGAGCGTCGGCGACTCGCCGTGACAGTACGCCCCGGTCGCACCGTCGCGGGCGAGCTGCTTCTCGAGCGCCTCGCAACCGACGTCGATCCAATATTTGTACCAGCCGTCCTTCTGCGCATCGGGCAGGCCCAGGGTGCTCTTCAAATACTGCAGTACCCGCAGGTTGTTGAGGGGATGGATATCGCAGGCGATGGCCAGCGCAATGGCGCGGACTCGCGCCCGCTCGGCGGGCATCGCTGGCAGGAGCGCCGGTTGCGGGTGCACCTCCTCGAGCCATTCGATGATGGCGAGGGATTGCGTCAGCACATCGCCATCGTCGCTGACCAGCGTCGGCACGAGCCCCTGCGGGTTGAGCGCCAGATATTCCTCGCCGCGCTGCGAGGCCTTGCGCAGCGGCACGAAGGCCCGCTCAGTCACGATCCCCTTGAAATTAAGGGCAATGCGCACGCGATACGCGGCGGAGGAGCGGAAATAGTCGTAAAGCTTCATGCGCAGGTTCCAGCGGTTGCCTGCCCACCTGGTGTCGCTGCGTGGGAGGAGGCGTTGCAATGTCCCGCGGCCGCGGGGGTTGTCTGCCGGGACGGTTTTGCAGCGGCACTGCCGATCAGGGTCGGGTTTGCAATGTCCGCGCCCGCAGGAGTTGTGCCGCTTGCGCACCAAAGCCCGCGCTGGCGACCTCACCGCGCGAGGCTCCCCCGGCAGCTGTGCACTGCTGCGCGGCGGGAGTCCCGCGCGTGGAAACGGTCGCGCGCGGGCCCACCCCAGCCCGCCGGCTGCACTGCTTTAGCGGCGAACGACGGAGAGACGAGGGGTCGATGCGACCGCGTGGCCGCCGCCTGGGTTCACGAGAACGCCGCGATGCCGGTCTGGGCGCGCCCGAGGATCAGGGCATGGATGTCGTGCGTGCCTTCGTAGGTGTTGACGGTCTCGAGGTTCAGCATGTGGCGGATGACGTCGAATTCGTCGACGATCCCGTTGCCGCCGTGCATGTCGCGCGCCATGCGGGCGATCTCCAGCGCCTTGCCACACGAGTTGCGCTTCATGATCGACGTGATCTCCGGCGCTGCCTTGCCCTCGTCCTTGAGGCGGCCGAGGCGCAGGCAGCCCTGCAATCCCAGTGTGATCTCGGTCTGCATGTCGGCCAGTTTCTTTTGCACGAGCTGGTTGGCGGCGAGCGGCCGCCCGAACTGGGTGCGATCCATGGTGTACTGCCGGGCGGCATGCCAGCAGGATTCCGCCGCGCCGAGCGCGCCCCACGCGATCCCATAGCGCGCCGCGTTGAGGCAGCCGAACGGGCCTTTGAGCCCCTGTACGTTAGGCAGGAGGTTCTCGGCCGGCACGTGCACGTCGTCCATCACCACCTCGCCGGTAACCGATGCCCGCAAGCTGAACTTGCCTTCGATCTTGGGCGCCGACAGCCCCTTCATGCCCTTCTCGAGGATGAATCCGCGGATCACGTCGTCGTCGGTCTTGGCCCACACTACGAACACATCGGCAATTGGCGCATTGGATATCCAGGTCTTCGCCCCAGAAAGACGGTAGCCGCCGTCCACGGCGCGCGCGCGCGTCACCATACTGCCTGGATCGGACCCGTGATTGGGCTCGGTGAGGCCGAAGCAGCCGATCGACTCCCCGGTCGTGAGCCGCGGCAGATACTTGGTGCGCTGGGCCTCGGTGCCATAGGTGAGGATCGGGAACATCACCAGGGAGCTCTGCACGCTCATCATGGACCGATAGCCGGAGTCGACGCGCTCGATCTCGCGGGCGATGAGCCCGTAGCACACGTAGTTGAGGCCGGCGCCCCCGTACTCGGTCGGCACCGTCGGGCCGAGCAGCCCCACCCTGCCCATCAGCGGGAAGATCTCGGCGTCGACGGTCTCGTGACGAAAGGCCTCGCGCACGCGTGGCGCGAGTTCGGCCTGGGCGAAATCGTGGGCGGCGTCGCGCACCATGCGCTCCTCTTCCGTCAGCTGCTCCGTCAGCAGGAGCGGATCTTCCCAGACGAAGCGGGCGTTGCGGGTGTCCTTGGGCATGACGGCAACCTCGGAAGTGGCGCCTCGCGTGATGCGTTGGTAAAAGACCACGGGGACGCGCGAGACCGGGGTACAGGCGGGCTACGACCAGCGCAGGTCGCATGCGGCGAGCGGTGGTCAATTGTAACGATTGTAACTCCAGACGCGGCGCGACCGCTTTCGGGATTCGCCGCATTCCGGACCACAGGTCCGCGACCCTGTGCTCAGTCCGGAATCACCGCAGTCGCCTCGATCTCGACTCGGGCTCCGGGCTCGACGAGCGCGGTCACCTGCATGGCACTCATCGCGGGATAGTGCGTGCCCATGCTCTCGCGATACACCACGCCGAGCGAGCGCCCAGCTTCCACGTACTCGTCACGATCGAGCACATACCAGGTCATGCGCACGATGTGATCGGGCGCGCCCCCGGCCTCGCGCAGCACCGTCACAATATTCGCGAGCGCCT
>JBDSND010000179.1:0-3869 GCA_039915505.1 Casimicrobiaceae bacterium
CGACGCCGCGCTGTGGTCGCGCTGGGGGCAGGAGATTGAAATGCTTTTGCACGAGCACCCGGTGAATGCCGGGCGCGAGTCGGCGGCGCATTTGCCGGTGAATGCGGTGTGGTTCCAGCACGGCGGCCACCATCCTCCCGCCACGACGGTCGCGAACCTGCAGGTATGGGGCGACGATCCGGACGTTCTGGCACTCGCCGCCCATGCGCACGTCCCGGTGACCGCGGATTTACCCGCGTCGCTCGCGCCGATCCTGGCGGCTGCCCACGACACGGATCAGATTGTCGCCTCGGCGCGCGCGTTGCCGCTCGCGGCCATCGAGCACGATTTCGCGGTTCCTGCCGCGCGGGCACTCGCGAGTGGAAGTCTCGGCCACGTGCTCATCCTCGCCGATGGCGCGGGTACGCCCGCCGTAACCTGGACCTGCGTCGCCACACCGTGGTGGCGCCGCATCGGGAGCAACATCGCCGGCCTCCTCGCCGATCGTAGCGACGGCTCCCTTGCTGTAGTAGCGGCACGGGCACTCCCCGGAACGGATCGGTGATGGAGATCGTCCGGCGGGCGGTGCCGGCACACGCCAATACCTTGATCGCGGCCGGCGTGCATCCGGTCCTCGCCCGCATCGTCGCCTCTCGTGGCGTATCGACGCCCGCCGAGCTCGACCCGGCCCTTGCCGGCCTGCCGACCTTTCATGCGCTGCGCGGCATCGACGGTGCCGCCGCGCGCCTTGCCGACGCCGTCGCGCGGCGCGAGCGCATCGTGGTGGTGGCCGACTACGACGCCGACGGGGCGACCGCGTGCGCCGTCGCCATGCGCGGGCTCGCCCTGCTTGGTGCCGACGTTGCCTTCGTGGTACCGAACCGGTTCGAATTCGGCTATGGTCTTACGCCCGAGATCGTCACCGAGGCCGCCCTGCGAGCGCCGCGGCTCATCGTCACGGTCGACAACGGCATTGCCAGCCACGACGGGGTCACCGCGGCAGCGGCCCTGGGGATCGACGTCCTGATCACCGATCACCATCTGCCAGCCGCGACGTTGCCGGCGCCGGCGTGGATCGTGAATCCAAACCAGGCCGGTTGCGCCTTTCCCTGCAAGCACTTGGCGGGCGTGGGCGTGATGTTCTACGTGTTGCTCGCGACCCGGGCGGTGCTACGTGCGCGCGGCCGCCTCGACGGCGAGGGCCCGAACCTCGCCCAACTCCTCGACCTGGTGGCGCTCGGTACTGTCGCCGACGTCGTGCGGCTCGACCAGGTCAATCGGATCCTGGTCGCCCAGGGATTGGCCAGGATCCGGGCCGGGCGGGCCCATCCCGGTGTTCTGGCCCTGTTCAATGCGGCCGGGCGTGATCCGAGCCGCGCCACGGCGTACGACCTCGGATTCGTGGTGGGACCGCGTCTCAATGCGGCGGGCCGGCTTGCCGACATGAGTCTGGGAATCCAGTGCCTCCTCGCCGACACCGCCGCCGGCGCGCTGCCGCTGGCGACCGAACTGGACCGGCTGAACCGCGAGCGCCGCGAGGTGGAGGCGACCATGCAGGAGAGCGCCCTCGCCGAACTTACCGCCCGCGCCAGCGAGGACGTGCGGGACCCTGGGACTGGCGGCGGCGTGGCCGGCGGCGGGGGGGATGGCGGCGGCGGCGGCGGCGGCGGTAGCGATGGCGATGGCGACTACACGGTCTGCCTGTACCGCCCGGAGTGGCACCAGGGCGTCATTGGCATCGTGGCCTCGCGCCTGAAGGACCGCTTCCATCGCCCGACGATCGTATTCGCCCAGGCAGCCGACGGCACGCTGCGGGGCTCGGGCCGGTCGATTCCTGGCTTCCACCTGCGCGATGCTATCGACCTCGTCGCCAAGCGGTCGCCCGGCAGCATCGTCCGCTTCGGGGGCCACGCCTTCGCTGCGGGGCTCACCCTGGAAGAGGCGGCATTACCGACCTTTGCCGCTGGGTTCGAAACGGTTGCCCGCGAGCAGCTCTCGCCCGCGGCGTTGCGTCGCACCCTGGAAAGCGATGGCGCGCTGGATGAGCAGGAGCTGGACGTGTCCCTCGCGGCGCTGCTGCACGAAGTCGTGTGGGGGCAAGGGTTCCCCCCGCCGGTCTTCGACGACACCTTCGGCGTGACCGACCAGCGGGTGATGGCCGGCAAGCACTCCCGCATGGTGCTGCGGCGCGGACGCCAGGCATTCGACGGCGTGCTCTTCAATCACACCGATGCTCTCCCGGCCCGGATCCATGCCGCCTACCGGCCGGATATCAACCTCTGGCACGGCACGGCCACACTGCAGCTCGTCCTCGAGCACTGGCGGGCGATGCCGTAATCGCGGGTCATCACCCCCTGCACACCGCGGGATCGCGCGCCTCGACAAAATGGTCGTCGCACCCAGCTTCTGGTCCAATGCATTGATCCGGCGAGGTTTGTCCCCGACCCCACCTTGCGTGCGCCGCAACAAACGCCGGTTGTGCAACGCACCAATGCAGCTATAATGACCCGTTGCCCCGGCACCTCCGCCGGGCAAGCACGGAGGCTTTGGGGACATGCGCTTAAAGGACAACGTCGCGATCATCACGGGCGCGGGGCAAGGCATCGGGCTCGCCACGGCGGTCAAGTTTGCGGCCGAGGGTGCCCGCGTCGTGGCCTGCGATATCAACGAGGAAGCGGCATTGGAGGCGGCGAGGACTATCCAGGACAGCGGCGGCCAGGCCATCTCCTTCCGGGTCGATGTGACCGATAAGGCCACCATCGCGCGCATGGTCGAAGGCGTGATGGGCAAGTGGGGCCGGATTGACACCCTGGTCAACAACGCCGGGATCGTGCAGGACGCCCAACTCAAGAAGATGACCGACGAGCAGTTCGAGCGGGTCGTGGACGTGAACCTGAAGGGTGTCTTCAACTGCACCAAGGCGGTCGTGGACATCATGCTCGAGCAGCAGTCTGGGTGCATCCTCAACGCCTCGTCCATCGTCGGCCTGTACGGCAACTTCGGCCAGACGAACTACGCCGCGACCAAGTTCGGGGTCATCGGCATGGTCAAGACGTGGGCGCGTGAGCTCGGCAAGAAGGGCATCCGGGCCAACGCGGTGTGCCCCGGCTTCATCGAGACGCCGATCCTTGCCACCATGCCGGAAAAGGTCATCAGGATGATAGAAGACAAGGTGCCCCTCGGCCGCCTCGGCCGGCCCGAGGAAATCGCCAACACCTATGCCTGGCTCGCCTCCGACGAGGCG
Source organism: Casimicrobiaceae bacterium (assembly GCA_039915505.1). Taxonomy (GTDB): domain Bacteria; phylum Pseudomonadota; class Gammaproteobacteria; order Burkholderiales; family Casimicrobiaceae; genus CAIWHR01. The sequence continues at coordinate 3,224 of JBDSND010000179.1, forward strand.
AGCTACGTCAACGGCGCAGTCATCGAAGTATCCGGCGGCGTCACGATCTGACGACGCGAAGCCGACCGCGGCAGGCTGCCTCCAGCGCCGTCGCCAGTCCCGCCCCACAGGGTCAACGCTCCCGGTTCAGCGTCGCCGGACGCATCGGGCCCGGGTTCGCGGGTGCGCATCCAGTGGTTCGCTATCCGTTTCGACGCTGGTACCCTCGTGGCAATCTGGTCCCCATGCGCGCCCCCGTGCGCGGACTTTGCGCGACTTTCATCCATCGGCATCATTGAGCGCGCGCCGCCGCTGGGTTAGGATGCGGCGTCTCGGTCGCATCCCACGATCATGCTTCACCCGCCCCGTACAGGACGCGCCGCGTCCGCCCCGACGCCTGTCGCCCTTTCCCTCGCGTTATCCTATTCACTGCGCGCCCTAGTGCACCCGCTCGTCGGTCTGACCCTCTTCGCCGCCACGCTCCTACTGAGCGCAGCTGCTTCCGAAGCCCGCGCCGAGGAGTTCCGGCCAAAGGCCGAAACCTACCTCTGCCCTAACGTCGCCGGCCTGGGTGTCGACTGTTTCCTCGATGCCGTCGAGCATCTCTACACGATGTGCCGCCACGTGAAGAGCATCGAGATCCTCGAGTTCGGGTACGAGCACGCCG
>JBDSND010000181.1:0-34055 GCA_039915505.1 Casimicrobiaceae bacterium
TCGGCCAGATGGGGCGCAAGCATCTGCATTGCGCCTATCGTCGACTGCGCCTTCACGGCCAGCACGATGGTCGCATAACGTCCCGTCAATTGTGCAGGCACCACGCATGGCACGACCTGGCGGAACGCCTCGACCGGCCCAGTGATGTTCAGTCCGCTCGTGCTGCAGGCATGCACGTGGGGTTCGACGATGTCGACCATCCGCACCGGAATGCCAGCGCGTGCCCAATACGCACCCAGGATGCCGCCGATCGCGCCGGCGCCCCAGATCAGGATCGGCTCTTGCGTCTGCAATTGTTGTTGTGCTGCCATGTTCAGGCAGCACCCATCGGGTGCAGTTCCTCGTGCGTGGCGACGATCAGTTGCCCGTCGGTCGTGATCCAGCCGCGGTACATGCCCAGCGTGTTGTACGGCGCCACGGGGTTGCCTTCGGCACCCAGTGCGACGAGGCCGGCGCCAATCCTGTGGCTGGCCAGCGTCTCGAACACCACCGTGTGCGCCGCGGCATACAGCGCCTCCTTACCGTACGCCATTCGCGCGGCGATGTCGTAGGCGGCAACGCGCCGGATGAAGACCTCACCCTGGCCAGTGCACGACACGGCACACACGCCGTCGCGCGCGTAGGTGCCGGCGCCGATGATCGGGCTGTCGCCGACGCGGCCTTCGGGTTTGTTGTTGAAGCCGCCGGTCGACGTCGCTGCGGCCAGGTGGCCGTTGGCGTCACGCGCCACCGCACCGACGGTGCCGTGTTTCTCGGCCTCGGACGCCGGGATGAACGACCCCGTAGCCTCCTTCTCCTGCAAGGAGCGCAAGGCGTCGACGCGCCGTTGCGTCGTGAAATACTTGTTGGACACCATCTCAAGGCCCTGCAGCTCGGAGAACGCGTCGGCGGCCATGCCGGCGAGCAACACGGCGCGTCCCGAGTCAAGCACGGCGCGTGCGGCCTTTACCGGGTTGCGCGTGCGGCGCACGGTGCAGACCGCGCCGGCCGCCAGCGTCGCGCCATCCATGATCGAGGCGTCGAGTTCGTGTTCGGACGCTTCGGTCAGCGCGGCGCCGTGGCCGGCGTTGAAATGCGCGCTGTCTTCCAGCACGACAACAGTGGCCTCCACGGCGTCAAGTGCCGAACCACCGTTGTGCAAGATCGACCAGCCGGCGCGCAGCGCATCGGCCATGTGCTGGCGGCTCTCCGCCCAGTCAGCTGCGCTTTGCAGGCTCTGCTCGAGGGTGCCGCAGCCGCCGTGCAGGCCGATCGCGATGTCGGCCATCGGCTTATTTCACCGGCTTGATGTTCATCGCCAGCGTGTCTTCGTCGACGCGCGGTTTGATCGTGACCTTGTCCTTCTGCATCGCCCAGGCCGAACCGACGGCGACGATCGGCAGGCGCTGCTTATCCTTATCGACCAGCGCATTCGCGTCTTCCAGGTATTTGCGGCGCTTCGCGAGGTCCATCTCGATCGCGGCAGCCTGCAGGAGCTTGTCCATTTCGGCGTTGTTGTAGTTCAGCACGTTGAACGCGCCCATTTTCTTGTCCTTGTCGTTGGAGTGCGCCAGGGACGACAGCGTGTAGTGCGCCTCGCCGGTCAGCGTGCCCCAGCCGGACATGGACATCGAATAATCACCCCGCGTACGTGCCGGAAAGAACACCGCGGCCGGCTGGGCGTTGGGTGTGGCGTCGATGCCGATCGCGGCGAGCATCTGCGCGATCGACGTACCGACGACCTTGTCGCCCGGCAGGCGGTCCTGGGTGAACGAGAACTGCGTCTTGAAGCCGTTCGGATAACCGGCGTCGGCCAGCAGCTTCTTGGCCGCGGCGGGGTCGTATTTGCGCTCGGGCAGAGACTTGTTGAAGCCGAAGATCGACGGTGTCACCATCTGACTCGAAGCCTTGCCAAGGCCTTCCATCGCCACTTCCGCCAGCGCCTTGCGGTCGATGGCCAGATCGATGGCCTGGCGCACGCGCAGGTCGAGAAACGGATTCTTGGCCAGCGGCGAACCATCCTTGGCGGTGGTATTGAGCGCCTTGTCACGCATGTCCATCTCGATGTTGAACACGTACACGGTGTCGATGGTCGTCACGGTGATCTTCGGGTCGCGCTTGAGCGTCGCCACGTCAGTGGCCGGCACGCGGGTGATCAGGTCGAGTTGCCCGGCCTTGAGCTGCGCCACACGTGCGGCGTCGTTCGGGATCTCCTTGCGCACGTGGCGCGCCCAGGGTTCCTTCGGCCCCCAATATGCGTCGAAGCGGTCGAGCACGAGGTCGCCCTTGGGTTGCCACGAGACATATTTGTACGGGCCGGTGCCGATGGCGGCCTTGCCGGAATTAAACGCCTCGTTGGCGCTTTCCTTGGTCAGGCCGGCCGCTGCCTTGCCGGAGACGATGAACAGGCGGATGAAGTCGTTGGGCAACGTCGGGGCGGCGCCGTCGGTGATCACCTGCACGGTGTGGGGGTCGATGATCTTGACGTCCTTGACGCGGCGAACGTAGATCGTCGTCGGGTTGGGGCCAGCGACAACCGGGATACGCTCGATCGAGAACTTGACGTCCTGCGCGGTGAAGTCCGAGCCGTCGTGGAACTTCACGCCTTTGCGCAGTTTGAACTCCCAGGTCGTGTCGTTGACCGCCTTCCAGCTCTCGGCCAGGCGCGGCTCGAGCTCGAGCCCGTCGCCTGACCAGACCAGCGTGTCGTAGATATGTTTGAGCGCTTCGGCATGAGTGCCGGTGGCGGTGAAGTGCGGGTCGATCGAGTCGGGACCACCGCGCACGCCGATCGTCAGCGTCTGGGCGAACGCCGACGCGACCAGCGTGCCGGCCAGCACCACACCAGCGAAAAATGAGCGCATCGAATTCTCCTGAGTCTGGCGCCGCGCCTGCCGCAGGCCTTCAAGGGACTAATCTACGTTCGCAGTGGCTACGGCGTCAATCCCTTTTGGAACCAAATGGGCCATTCCAATCGTGTGCAAAGCCTGGCCATGACCGACCGGGTCCCTGCGGCTGAGCCTGGCGCGAAACGGCGGTTCACAGGGCCCGCAGAGTTTGTTAGCATCGGCCCGACAGAATTGAACATCGTACGAATTGGAACCAAAAGTCAAGAAATCGCGGGTCGCGCCGTTTCCCACCGCCAAGCCGGGCGCTCAGATGCTGGGACGGCACCGGCTCGACACCTTCACGCATGCGCGCCTGTGGCGCAATCCGTGCGGGTTTGCCGCGCGCTTCAATTACCTCGGCCTGCGCTACAACACGCCGCTGTACGGCTGGGTGGAAGAACGCTTCGGACTGGCGCGCGCCGAATTCGTCATCCTTTATAGCCTGGGCCTGATTGAGGGCATCACCGCCAGCGAGATTGCCGCTTCCACCGCGTTCCCAAAAAATACCCTGAGCCGCGCGGTCAACCGCATCGCCAAACTCGGCCTGATCGAACGCAGGGCCGGCGAGAACGACCGGCGCCAGCAGAACCTGACGCTTACGCCGCGGGGCCGCGCGATCCTGGACGAAGCCCTGCCCCGGTTCGTCGCACTCGAGGCCGAAATGCTCGCTCCGCTGTCGCTGGTCGAACGCGAGACGCTGCAAGCGCTGATGGCCAAGGTCGTTCTGGCGTTGTTCGACCACTCAGTACACCCGCCCGCGGCTAATTACGCTCCTTCGCCGGCCGATCCGGCGACTCCCGCATAAAGGAACACAAGCATGCGCCTTGCCGAAATGAACTGGATGCAGGTGGAAGAACACGTGAAGCAAGATCAGCGCGCGGTGTTGCCGATCGGCTCGACCGAACAGCATGGTTATCTCAGCCTGTGCGTCGACGTGATCCTGTCCGAACGCGTCGCCATCGAAGCGGCCGAACCGATCGAGGTGCCGGTCTACCCGACGATCAACTACGGCTTCACGCCGAGTTTTGTCGACTACGCCGGCACCGTCTCCCTGCGCCTGTCCACCCTGTGCGCAATGATGTGCGACATCCTCGACAACATGGTGCGCACCGGTTTCCGGCAGATCGTCGTCGTCAACGGCCACGGCGGCAACGGGCCAGCGCATGGCGCCATACTCGAATGGCTGGACCGCAACCGTGGCGTGCAGGTCAAGTGGCACAACTGGTGGAATGCTCCCAAGACGATGGCCAAGGTCAAGCAGATCGACCCGTTGGCGTCGCACGCCTCGTGGATGGAGAACCTGCCGTGGACGAGGCTGCCCGGCATACGGATGCCGGACGCGCAGAAACCGATGATCGACATTGCAAAATACCAACGCATTGACCCGGGCGCCAAGAAAGAGCTCGTCGGAGACGGCAACTTCGGCGGCCTATACCAGCGTCCGGACGACGAGCTGATGGCAATGTGGGACATCGCCGTGGCGGAGACACGCGAACTGATCGAGTCCGGCTGGGACTGACAGGCCCTGCGATCCGCCGGCCGGGGCCCTTCCTTATTTCCATCTCCACCGAGACACGCGCCGTTGCTTGCTTTCGTCATCCAACGCCTGCTACAGGCATCGGTCGTGATGCTCGTCATCTCGGCGATGGTGTTCATCGGCGTCTACGCCGTCGGGAACCCGATCGACGTGATGATCGCGCCCGACGTGACCCAGGAGATCCGTGAGCAAACGATACGCGCCTACGGCTTCGACAAGCCGCTGTGGCAGCAATACGCCATCTTCCTGCAGCGGCTGGCGAGCGGCGACTTCGGCCGCTCCTTCGTCTACAACATGCCGGTGCTCAACCTGATCCTGTCGCGCCTGCCCGCCACCGCCGAGATCACGCTGGCGGCGGTGTTTGGCGCCACGCTGCTCGGCGTGCCGCTGGGCATGTTCGCCGGGTACGCGCCGCACAGCCCGGTCTCCAAGACCATCATGGGCGTGTCGGTGTTGGGCTTCTCGGTCCCGTCGTTCTGGATTGGCCTGATCCTGATTTTTGTATTCGCCGTCAACCTGGGCTTGCTGCCCGCGGGTGGGCGCGGCGAGACGGTGACGCTGTTCGGCGTTGAGTGGAGTTTTCTCACGCCTAATGGTCTGAAGCACATGCTGCTGCCGGCGCTCAACCTGGCGTTGTTCAAGATGGCGTTGATGATCCGGCTGGCGCGCGCCGGCACGCGCGAGGTCATGCTCACCGACACCGTGCGGTTTGCGCGTGCCGCCGGTGAAAGCGAATGGACCATCCTGCGCCACCATGTGCTCAGGCTGATCGCGATCCCGCTGGTGACGGTGTTCGGCCTTGAACTGGGATCGACGCTGGCTTTTGCCGTAGTCACCGAGACGATCTTCTCTTGGCCTGGCGTTGGCAAGCTGATTATCGACTCGATCTCCACGCTCGACCGGCCGGTCATGGTCGCCTACCTGATGCTGGTCTCGCTGCTGTTCATCACCATCAATCTAACGGTGGACATCGCCTACGCCGCCCTCGACCCGCGCCTGCGTGCGCGCAAGTCAACATGACCCAGGCCCTTGCCGTCGAGGCGCCACGGCGCGCCTTCGTGCGCGAGTTCGCACAGAGCCGCGTCGCCGTCGTCGCTATCGTTGTGCTCACGCTGATCGTGCTGCTGGCCATTGCCGCGCCGCTGATTACACCGCAGGACCCGTACGATCTGGCGACGCTGGTGCTGACCGATGCGCGCCGTCCCCCCGGCTACGTCGGCAGCAAGGGCTTCACGCACTGGCTGGGCACCGACGCCCAGGGACGCGACCTATATTCGGCGATCCTCTACGGCCTGCGCATCTCGCTACAGGTCGGTCTGATGGCCGGAGCGATCGCCTTTTCGCTCGGCGCCTCGCTCGGCACGCTGGCCGGTTTCGCCGGTGGCCGCACCGAGACCATCATCATGCGCGTCATCGACCTGCAGCTATCGTTCCCGGCAATCCTGTTGGCGCTGGTGCTCGCCGCGCTGCTCGGCCAAGGCAAATGGCCGCTGATCGCCGCACTGGTTACAGCGCAATACGCCTATTTCGCGCGCACCGCGCACGGCGCCGCGTCGTCGGAGCGCTCCAAGGATTATGTCGAGGCTGCGTTGTCGACGCCGCTGAGTTCGGCCCGGGTCGCGTTCCGTCACGTCTTGCCTAACTGCATGCCGCCGTTGATCGTCGTCGCCACGGTGCAGGTCGCCAACTCGATTGCGCTCGAAGCGACGTTGTCGTTCCTGGGCCTGGGCATGCCGGTGTCCGAGCCATCGCTCGGCATGCTGATCGCCAACGGCTTCCAATACATGCTGTCGGGCCGCTACTGGATCTCGATTTACCCCGGTATCGCGCTGATCGTGCTGATCGTCGCCATTAACCTCGTCGGCGACCAGGTGCGCGACCAACTCAACCCGCGGCTCAAGCGATGAGCAGGTGCCTGCGTTCAGCCACTCCGGCCATTCGCAGTGTCGCAGCACACCCCTGTCGTCGCACGAGGGCTTCGACAGGCTCCGCCCGACCGGATTGGGAAATCGGCACGACCCGTTTTTTTTTGGTTCGTCGCGTGCCTCCCCATTTATCCGACAGTCCTGAGCCTGGCGAAGGACCGAGCGCGACAAAGTCAGTTCGAATGGCATGGGAGCCGGCATGACCGAAAATACGTACTCCAGCCACGCAGATATGGATCGTACGACGCACCCCTTGCTCCAGGTGCGCGACCTGGCGACCGAGTTCGCGACCCGCGGGCGTGTCGCGCGGGCCGTCGACGGCGTGTCGTTCGACGTACACGCTGGCGAGATCATCGGCTTGGTCGGCGAATCGGGCTCGGGCAAGAGCGTGACAGGCTATTCCATTCTTGGGCTGATCGACCCGCCGGGGCGCGTCGCTGGCGGCTCGGTAAAATTCGACGGTCAGGAACTGGTCGGCATGCCGCGTTCGCAGCTGCGTGCATTACGTGGCCGGCATATCGCGATGGTCTTCCAGGACCCGATGAGCACGCTCAACGCGGTGCTGAAGGTCTCGACGCAGATGGCGCTGGCGATGCAGGCGCATGCAAAGCCGGGCAAGCAGGAGATGCGCAAGCGCAGCATCGAGGCCCTGGCCAAGGTCAGCATTCCCGACCCGGAACGGCGCCTCGACGCCTATCCGCACGAACTATCGGGCGGCATGCGCCAGCGCGTGGCCATCGCCATTGCGTTCCTGAACAATCCCCGGCTGGTGATCTGCGACGAACCAACTACTGCGCTCGACGTGTCGATCCAGGCGCAGATTCTCATAGAGATGCGTTCGCTGGTGCGGGAAGCCGGCGTCAGCCTGGTGTGGATCAGCCATGACCTGGCGACAGTGTCGGTGCTGGCGTCGCGCCTGCTGGTGATGTATGCCGGGCGGCTGATCGAGGAGGGCCCGACCAGCGAGGTGCTGCGCCGGCCGCACCACCCATACACTCAGGGCCTGATCGATAGTCTGCCGTCGCGTGCCGCCCCGGGCAAGGACCTGCTGCAGATTCCCGGCTCGACGCCGTCACTAACGGCATTGCCCAGGGGATGCGCGTTCAAGGACCGCTGCGCCTACGCGACGGGCGCCTGCCACACGGCGCCGCCACAGACCTTCGATGGCAAACGCACCTGGCGCTGCCACCACCCGCTGAACATCGGTGCCAAGGCGGGGGCGCGAACGACATCATGAGCAGCGCAGAAGCACACCAAGCATTCATCGACCTGGACGCTATCACGCGCCGCTTCACGTCGATCCCGCCCTTTTCCGAGCGGCTGGCCAAACGCATCACCTTCCAAAAGGCGAGCACAACCGTCGTGCACGCGGTGGAGAACGTGTCGCTAGCGGTAGCCAGGGGCGAGACGCTCGGGCTGGTTGGCGAATCGGGCTGCGGCAAATCGACCCTTGGCCGTGTCGCCGCCGGCATCCTGTCGGCGACCATCGGCCGAGCGCAGATCGACGGCGTGCCGGTGATGACCGGCGGGCGCAAACACACGACGCGCATCCAGATGGTGTTCCAGGACCCGTTCGCGTCGCTCAATCCGCGCATGCGCATCGGCGAGACGATCGCCGAAGGCCCGATCGCGCATGGCCTGGTGCATAGATCGGACGCCGCGGCCGACACCATTCGCTGGCTCAAGGCCGTCGGGCTTGACGCCGATGCGGCGCAACGTTTCCCACACCAGTTCTCCGGTGGCCAACGTCAGCGCGTGGCCATCGCCCGGGCACTGGCGATGCGGCCCGACGCGCTGGTCTGCGACGAACCGGTGGCCTCGCTCGACGTGTCGATCCAGGCGCAGATCATCAACCTGTTCCTACAACTGCGCCGCGACCTGCACCTGACAATGCTGTTCATCAGCCACGATCTGAGCGTCGTGCGCCACGTCAGCGACCGCGTGGCGATCATGTATCTCGGCCGGATCGTCGAGCTCGGCGCCACCGAAGACATCTTCCTCACCCCACGCCATCCATATACCCGCGCGCTGCTCGACAGCGCGCCGCGCCTGGCCGCCGACGGCGACCCGGTGCAGGACATTCACCCTATCAGCGGCGAACTGCCCTCGCCGATCAACCCGCCATCGGGCTGCGCCTTCCACCTGCGCTGCGCATTCGCGCAGGACCGCTGCAAGCAGGAGCTCCCCCTGTTGCGCGCCAGCGGACCACAACGCGAAGTAGCGTGCCACTTTCCCTTGGAGGGGGAGAGCGCATGAACCAGCAAGCTACCTCGACGGCAACTGAACCCTGGACCTGAGAAACAGCCGAGTGGCGCCACGGTGTCACGACCGCCCCGCCCCATCGAATTCACAACCGGCCGACAAGTCGGGCCTTCGGGTGCGCGTACTCGAGACGTCCGCGGTGGGCCATGTGTCCGCAGCGGAATTGCCGTGAATGAGTAGACTGTCTGTTGCGGCACGCGGTGGGTGCCGTCGAGGGCCTCCCGGTGAAGAGTCGCTTCCTCGATTTGAACCCTTGGCCAGCGTTCGCGGGCGCGCCGTTGCGGCGCTTCTTGATACCCGCGACGCGCGGGCAAACGACGGGCCGCAACCTGAAGCCCAGGCGCCCCAGTTCGATCGCGACGTTGGTTTCTGCGCCGGCGGTGTGTCTGGTGCAGCGCGCAACGCACAAGACATCAATGGCTCGTCAGGAAATCGAGTAGGGAATTCGGGGTATTTTAGAACGCAGGCAGCATGGGTCTGGTCAAGTTATCAATGAGCTCGGGGTGGTGACCTTCCATTGGTCACTTGACCTGACCCATTACACGATGAATCCGTCCACCGTCGTGCCGCCCGCTCGCCCATCCCTGTACCGATCGTGCCAAATGACGGTCGCGTGTCGACCTCCGGGGGCGATTCGCCCCGGTCGCAACCCCGCGCGCTGCGCTCGCGGGGCCTTTTACGTCCCGGCTCACGCCGCTATGCGAGGGTCGTGGTACGTACTAGCCCGCATCGACCAGGCTCCGCTGCCCGCGTTGCGGCGCCGACTTGATCGGCGGCGCGCGCGGCGCGGTACGTGCACCGCGCGCCCTTACTTGACCGAGCCTGGGTTCGCATATATGTTCTTTACAATGGACAAATGTCCGGCCCTCCCGCCCCGACTCGCGGGGAAAGGGCGCCCGGCGGCGCCTCCCGGCGGGCCGCGGCTTCGCAAGACGGCCCGTTTCAGAACGGCTATTCCCAGGACGTTCCAGTGAGGAGAAATCATGGTTCACGGCCCTTTCCGCAATTGGCTTGCCGCGCTGGCTGCGGCGGGATCGTTTCTCGTGCCGTCGCTCGCGCAGGCGCAGACTGAGGTTCCGTTCTACTATCCCGTCGCCGTCGGCGGACCCATCACCAAGATCATCGACGGCCTCGCGGCGGACTTCGCGAAGGAGAACCCCGGGGTCAAGGTCACGCCGATCTACTCTGGCAGCTACCAGGACTCTGTCACCAAGGCACTCACGGCGATGAAGAGCGGCGAGCCGCCGGTGATGTCGATCCTGTCCGCGACCGACATGTACACGTTGATCGACGAGGACGCCATCGTCCCGTTCGACGAGTTCATCAAGACGCCCGAGGACCAGGCCTGGCTGAAGAGCTTCTATCCCGGCTTCATGGAGAACAGCCAGACGGGCGGAAAGACCTGGGGAATTCCCTTCCAGCGCTCGCTGACGGTGATGTACTGGAACAAGGAGATGTTCAAGGACGCCGGGTTAGACCCGAACCACCCGCCGTCGAACTGGAAGGAACTAGTCGACTATGCGCAGAAGCTGACCAAGCGCGACGCGACGGGCCGCGTCACGCAGTGGGGCATCCAGATTCCGTCGTCGGGCTTTCCCTACTGGCTCTTCCAGGCGTTCGTGATCCAGAACGGCGTCAACCTGATGAACGGCGCGGGCACCGAGACCTATTTCGACCGGCCGGCAGTTGTCGAGGCGCTGCAGTTCTGGGTCGACCTCGCGAAAAAGCACAAGGTGCATCCGGAAGGTGTCGTCGAGTGGGGCACCACGCCCAAGGACTTCTTTGAGAAGAAGATGGCGATCATGTGGACGACGACCGGCAACCTCACCAACGTCAAGAACAACGCCAAGTTCGATTTCGGCGTGGCGATGCTGCCCGCGGGAAGGCACCGTGGCAGCGCAACCGGCGGGGGCAATTTCTACATCTTCAAGAAGTCGACGCCGGCGCAGCGTGAAGCGGCGTTCAAGTTCGTCAAGTGGGCGACCACACCACAGCGCACCGCGCAGTGGAGTATCGACACCGGCTACGTGGCGGTCCGCGCCGATGCCTTCGAGACGCCGATAATGAAACAGTACGTCGCCGATTTCCCGCCGTCGGTCGTGGCGCGCGACCAGCTGCCGTTCGCCAAGGCCGAGTTGTCGACACATGATAATCAGCGCGTAACCAAGGTGATGAACGACGCCCTGCAGGCTGCGCTCACGGGAAACAAGACGCCCGAGCAAGCGCTGAAGGACGCGCAGCGCGAAGCGGAGCGGATCTTGCGCAGCTACAAGAAGTGACTGGACGTGCGCGAGGAAGGCCGGCGGCCATCCGCAGTGGCGATCGTAGTCTTACTCGGTTGGCAACCGGGCGTAGGTGCATGTCTGCCGGCATCGCGCATCTAAGCCGGTTCCTGCGTCCCCACCGGCAGGCGAGCAGCCTATGCAACTGATCACCTGGAACGTGCAATGGTGCCGCGGTGTCGACGGCAAGGTCGATCCTGCCCGTGTCGTCGCGGAGGCGCGGCGCCTCGCCGATTTCGACGTGCTGTGCCTACAGGAGGTCGCTGACAATTTCCCGGCGCCCCGCCTTCCCGGCAGCGCCGGCGAGGACCAGTTCGCACTGCTGGCGGCGCTGCTCCCGGGATACACGGCAATCGCCGGAGTCGCCGTTGACCATCCGGGCGACGACCGCCGGCGCCGGCGCTTCGGCAACATGATCTTCTCGCGCCTGCTGGTGCAGCAGGTTTTCCGCCACCTGTTGCCCTATCCCGCGGTCCATGACGTGCCGGGCATGCCGCGCATCGCGCTCGAGGCGGTCGTGACGATGCCGTTCGGGAACGTGCGCGTCATCACGACGCATCTCGAGTACTACTCGCTCAAGAAGCGGTCGATGCAGGTCGACGCACTGCGCGCTGTCTACGCCGAAGGCTACCGGCACTCGGTCGGTTCGCGGGTGACGATGGACGACGGCGGGCCGTTTCAGACCTTTCCCCGCCCCGCGGCGACGATCATAACCGGCGATTTCAACCTGGAGCCCGACGATCCGCTGCACGCTCGGCTGGTCGCCCCGTTCGACGACGGGACACCGGCGCTGGTCGATGCGTGGGAGCATGTCCATCCCGGAGTTGCGCACCCGCCGACGGTGTGCATCTACCAGAAAATCAAGCCGGGCGATCCGCAAATGTGTTTCGACTACGTCGTCGTCGATCCGGAGGCGGCGCAACGGGTGCGCGCAATGACCGTGGACGTCGTCACGCAGGTGTCCGATCACCAGCCGGTGATCCTGACGCTCGGATGAGCGCCGCGGCTTCGGACGGTCGTTGCCCGCTGGACGGCGACATCCGCAGTGGGGGCCATTCCGTCGGCACGGATGCTGGGCGTTGTGCGGGAACACGACGAGATCGAGGTGACGAGCCATGACGCTGCAAAGGGCTGAAGCCGGTTGCGCGCCGTCCACCGGCCCGCGCCTGATCGCCGGGATCGCCGAGATTGCCGATCGCTACGATGCGTTCCTGGTCGACTCCTATGGCGTGCTGCACGACGGCCTGCAACTCTATCCCGGATCCGTGGACTGCCTGCGGATGTTGCGGGCCAAGGGAAAGATCGTTGCAATCCTCACCAACACGCCGCGCCGGGCGGCGACGGTGGCCAAGGAGATCGCGAAAGTCGGCGTCGGGTCCGACTGCTATGACCTCATCGTCTCCGCCGGGGAAATGGCGTACGCCGCGCTGACATCCCGCCATGAAACGATCGGATTGGGGCACGGATACCGCTATTTCTACGTCGGTCCCGAGCGCAGCCGCGAGATCCTCGTCGACCTGCCCTTCGCCGAGGTTGCGCACGTGGCGGACGCCGATTTTCTCATTGTCGCCGGGCTGATGCCGGCGCTCGAGAGCGTCGCGGATTACGAGCACATTCTCGTCGAGGCCCGGGCGCGGGACCTTCCCGCGGTTTGCGCCAATCCCGACCGGATCGCGATCCGCGCGGGACGTCGCGGCCTTTGCGCCGGCGCGATCACCACGCGCTACGACCAGCTGGGCGGCACGGTCCACAACTTCGGCAAACCGTATGTCGGCATCTACGACATGGCGTTCGCCAATCTGGGAGGCATCGACCGGTCGCGAGTGGCCGGCGTCGGCGACGCGTTGTGGACCGACATCTCCGGCGCCGATAACGCGGGCGTCGATTCGATCTTCGTCGTCGGCGGCGTCCACGCCGAGCAGATCGCGGACGCGGAGCGCCCGAGCGCCGCCGCCCTCACGGCGCTGTTCGCCGAGGTCGGTGTCACGCCGACAATTTCGGTCCCCCGCTTCGCCTGGTCGCCGACGGCTCCGAAATGACCGAAAGCTTTGCGGCGATGCGGCGGATTTCCGACGCGGCTGGTCCGCGTGTTCCCTCTGCACGACGATGAGTAGAGCTCGGCGAGCTTGGCGCGCCCCGCATCCTCGGGGTCAAAGGTCAGGACAGCGCCGTCGGCACCGCGGACGTCCGACCAGAGGCCGTGGCCGTCCCGCCTTCGATCTTGAACATCGTTCTTCTCGGTTCGGACCGTGCACCCGATCCCGCCGTGATTTGTTCGCGTCGGCCCTGCGAGTTCATCCGCGATGGGCGCTGACGGTCCGGGACCGTCGCTGCGGCAGATTTACATTCGTACCGAAAACGGTTCGTAATGCGAAGGTCGGGGGTTCGACTCCCTCTACCGGCACCATCAGATCAAAGACTTGCATGCTACCGACCGGTTCCTGCGGTGGCGTTGCCATCCCCCTCGATTTGCCGTCCCCGAATCGACTCACCTACCACCACCGGAAGACCGGTGGCTCGGGTCGCCCGCCCCAGTAGGTCCCGCGCCGCGCCTTTCGGTCCGCGACGGGATGTGCCCTCACCGAACGGCCAGGCGCCACAGTGAGGTCACTTCGGCCCTGCGCGCGGCATAGAGGGGATCGTTCGTATCATCCGCACGTGAATGAGTCGGCCGGACATCGTGGCGCGCGACCACATCCAGTGCCGCTGCGTCGAACACCGCGAGCAGATCCGCCCGCGACCGCAGGCCCAGATGCTCGGCGAGGTCGGAAAGAACCAGCCAGGCCTCGCCGTGCGCCTCGAGGTGCGCGGGTACGGCCGCGAGGAAACCGTGCAGCATGCGGCTTTCCGGGTCGAAGATCCCATGCTCGATCGGCGCACTCGGCCGCGCCGGTATCCACGGGGGATTGCAGACCACCAGCGGCGCGCGGCCTTCAGGAAATAGATCGGCCTCCACCACTTCGACGCGCCGCGTGAGCCCGAGACGCGCAATATTGGCGCGCGCACAGTCCAACGCCCGCGGGTCCCGGTCGGTCGCGACGATCCGCCTGATGCCGCGTCGCGCGAGCACCGCCGCGAGTACGCCGGTCCCGGTGCCGATGTCGAAGGCCACCGCGAGCGTCGCGTCCGCCCCTGGCAACGGCGCGTTGGCCACCAGGTCGATGTATTCCCGACGGATGGGTGCAAACACGCCGTAGTGCGGATGGATCCGGCCGTCGATGGCTGATATCTCTATCCCCTTCGCGCGCCATTCGTGCGCGCCGATTACCCCGAGGAGCTCGCGTAGCGCGACCAGCGAGGTCGATTCGGCTGGACCGTATGCCTCGACGCAGGCCTGGCGCAGATCGGGCGCACGGCGCAAGGCGATGCGATAGTCGGCATCGAGCTCGATCAGCAGCATGCCCAGAGTGCGGGCGCGCTGCGACTGCGCCTGGCGATGCAGATGGAACCGTTCGGCGCTTGACCGCGGGGGCGCGGCATCGGGCGACGGATCGCGCGCGCGTTGCGCCTTGCGATCGGCACGGCGCGCGATGGCGATCAGCAACTGCCGCGCATTGTTGAAGTCGCCCCGCCAGAGCAATGCCGTGCCTTGGCACGCGAGCCCATACGCTTCGGCCGCGGTCATCCGGTCGTCGGCGATCAGTACGCGGGTGGGCGGCGAAGCACCGCGCTCCGAGCGCCAGCGCGCGCTTCGCGTGTGGCCGCCTTCGGTCCACTGCACGGTGGGAACCGTTTCCGTCTCCATGGAGGGATCGTACGCGATTCACCCCGCTCGGCTCATCGTTGCCGTGTGGCGCAACCGTCATCGACCCGGCAGCGCCACCGCGAGCGCTTTGCCGCCGTAGCCGAATTTACGGTCGCGGGCCTGGACGACGACGCTGCCAACGCTGCGCGGGATCTGCACCCCGTGCAGTTCACGCGTAAACGGCTGCTCGGTAGCATGGTCATGGAATAGCGTGCGTTCCCCGTAGACCGTGCCGTCCTTACCGGCGACCCGGAAGGCATCGGCGTAGCGTTGCGCCGTGTCGTAGGGCGAGGAAACCGTGACATCGAAGTCGAAGCGATCCTTTTCACCGGCCCGTACCTTGACCGCGACGATGTCCGGAAATCGTTGCACAGCACCTTCGATAGCCCGCGCCGATGTCCATGGCGCGCTGCCCGTTAGCGCGATCAGCGCCATCAGCGCGAGAAGCATGCGCGAACGCCGTCGCGGCGCGCGTGAGTGGCGGCCGCACACCTGGCCTCCGCCCGCTGGCCGCTGCGAGCTTTCATGCGAGTCGAATGGGATGATTCGCGCAGTCTGCATAGTGACCTCCAGCCCGACGCATCGGCGCGCTTGTTCAGAACCTCTCGTCCCGCCGCAGATAGCGCCACTGGCCTACCGGTAGCGACCCGAGCGGGACGCCGCCGCTGCGCACGCGCTTAAGGCCAGTCACCACCAGTCCGACCAGCTCGCACATCCGCCGGATCTGTCGCTTGCGTCCTTCGCGCAGCACGATACGCAACTGGTGCTCGTTCTGCCACGACACGCGAGCAGGCTTGAGCTTGACCCCGTCGAGCTCGAGCCCATGCTGGAGGCGCTTCAACCCCTCGTCGGAGAGCGTGCCCTCCACCCGCACCAGGTATTCCTTCTCCACCCCCGAGTCGCGGCCAATGAGTTGCTTGGCGATGCGTCCGTCCTGTGTGTACACGATGAGCCCGGTCGAGTCGATGTCCAGCCGTCCAGCAGGTGCGAGCCCGCGCAGATGGCCGGGCTTGAACGTGGTCGGCGACGGATCGTCAGCCCAGCGGTTTTCCGGCTTGATCAGGACCATGGCCGTCTGATGCCCGTCTTCGGGCTGCCCCGAGACGTAGCCCACCGGCTTGTTGAGCAGGATGGTCACCTGCTCGCTCTGATGCTGCGCCGCGCGCGGATCGATCGCGATGCGCGCGCGCGGCGAAACCCGCACGCCAAGCGTCGTGACGACTTGCCCGTCGACCTTGACCCAGCCGTTCTCGATCCATTCGTCGGCCTCGCGGCGCGAACACAAGCCGAGCTCGCTCATCCGCTTGGAAAGGCGCGGGTCGTCGGGGTTCTCGTGACGAGGTGCCCCCGTGATGGGTGGCGCGGGCTTCGACGCCGGGTGTCGCGTCCCGGTCGAGCCCTGCGGCGAACGACCCACGCCATCGTCGCGACCACGCGGTGGACGGCTGCCTGGCTCGAAAGCCCTGCCTTTTCCGACACGAGGCGACGCGTGCGCACCCAACGGCTTCGGCGCACCGCGGGCCGGCTTGCGAGGGGCACCGTTCGCCGATCTAGGCTCTCCTGTCGCACGCGATCCGCTCCGGTCCGCCACCGCAGGCGGGATGGTATCCGACCGATCACGGCGACGAGGTGCTCCTGGCAATGCCGCCCCGCGCGCCCGTGGATCGCGGTACTGCGCAGATGCCCCAGCATCCTGACGCGAGCGTCCGCCCGGCTTGGTGTCGCCGTGGCGTGGCGATGCCTTGCGCGCCACCCCGGGTGGTGGCTTCCGTGCGCCCTTGACCATGGATGCTTCACGATCCCCGGCGGTCGCTTCAGCAGGTCGCTTCGCGACGGGCGGCGACACGCCCGGCACAACGGCGGCGACGTTTACGCCGGGCGCAACGGGCGCGACGGGCCGCACCTTCGACGGCGGCTTCTCCTGCCACGCTCGCCGCGCCCGCGGTGTCGCGGCCTTCGGTACCGCAGCCGGGTCGGTCGGCTTCTTGATCTTGAGTGTGGGTCGAGTCATAGTCGGTGGGCGGCACGCGGCGCGATGCCGTCACGCATCATAGTCGGAAGGGGTAGCGTCGCTTGCCTGCCTGGGCGGACCTGCGCAGGCGCAGCTATTTGAGCTTGACCTCGAAGCCACGCTGCACCGCCGGACGCGCCATCATCGTGTCGTACCAGCGCCGGACGTGCGGAAACTCGGCCAGGTCAACCTTGTGCCGTGGATGCCGCCACGCCCAGCCGAGAATGGCGAAGTCGGCGATGGAAACCGTATCGGCAAAGAAGGCGTGATCCGCGAGCCGACCATTCATGACCGCGTAAAGGCGCCGCGTTTCCTTGGAAAAGCGCTCGAGGCCATAGCGGCGCTCGTGCTCGTCCTCGAGCGCGATAAAGTGGTGGACCTGCCCCGGGATCGGGCCAAAGCCGCCTTGCTGGAACATCAGCCATTCGAGTACGGGAATGCGCGCCTCCAGGTCGCGGGGCCAGAACTTGCCGGTCTTCTCGCCCAGATAGATCAGGATGGCACCCGACTCGAAAACGCTGACGGGCCTGCCGTTGGGCCCGTCAGGGTCGACGATGGCGGGAATTTTGTTGTTAGGGCTTATTTTCAGGAACTCCGGTTCGAATTGCTGGCCCTTGCCGATATCGACGATCTTGACGACGTAAGGGAGCGCCATTTCCTCGAGCGCGACGCTGATTTTGCGGCCGTTGGGCGTGTCGAATGCATGCAGTTCGATGGTCATAGGGTTTCTCATCGGATGCGAGGTAGTGTCGCGGCTCGCGCCCGACGCATGTCCGATGGGACAATCGCCGCTCGCGGGACGTAGCGCTGCAGCCGGGCATGGCCCCGCGGGTCGCTCACACAGGAGATCATTATGGCATCGACGCCCACATTCACCTCTGCCCTGATCGTGGGCGCTGGCGTGGGGCTTAGCGCATCGCTGGCCCGGTTGCTGGCGGAGTCGGGCCTCGCTGTCGCACTCGCGGCGCGCGAGCCCGACAAGCTCGCCGGCTTGTGCGAAGCGACCGGCGCCCGGGCATTCGCCTGCGACGCCCAGGACGAGGAACAGGTGCGTGCGCTGTTCACCGAGGTCGCACGCGTACACGGAACCCCCGATGTCGTCGTCTACAACGCCAGTGCCCGCACCCGCGGCCCCTTCGTGGAACTGCAGGCCGACGACGTGCAACGCGCGTTGCAGGTGACCGCATTTGGCGCCTTCCTGGTGGCGCGCGAAGCCGCAGCCCGGATGTTGCCGAAACGTCACGGCGCAATTTTGTTTACCGGCGCATCGGCAAGCGTGAAAGGCTATGCCCAGTCCGCGCCCTTCGCGATGGGCAAGTTCGCGTTGCGCGGCCTCGCCCAAAGTCTGGCGCGCGAACTCTCGCCGCAGGGCATCCACGTGGCGCACTTCGTGATCGACGGCCAGATTCGCGCCCCGGGCCGCAGTGAAAACGCCGAACATCCCGACGCACAACTCGATCCCGATGCCATTGCGACGACCTATCTCGACATCCTCCGGCAGCCACGCAGCGCGTGGACGTGGGAGGTCGCGTTACGACCGTGGGTGGAACGTTTCTGACGTGGCGCATGGGCGCGCACGCGCCCATGCGCTGCGGGTCGGGCGCGAGCCGCTGCACTGTCCTCCGGACATGCCTTGAGCGAAGACGAGCGCAACCTCACCGGCACGGATAGTGTCGACGCTCTCGTGCGCGAGGCCGTTGCGCTGCGTCGTGCCGGCAACACGGAGGCCGCGGCGTGCCGGTTCGACGCGGCCCTCCAGCGCGAGCCGCGACATGCAGGGGCGTTGACCTCGTACGCGATGCTGCGGCTCGCAACGGGCGATCCGCATCGTGCGGCCGAGCTCGCGCGCCGCGCCGTCGAGGTCGATCCGCAGCGGATGTCCGCGCATCATGTGCTCGGCCAGGCGCTGCGCAGCACGGGGGCGCTCCGGGAAGCGATCGATGCCCTGCGCCGTGCGGCAGCTCTCGATCCCGAGGCATTCGACGTCCATTTGCATCTCGGCACGGCGCTTGCCGAAGCCGACGAGCTGGCGGACAGCGAGCTGAACCTCGTTCGCGCCCGTTCCCTCGCGCCCCAGGTCGCCGCCGTGCACGTGGGGCTGGGGAATCTCTACCGCCGGACCCACCGGCCGGCGGACGCCCTCGCCGCGTTCGAACGCGCCATCGCACTCGAGCCACGCTTGGCGGCAGCTCACAACAACCTCGGCAGCCTGCGCTCCGATGTCGGGGATGCGCCGGGCGCAGTCGAGGCGTTCGAGCGCGCCCTGGCACTCGACCCGGACCGCATCGCAGTGTGGAGCAACTACCTGCTCGCCCTGCAGCGTTCGGATCGCGTCACCGACGAGGCCTTGTTCGAAGCCCATCTCGCCTTCGGTCGCCAATTCGCCACGCGGGTCGAGCGTCTGCCGCCGGTGCCAGTGGGGACGAGCGGCGATCGGCGACTACGCGTCGGTTATGTCTCGTCGGACTTTCGCAGTCACGCCGCCGCGTTGTTCCTCGAGCCCCTCCTGGCTCATCATGACCGCAGGCGTTTCGCGGTGTACTGCTACCACACCGCCCATGCGACCGACGAGGTCACGTCGCGGCTCGAGGGGATGGTCGAGGCCTTCGTCGGGGCGGCCGCGTTGGACGACCCGGACTTCGCGGCGCGGATCCGGGTGGATGGCATCGACATCCTGGTCGACCTCAACGGCCACACCGCAGGCGGGCGCCTCGGGGTATTCGCGATGAAACCGGCACCGGTGCAAGTCACGTGGCTGGGCTACATCGGCACCACCGGGCTCACCGCGATGGACTATCGCTTGACCGATGCAGTCGCGGACCCACCCGCGGAACCACCCGCACACGCCGATCGCTACCACGTCGAGCGCCTATGGCGCCTGCCCGATTGCCAGTGGTGCTACCAACCGTACCATTTCGCCCCACCTGTCGCGCCACTGCCCGCGCGGCAGCGCGGCCATGTGACATTCGCGAGCTTTGCGCAGCCCGCCAAGGTTGGCTTGGCCGCCATCACGCAATGGAGTCGGGTCCTGGTGGCGTTGCCGAAGGCGCGGTTGCAGGTCATCGCCAGTGCGCTGCCCGAGCACCGCGCCGCACTGGAAGGCGTTTTCGCCGATCACGGTGTCGCGCCGACGCGCATTGCCTGGCGCCCGATCCTGTCTACCACCGAATACTTGGCTGCGTACGCTGAGGCCGACATCGCGCTCGACACCACGCCCTATTCCGGCGGTACGTCGACCTGTGACGCCTTGTGGATGGGAGTACCGGTCGTGACCCTCGCGGGGAACCGTTCGGTGTCGCGCAGCAGCGCGAGCATCCTCACCGCCGTGGGACTCGCCGATCTGGTGGCGCAGGACGACAACGGGTTCGTCGCCCGCGCGGTCGCGCTGGCGGGTGACCTCGATCATCTCGCAGAATTGCGGACTGGGTTGCGCGAGTGCATGCGCGGGTCGCCGCTGCTCGATGCGCCGCGTTTCGCCCGTGCCGTGGAAGCGGCCTACGAGGCGATGGCACGAGGTCCGGGGTCGTCGTAGCGCAACGCGTGCACGGCGGCGGCGTGCGTGCGTCCGCAACGTGGTGTCGTGCCTGCAGCCTCAATCGAAGTACCGAACTGTCGCCCCACGCGTGTGGTGCCATGGGTGGTGGCCTGTCGCCCCACGCGTCGTGGTGCCATGGGTGGTGGCATTGGCGGTGCCATTCGTGGTGCGATTGGCGGGGCCATTCGTGGTGCCATTCGCGGTGCCGACGGTGCGATTGGCGGTGCCATGCGCGGCCGCGCTTACCACTCCCGGTACGCCGCGCGGACGGTGCCGGCACCCCCAAACCGTGGCAATGCGTAGGGGCGTCCCGGTCAGATGATGTCAGCGCGGGCGGGCACTGCGCCGCTGGCGCCGGCGCAGGTGATCGGCAATTGCCGACGTTGCTTCGAGTGCGGTGCGCTCGATGGTCGTGCAGTCAGCGTCGATCAAGGACACGTCACGCACACTCGTCCATACCGGTCGACCCTCCTCGGCCACGGCCATCCACAAGCGGCACGAAGCATCTCCCGTGGATTCAATGCTCACCATTGCCACCAAGCCGTCTCGCTCGCGCATCTGCATGGTCACACCTCTTCCGCGCCTATGACGATGTCATTATAACGCACGCGCGGCAAAGTAGCGAGTAGCGGTCGCCATGCGGCGATGATCGTCAATTCCAGGGACACCTGAAGGGGTGGGGCGACAAGCGCCTGACGCGACAGGTAGGCGCTTCGAGTTTTCGGTCAGCGGGAGCCGGCGAATGCAAACACTTGTTGCTTATAAAACATGGTTTAGTTGCTATACCTCATCTATCGTGGAAGGTAGTTCCAAGTCAGGTCAATAGGTGCCTGTTGGACGCCTACTATGGGTCGGAAACCGGTGCGGCCGGGTCCAATGGAAGGCTGAGCCACGTCCCGCGAATGCGGGGACGCGCCGCAACGCGCGGCGGCTCTACGGGCAGCACCGGACGCCACGCGTCCGCCAAGGCCTGGACCTGTCGGACATAAGCGGTCGTCTCAGCATACGGCGGGATCGTATTCCGGTAGCGCGCGACCGCCATCTCCCCGGCGTTATAGGCCGCCAGCGCGAGCGGTACGTCGTTCGCGAAGCGCATCAGGAGGTCGCGAAGATAGCGCGTGCCCACGCCGATGTTGGTGGCAGGATCGAGGAGCTGTTGCTCGGCCGAGCCCCGCCGATCGGCCGTAATGCCGTAGCGCGCCGCCGTTCCGGGCATCACCTGCATCAGGCCTCTCGCGCCCTTGGGCGATACCGCGTTGGGCTGAAACGCAGACTCCACCGCTACGACAGCCTTGACCAGCAAGGGATCCAGGGCCTGCTGCGCGGCATGCCGCTGGATCAGGTCGTCATACGGGCTCGGGGGTGGCAGGATGCGCGACGCGGTCGGTGCCGGAGGCCCTGCAGCCGGTGACGCCTCGTTGCCGGTGTCACGGTCTTCGGGCGGTACCACGTCGCCGCGAAAGAACAGCCGATACCGATCGTCGAGCCGCTCGCGGGCGAGATGGCTGCGCCCATCTGCGTCCACGTACCCCCAGACTTCCGCCCGTAGTGCTGTGACCGTTCCGAACTGCAGGGTCAGGGCGAGACAACCGGCGGCGAGGCCCGAAAGCCACGCGCGCCCGCGAGACATGTCATTGCCTCGGTCTGGCGTAGGCGCCAGGTCCGCGGGCCTTGCAGGGTCACGGGGCTCGAGCCTCATGGAATGCCTGTGCAGTCGTTGCGCAAGACGATAGTGTGAGGCTTCCGGCCGAGGCGGATGGCAAGCCTGGCGATTTGCAATAATCCAGTAGCAATGATCCAGTGGACCGCGATCGATACGGCGTCGTTCCAGATCCGCACGCGCTCCATCTCGATACCCTGCCCCAACCCATGCCCCGCCGCGCCTTCCATCACTCCGTCTACGTGATCGAACTCGCGTCGGAGGTGCTCCAGGAGCGGCGGTTCGTCCGTGCGAACCCGGATTATCGCCTCGGCCGCCCGTGCGTTTACGTCGGCATGACCGGGCTCCTTCCGGACGAGCGCTTCGACAAGCACAAGGCAGGCATCAAGGCCAATCGCTTCGTGCAGCGTTACGGCCTGCGACTCGTTCCCGAACTCTACGACGTTTACAACCCGATGCCCTACCGCGCCGCACAGGAGATGGAGGTCGAACTCGGGATCGGCCTACGGGAGGCGGGCTACGCAGTCTGGCAGGGGTAGCTCGCTGACCACGAGCGCCGTAGTTCGGCTCCTACATCAATTCGCCCGGTCGGACGATGCCGCCGCTCGTCGCCTGGCTCCAAAATACCGGTGCAGGAAGTTGGTTCGGAGTTGCCCTGCTGCTCGCAGTGGAATGGTGCAAAGCCATCGCGTCCCACATTGTCCCATGTCTCGTCATCCCATGCATGCCGGCGCGCCCGGCGACTCAGAGTCCGGTGGAGTTCGCAGGACGGTGCTCGTCGTCGATGACGAGGATGCGTTGCTGCGGGTGCTGGCCCTGGTGCTAGAGGACGAGGGTTATCGGGTCATCACGGCAAGGAACGGGCGGATGGCACTCGACGCCTGCCGTAGCGAGGTTGCGGACGTGGTCGTAACCGACTACATGATGCCCGAGATGACGGGCAACGATTTCATCGCGGCTTTGCACGCCGAACGGCCGCGCGTACCCGTGATCGTCATGAGTTCGCTCGACGAGGACGTGGTTGCACGCGCCTGCAAGGGCCACGCGCGGTTCTTTCGCAAGCCCTTCGACGTCCCCGAATTCCTGCGCTCGATCGCCCACATCGCAGAATCCGCCAGTCGCGATCGTCTGCGCTTGGTGAAGTAGACCGTCGTACCCGGGCCGTACAACGCCCGTCCCCCGTCGACGTGTGCCTCGCGCCGTCCGTATCGCCTTCCCGCATCGACATCGAAATCGCGCCTGGTGAGGTAGGCCGACGTGCGCGCGCCTAACCGCCGTAGACGTGCCCCGTCCCATCGCGCTTCACGGCATCGCCACTGAAAAAGGCCGCGGCCGCGTCCGATGACAGACGCGGCCGTGCGTTCGGCGTTGCGGCTTGTCACTCCTTCTTCGGCGGCTTGTCCTCGCCACGCGGCTTGCTCTTGTCTTCGTCCTTCGCCTTTTCGTCCTTGCCTTTACCCTTTTCGTCCTTGCCTTTGCCATCTTCCGGCTTGGGTTTGGCGTCGGCTTCGGGTCCTCGCGGTGGGATAGCGGGCGGCGCTGCCCGCTGACCGGCGGGGACATTGGGTGCAGCACCGGGCGCGGCCGCAGGCGTTGCGGCTTCCGGTGCCGGACCGGGGACGCGTGGCGGAGTCCGTTCGGGACGCGCAGGTGCCGAGGGCGCGGGCGCCGCCCCAGGTGCAGGCGCCGCAGCGGCGGGCTTGGGTGCGGCGGTCCCGGCCGCCGATGGCGCAGCGCCCAGGCCAGGGGTAGCCGCCTCCGGCGTGCCCGGACGGTTACGGCCGTTGCCACGGCCACGGCCGTCATCGCCCTGCGGCGTCGCGACCGGTGGCGCTGTTGACGGCGGCGCTGCTTCCGGTGCGCCCGGACGACTACGATTATTGCCCCGGCCACGCCCACTCTCGCCCTGCGGCGTCACGCCAGGTGGCGCTGCTGACGGTGGCCCTGCTGCCGGTGGCGCCGCTGACGGTGACGCTGCAGCCGGCGCCGGCGCTTCCGGCGCGCCTGGACGGTTACGATTATTTCCCGGGCCACGCCCACCCTCGCCCTGCGGCGTCGCGACCGGCGGCGCAGCTAACGACGGCGCTGCTTCTGGCGCGCCTGGACGGTTACGATTATTGCCCCGGCCGCGACCGTCATCCGCCGGCGGCGCGACGGTGCCAGGCGGTGCGGCATCGGGCGCACGGCCGCGATCGTTCACACCCGGTCGGGTCTGCGGTGCGGCCGACCCGCCATTCACCTCGGAAGGCTGCCCCTGGGGAGCCGCAGGCCTTCCAGCCCGGTTCCGGTCTGCAGCGCCTTGGCCCTCCAGCGATCGACGATCACGACCGTCGGCGGCAGGCGGGGCCGCATTGGCGCCGGCAGCTGCGGGCGGTGCGGCGGACCCCGCAGGTGTGGAATCTTTGCCCGGTTCTCTGGCTCCGTTTGGCCGGCGCCCCGCTTCGTTGCCGGCGCGGTCGGCGGCAGCCCCCGTTCCGCGACGACCGCCTTCCGGAGCCGGTCCCGCTGCGGCGG
This sequence comes from Casimicrobiaceae bacterium, assembly GCA_039915505.1. Classification (GTDB taxonomy): domain Bacteria; phylum Pseudomonadota; class Gammaproteobacteria; order Burkholderiales; family Casimicrobiaceae; genus CAIWHR01. The sequence continues at coordinate 24,339 of JBDSND010000181.1, forward strand.
GCGGCGCCGCGGGCGGAGTCGAATCGGGTCCGCCTTGACCAGGCTTCGCCAGCTCGCGATCCCGTCCTTGGCCATCCTTGCCGCCGCGGTGTTCTGCCGTAGCCGCAGCCGTTGCCGGCTCGCCCGGGCTCACCACCCGGACGCGGTCGCGGGGTCGAGCCGCTTGCGTGCGCGCAGGACTCGTGTCGCCGGCACTGGCAGCCGGAGTGCCAGCCGCTGCGTTCGGCAGTCCCGCCGCGTTTCGATCCGGAGCGGCGAACGCCGGCGGCGCCGCCGGGGGGGCCGAGCGCGCAACCGCCTGCCGTCGCTCCACAGGCTCGGGCGGCTTCACCGCCGCAGGTGCCGACGCACCGACCACGCTCGCGCGACTGGGAGCAACCGGCGGCGCCACGAGTACCGGCGCCGCAAGCACCACCTGCGATACGTCGCGCGTGGGCAGGGCTGAACGCGCCACTGGCCTCGATTCGATGAAGGCGTTGATCGCCACCGCGGTCACCGCCGCAGGGGCTTCCCGGTACCGATAGCGGACCTCGCGCACGGCGGTCGGATTGTTATAGACATTCACCACGGTCGTATTCTCGACGCGGGTATTGGTGACGTTAACCTGGGTGAAGTAATTCCGGCTCACCTGGTAAGGTGGCCGATACACCTCGCCGGGCGCAAGCGGGAACCAGCCGATGCCGCGAGCGGGGCCGCTGGCCACACTCAGGTTGAAGTTCTCACCGCCCACGAATGCCACGAGCGCGGGGGCGTAGACGGGACGCGTGTTGACCGGTCCGGGCACCCAGCCCCAGCGATCTTGCACCCGCGCCCAGCGCCCGTAGTGAAAGGGAGCGAAGCCCCACGGCGCGTCATCGACCCAGGTCCATCCCCAAGGTTCTACGAACGACCAGTGTCCTGTCCGATAAGGTGCCCAGTCGGCGGCGACCGTGCGCGGGAACCACACGTTGCCGTATTCGGCGACGCTCGACCACGTGCCGTACTCGTCGAGGTCGGCGTAGCCGATCATCGAGCGAGAGACGTAGCGTGCGCTGCCCGCACGGTCGTAACGTGAATCGCGCACGGCGACCCAGCGATCGAACTCGTCTTGAGGCCCCAGGCGGGCGTAATCGTTCTCCAGCGCCGTTCCATAGAAGCGGAACCACTGTCCCCGATCGATCAGGTAGGAGCGTCCTTCACCGTAGGCTTCGCCCCGGCCATCGCGAATCGCCACGACCGTGCTCTCGCCACGATTGTCTACATCGACGTGATAGAGACCGGGCGCGGTGATGACGAACGCGAGATTCGGCGTGTCGATCTCGAACGTCTCGCCCTTGCCGAGGGCGCGCACCCGTACGCTCAACCGGCCTTCGACGAGTTCCAGCTGGGTGATGTTCTCGTCGATGTTGAGTACCGCGACGCTGGTGCGTGGCGCGGCGTACACGACCGCGGTACCGAGGTCGAGCTCGGCGCGCGCCCCCGCATCCGCCCACAACCGGTCGCCGATGAAGAGTGGCCGATTGCGGCGCGCCTCGACCCAATGGTCAGGCTCCGCTGCCAGCGAAAAGCTCACGCTTCCCGTCGTATAACTCAGCCGCATAACGCGGGCCGGCGGATCGGCAAACGCCGTGAGCGAGAGCGCAGCTAGGATGAGACCGGTCAGGAGCGCGAGGGCCCTGGTGGTGACGGATGCGTGCATAGCGACCTCCTTGCAACCGAACGGGGTCTGTCGACGAGGCCCGATCGATAGGATGACTGAGAATGGACCGAGTACCGGGGTCGCAGGATCGAGACACTTGGCCTCGACATCGAAAGCCGCCGGCAACACAGTCGTTTTGCTTGTCCTAGCAGCAAACGCCATGCCGTACCTTATCGTTGACAGCACGCCCTCAGCTGGCGGCCAGGATTCCGGCTTGTGTAAATTTTTCGCATCCGGCGTGCATCGTCGGGGTGGCGTACCGATGCGCCCTCTCGCGAGTGCCAGGCCAGAGCCCAGAAAGAGCGGGCTACCGCGTCGTCGGGAGACCGCAGCGCTCTAGCCACTGCGCGGTAAGCTTTTCCTGGACGCGGTTCTGACGCAGCCGGCCGTCGAGCGCGCCGAAGTCGACCGCGTCGAGTGGCTGATCCTGGTTGAAGCACGAGAAGACGTAACGCACCTCGCCGGTGACCGGGTCGCGCTGCGGCTGCAGGCACTGCGCACAGATCTCCTTCATCATGCACTGCATGGGCGAATTGATCGAACCGAGGGCGCGATGCGTGGGTTTGAGATAGGGCGCGAGCACGCCGTGGCGGGCGGTTGCCACCGCCGCCATCATACGATCGGAGCCGATCGCCAGGACGCGATCGGCGGCCTCGAGCTTCACCTCCGGCGTGCCGAGCTCGCCACGCGCATAGGCATGCATCGCCGCGACGATGTTGCCGACGTACGCGCGATCCTGCGCTCGCTCCGGGACAAAGCCGGGCGCCTCGTCGCAGCACCATACGACGACGTCCGCCGCCGCCTCGATCTCGGCCGTCTTGTAGCGGTCGATCATCTTCTTGTAGCCCGCGAAATAAAGCACCCGCGAACCCACCCGGCGAAGCGCCTGGCCGATCGAGAACAGCACGGCGTTGCCCAGCCCGCCCCCGGCCAGCACGACCGTCTCGCCGGGCTCGATCTCGGTGGGGGCACCGGTCGGCCCCATCAGCACCACCGGCTCGCCCGGTCGCAGCGCCGCGCACAGGTTGGACGAGCCGCCCATCTCCAGGACGATGGTCGAAACCACGCCGGCGTCGCGGTCGACCCAGGCACCGGTCAGTGCCAGACCCTCCATCGCGAGGCGTGTGCCATCGACCTCGGGCGCGAGACTCTCGAAATTCTGCAGGCGATAGAACTGGCCGGGCTGGAAGCGCCGCGCGGCGGCCGGTGCCCGGATCACCACCTCGACGATCGTGGGAGTGAGGCGCTCGACCCGTAGCACGGTGGCGCGCAGGGAGTCGTTGAGGGCCTGGAAAAACGCCGGGTCGCTGGCCTGCGAGGCCGGTCGCACCCCCGCCAGCAGGCGGGACACGATCGGGTAACCCTGCTTCGCGCTCGCCATCGCCTTGACCACGTTGCCGTGATACGAGGGATGCAAGTCGCCGAAGAAGGTGATGGCACGACCATCATGGTGCAATGCCGTCAGCACCGCCGGCACTGCCGGCTTCGCGAGGCCGTGGATGGGCTGCACCGGGTGACCGGCCTCGTCGAGCAGCCGGAAGTACTTGCCGTCGACGGCGAAGTGCATCGGGTCCTCGCGTGCCAGCACGGTGTTGGGCTGCGTGCCCGCGGCGATCAGGATCGTGCGCGCCGGCAGGAGCGTGCGCCGCGCCTCGTCCCAGCGGCCATCCGCGTCGAGACGCTGCACCGACACGGCGAGCGCGGCGGCGTTGCCCTCGGCGTCGGTCTCGATGGCCATGGGCACCAAGCCTTCCGCGAAGCGGATGCCTTCCTCCAGTGCCTTTTCCACCTCTTCGTGATTGAGGGTGTACGCGGGACTGTCGACCAGACGGCGCCGATAGGCGATGGTGGCGCCGCCCCATGCCTGCAGCAACTCGGCGATGCACGCCGCGCGGCCGGCGGCCGCCGCGGCGGCGCGCTCGACCCGCAGCGCGCGAGCGTGGGTCATGAATTCGTCGGCAATGGCGCGCTCGGCCGCGGACCATTCCGCTTCGACCGCCGCCGTGCCGCGCTCCGCCACCAGCGTCTCGTAGCGCCCCAGAAACTTCTCGACCTGCACCGGGTAGTACGCCAACGCTTCGGTGGCCGTGTCGATCGCGGTCAGCCCACCGCCGATCACCACGACCGGCAGGCGCACCTGTACGTTCGCGATCGAGTCGCGCTTGGCGGCGCCAGTGAGTTGCAGGCCCATGAGGAAGTCCGACGCGGTGCGCACCCCCGGCACGAGCCCATTCGGCAAGGCGAGCACCGTGGGCCGGCCGGCACCCGCCGCGAGGGCAACGTGGTCGAAGCCCATCGCCAACGCGTCGTCCAGGGTCAGCGTGCCTCCGAAGCGGACACCGCCGAAGAGCGCGAACCCCTCGCGCCGTTCGAGGAGCAGACGCAGTACCTTGAGAAAGTTCTTGTCCCATCGGACCGTGATGCCGTACTCGGCAACGCCGCCGAAGCCTGCCATCACGCGCGCGTCGAGGGGCTCGCGCAAGGCGCCGATGTCGCGCACCGGCTCGAACGCCGCGCGCGTGCCGAGCGGCGTGACGCCAGAAAGCGACGGATCGAGGGGCTCGATCTTCAGGCCGTCGATGCCCACCACCACATGGCCGTCATTGAGGAGGTGATGCGCAAGGGTCACACCGGCCGGCCCCATGCCGACCACCAGAACCCGCCGCCCGCTTGGCTGTCGCGGCACCGCACGGCGCAGGTTCAGCGGATTCCAGCGCGTGAGCAGGCTGTAGATCTCGAACCCCCACGGCAGCTCGAGGACGTCCTTGAGGATCCGCGTCTCGGCCTGGGGAATGTCGACCGGCTCTTGCTTCTGGTAGATGCACGATTTCATGCAGTCATTGCAAATGCGATGACCGGTCCCCGCCGCCATGGGGTTGTCGATGCAGATCATGGCGAGCGCCGCCACCGCCCATCCCTGCGCCCGTAGCTTGTGGAACTCGGAGATGCGCTCCTCGAGCGGACACCCGGCGAGGGTCACTCCGAACGGGCTCTTCTTGAATCGATCCCCCGCACCGACCTGGTCCACCGTCTTTTTCTCGGGCAACCCGCGGGCACAGGAGTCCTTGCCCTGCTCGTGGCACCAGATGCAGTAGTGCGCCTGATCGAGCCCGCCGACGAAGTCCGTGCCAGGATCGGTGAGCGAAAAGCCGTCGCGCGGTCGTAGCTTGGCCCCGGCCAGCTGCCAGGCATCGACCTCGGCCACGCGGATGGACTCGACGGGAACAAGACGCAGGGCGTCGAGCTTCCTGGGGGCGCGGAAGAGCACGCCACGCTGCGACACGCGCCTGCCGGCGGGCGTATGCGCTGCCCAGGCTGCGTAGCGCATGGCCACGTCGAGCGCTTCGGCATGGGCCTCGGCATCTTGGAGCCAACGCGTCACTGCCTCCGCGAAGTCGAGCTCGGTGAAGCCGGGTTTCATGAGGGCTTCGAGCTTCGCCGCCAGCACCGGCCCGTCGAACGTCTCGGCAATCTCGGCGCGATAGGTGTTCATCGCTTTGCGCTGCACGAACTGTCGCTTCACCACGAACAGCGGGGCAAGCGCATGATGCGCGGCCTCGAGCGCGCGAACCTCGGCGGCAATGCCGAAGAGCTCGCCCACGAAGTCCTCGAGGTGCGGTCCGATGGCGATCAGCAGATCCGCTTCGTCGCGCGCGGCCAACGCCTCGGGCGCGCGCCGCGCGTCATCGAATCGTGCCGCGAGCGCGTGGTCGACGCCGCGCAAATGGTCGACGAAGAGAGCATCGATGCGCGTAGCGCCGTCGGCCGTGTAAAGCGCTGCGAACGGCAGATCGAAGCCCAGGGATAATGCTGGCGTGGAATCGAGGGGCGGGACCATGGAGGCAGCCTGCGGTTAGACAGACTGTTGGTGAAGGCGTTCGGGAATGGGCAAACCCGTTGATTCTACCGGTGGCACGCGAACCGACTCAGGCGGATTGGTTCTATGCTCATGCCGTGGTGGCGGGTCGTGCAGCGCACCGCGGCAGGACGTCAACGCCGCGCGTCGCCACGCGTTAAGGCCAACTCGGTTGCCGGTGGATCGCGGCGAGGGAGACAAGATGAAGCGCAACATGCAAGGTACGTGGGCGGCGTTGTGTATCGGGCTCTCTCTTGCGATGCTGTCGACCACGGCCGGGGCGCAGTCGAATCAGCCGATCAAGCTCGGCGAGCTCAACAGCTATAAGCAATTCCCGGCTTTCCTCGAGCCGTACCGGAAGGGCATGGACCTGGCGGTCGAGGAGATCAACGCCGCCGGTGGCGTGCTCGGACGTCCGCTGGAGATCGTCTCGCGCGACGACAACGGCAGTCCCGGCGACGCGGTGCGGGTCGCGGAAGAGCTCCTGGCGCGCGAACGCGTCGCCATGCTGATGGGCACCTTCGCCTCCAACGTGGGTCTCGCCGTCGCCGATCTCGCCAGGCAGCGCAAGACGGTGTTCCTCGCCGCCGAGCCGCTCACCGACAAGATCGTCTGGCAGGATGGCAACCGCTACACCTTCCGCCTCCGCGCCTCGACCTACATGCAGACGGCGATGCTCGTACCCGAAGCGGCGCGTCTCAACAAGCGACGCTGGGCCATCGTCTATCCGAACTATGAATATGGGCAGGCCGCCACCGCCACCTTCAAGCAGCAACTCGCGGCACTTCAGCCTGGCGTGGAGTTCGTCGAACAGGCGGTGACCCTCGGCAAGATCGAAGCTGGGCCGGTGGTACAGGCCCTTGTTGACGCCAAGCCCGATGCGGTGTTCTCGTCGCTGTTCGGGCCCGACCTCGCCCGGTTCGTGCGCGAAGGGCAACTCCGCGGCCTGTTCAAGGACCGTCCGGTCCTCAACCTGCTCGGTGGCGAGCCGGAGTACCTCGACCCGCTCAAGGACGAAGCGCCGGTCGGCTGGTGGGTCACGGGATACCCGTGGTACGGCATCGACACGCCCGAGCATGCGCGCTTTCGCAAGGCATACGAGGCCCGATTCAACGACTACCCGCGCCTGGGCTCCGTGGTCGGCTACAGCGCAGTGAAAGCGGCGGCCGCGGCGCTCGCCAGGGCCGGCAGCACCGACACCGAGAAACTGGTCGACGCGTTCAGCGGACTCAGCTTCGATACGCCGTTCGGCAAGGTCATGTTCCGCGCCATCGATCACCAGTCGACGATGGGCGCCTTTGTCGGCCGTACGGCAGTGCGCGATGGCAAGGGCATGATGGTCGACTGGCGCTACGCCGACGGCAAGGACTTCTTGCCGAGCGACGAGGTCGTGAACCGGTTGCGCCCCGCCCGCTGAGGTCGCGGGCAGGCACGACGGGCTCTGACCGCGTTCCCCAACCGCCGCGCGGCCGGCCGGTCATGCGGTCGGCGCCGGGCCGCAGGCTAGAATCGCGACCTTCGATCCTACGGGCGCCCACGCCGTTACGGCGCGGTGTCCATCCATCGTGTCCAGCTTCTCGCCCGGCGCACTTTTCGCCCAGCTCGTCACCGGCCTCGCGCAAGCGTCCTCGCTCTTCATCGTTGCGGCCGGCCTGACCCTCATCTTCGGGGTCACCCGCGTGGTCAATTTTGCGCATGGGTCGCTGTATATGCTCGGGGCCTATGTGGCGTATTCCGCCGTCGAGATGTCGGCTGGCACCGCGCTGGGATTCTGGGGTGGCGTCGCCATGGCCACGGTACTCGTCGGTTTGCTCGGCGGTCTGCTCGAGCGCGGCCTGCTGAAGCCGATCTACAGCGCGCCGGAACTTCTGCAACTCATCGCGACCTTCGGCGTGGTGCTGATCGTGCGCGACGTGACCCTCGCCGTGTGGGGCGCCGAAGATCTGCTCGGACCGCGCGCGCCGGGGCTCGACAGCGCGGTCGTGCTGTTCGGCAGGTCGATCCCCGAATACGATCTCTTTCTGCTTGCGCTGGGGCCGCTGGTGCTGGCCAGCCTTTGGTGGCTGCTCGCTCGTACCCGCTTCGGCATGCTGGTGCGCGCGGCCACCGAGAATCGCATGCTTACCGCGGCACTCGGCATCGACGAGCGGACACTATTCACGGCGGTGTTCGTCCTTGGCGCCGCCCTCGCCGGATTCGCCGGGGCCCTGCAGCTGCCGCGCGAGCCCGCCAATCTCGGCATGGATCTCGGCATCATCGCCGAGGCCTTCGTGGTCACGGTCGTCGGCGGGCTAGGTTCCATCCCCGGGGCGTTCCTCGCCGCCTTGCTGATCGGACTCACCAAGGCACTATGCGTGGCGCTCGGCACGGTCGGCGTCGCCGGCATCGACGTGGCATTCCCCAAGCTCACGCTGGTTGCCGAGTTCGTGGTGATGGCGATCGTGCTGACGGTGCGGCCGCAGGGCTTGCTGGGTGCGTCGCGTGATACCGCGCCGGTGACCAGCGTGCCCGAGCAGCGCCGCCTGGTGCGGCCCGCAGGGCGGCGGGCACTGCTGGGCGCGATCGCGGTGCTCGCCGTGGCCGCCCTCCTGCCGGTCCTGACGGATGCCTACAGCCTGATTCTCGCCACGGACGTCCTGGTGTTCGCGTTGTTCGCGGCGAGCCTGCAGTTCATCATGGGCACGGGCGGAATGGCGTCGTTCGGGCACGCTGCTTATTTCGGCCTCGGCGCGTACGCGGCGGCCATGGCGGCCCGTCACGGCGTGGCCATGGGCGGCGCACTCGCCTTAGCACCCCTCGCCGCACTCGGCGGGGCGATCGTGTTCGGCTGGTTCTGCGTGCGCCTGTCGGGCGTGTACCTTGCCATGCTCACCCTCGCGTTCGCACAGATCGTTTGGTCGGTCGCGTTCCAGTGGACCGCGGTGACGGGCGGGTCGAATGGCCTCGTCGGCATCTGGCCCGTCGGACCGCTCGCCACCAAGCAGGCCTATTTCTGGTTCACCCTCGGCATGGTGGGCGCAGGCCTTGCAGCGGTGGCGTGGATCGCCCAGAGCGCCTTCGGTTACGCCTTGCGCGCCGGCCGCGACTCGGCGCTGCGCGCTGAAGCTCTGGGCATCGACGTACGGCGCTTGCAATGGCTCGCATTCGCCATCGCCGGCACGCTTGCCGGCTTGGCCGGTGGCGTGTACGCGTTTTCCAAGGGCAGCATCTCGCCCGAAGTGCTATCGATTCCCCGCTCCGTGGACGCCCTGGTCATCGTGCTGCTCGGCGGTCTCAACGCCCTCGCGGGTCCGTTGCTGGGCGCAGCGGCGTTCATCTGGCTCCAGGACACCCTGGCACGCACCACCGAGTACTGGCGAGCGGGCGTGGGCGTGGTGATCCTGCTGCTGGTGCTGGCGTTTCCCATGGGCATCGGCGGGGCGCTGCAGCGCATCGTAAGGAAGCGCAGCGCCGCATGACGAGTGTGCTCGCCGCGCGGGACCTTAGCAAAGCTTTCGACGGCGTCGAAGCGGTGCACGACGTGTCGCTAGACGTTGCCGCGGGCGAGGTGGTAGCCCTCATCGGACCCAACGGCGCCGGCAAGACCACGTGCTTCAATCTCCTCAACGGCCAGCTCGCACCCGATCGCGGCACGGTGCACCTTGCGGGTGAGCGCATCGACGGCCTGCCGCCCCGGCAGATTGCCCGTCGCGGCGTGGCGCGCACCTTCCAGGTCGCGGCGACGTTCCCGTCGATGACGGTCCGGGAGAACGTCCAGGTCGCCCTGCTCGCCCAAGCCCGGCAGACGTTGCGCGTCGACCTCCCCGCAGCGATGGCGTTCCGGCGCGAGAGCGACGCCTTGCTGGAACGGGTCGGCATGCAGTCTCTTGCCGACGCAGCATGCGCGACCCTCGCCTACGGCAACGCCAAGCGGGTGGAACTGGCGCTCGCCCTCGCGGGCAAACCTCGGGTGCTGCTGATGGACGAGCCCACCGCCGGGATGTCGCCACGTTCGCGGGGCCGGCTGATGGAGCTCGCGACCAGCGTCGCCCGGGAGGCCGCGATCGCCGTGCTCTTCACCGAGCACGACATGGACGTGGTGTTCGGCTTCGCCGACCGGATCATCGTCCTCGACAAGGGAAAGCTGATCGCGGCAGGGCCGCCGGACGAGATCCGGGCCAATCCGGTGGTGCAGGCGGTCTAT
>JBDSND010000133.1:0-16230 GCA_039915505.1 Casimicrobiaceae bacterium
CAGATCGACATTGGCCGGCTGCTGACGATGCGCGCCGCCTGGATGCTCGACCGCGGCGAGTTCGCCCGCAAGGAAATCTCCATGGCCAAGCTCGTCGTCGCCGACGTGCTGCACCAGGCCGTCGACATGGCGCTGCAGCTCAACGGCGCACGCGGGTATTCCAAGGACACCGTACTGGAATGGATCTACCGGTACGCGCGGCAGGCGCGTCTCGTCGATGGTGCATCGGAGGTCCACAAGATGGTGCTCGCCCGCTTCCTGATCGACGAGCGCGACGACTTCTGGTCCTGGGACGTGGCGCCGACCGACGACTAGCCGGTTGGTGCTGGCGGTCCGGGCATCGCCAGCGCCGCGAGCACCGAATCGGCTGCGGTCGTACCGGATGCAACGGCTGCCTCGAGGGTGGCGGGAAAGTGCGGGTGAGTGTAATCACCGGCGAGATGGAGCCGGGGCGTGATCGCGCCCCCGACCGGCCGCTCGAGCGCCGGCGTGCAGGCGTAGGTCGCGCGGCGCTCGGCAATGACCCGGCCGTAGCGCCGCGCCGGCAGCGTCGGATCGAGGCGACGCAACTGGGCATCGGCGGCCGCGACCAGGCTGTCCTGCGCGAGCGCGTCGTGCGGGCCGTTGGCGCTGACCACGAGCGCGAGCAGGCGCAGCGACTCGCCGCGGTATTCCGTCGCGCCCCGATCGAACAGCCACTGACCGGGCGTGTCGTCGAGACGGGCCAGTGGCGCCGCCATCGTCGCCTCCGGATAGCCCAGGTACACCGTGTTGATGGATTCGTAACCGAACGCCGCGATCTGCGCTTGCACGCGAGACCAGGCACCGCTCGCGTCGTGCACCTCGACGGCGCGCACCTGGTGCGGGCCTGCGGCGAGCACGACGGCATCGAATCGCTGCGCGTCGCCGTCGGCGGCAACGGTGATCGCGGCCGCGTCGTCGCGGAGGGATCGTACCCGGGTCGAGATACGGACCGTGCCCCCGTGCCGTGTCACGAATGTCCCGGCAGGCTCGGGCAGCAACGCGCCGAGATGCGTGCGCGGCAGGATGAACTCGCTGTCGCCAGCGGGGCCGGCAAGCGCCGCGCGCAGCACGTTGCCGAAGATGCGCGCCGATGCGCGGCTCGGGGGCGTGTTGAGCGCGGCCACGCAAAGCGGCGCCCAAAGCGCCGCGTAGCTTCTGCGGGGTATCCGGGCGAAGCATTCCTCGACCGTTTCGGTGTCGGGCCGTTCGAAGTTCGTAGCCTGGAGCTCGCGAAAGTGCCGCAACAGCCCCAGCCGCTCGGCCCACCCGAGCCCCCGCGCCAGGAGGACAGCGCAGGCAAGATGCCAGGGAGCCGGCCAGCGTGCAGCCGCAAAGGCCGGCATGCTTTGGGCCAGGCTCCCCCAGGGCGCAATGGTGAGCGGCATGCGCTGCAACAGCTCAGCGGCACGGCCCGGGCCATGCACGCGCGCCAGCGTAGCGAGGGTTTGATGATAGGCGCCCACCAGGAGGTGTTGACCGTTGTCCAGACGCAGCCCATCGACGGCGACGGTCCGTGCCCGGCCGCCGAGCATCGGTGCCTGCTCGTACAGGGTCACCGCGATGCCGTGCGCTGCCATGTGGACGGCCGCGGCGCATCCCGCCCAGCCGCCGCCGACGACCGCCACGTGCGGTCGGTCGTCGCCTACACGCGTCGGGTCGGGCGTCATCCCGCGCGCGCGGTCTTCCAGGCGATCCAGAACTTGCGCAGCGGCGTCAGGGCGATGCGCTTGTCGAGCACGGCGTAACGGTCGCGCTCGATCTCGTCGAGGAGCGTGCGATAGATGGCCGCCATGATCAGCCCGGGCTTTTGCATCGTGCGGTCCTCGGCCGGCAGTGCGGCGAGCGCCCGTGTGTACCAGGTTCGCGCGCGGACTACCTGATAGGCCATGAGCGCCTCGAACTGCGCACTGCCCTCGCGACGCAGCAGGGCGGCGCTGGTCACGCCGAAGCGCTGCAGGTCTTCCTGCGGCAGGTAGATGCGTCCGCGACGAACGTCCTCGCCGACGTCGCGCACGATGTTAGTGAGCTGGAACGCGATGCCGAGGTCGCGTGCGTACGCGAGCGTGGCCGGCTGGGTGTGGCCGAATATGCGCGCCGACAGAATGCCCACCACTCCCGCGGCCAAGTGACAATAGCGCTCGAGCTCGGCGAAATCGAGGTAGCGGTTACGATCGAGATCCATTCCCATGCCATCGATCACCGCCTGCAGCTCCGCCTGCTCGAGCCCATGGCTCGCCGCGCAAGGCTGCAGCGCTCGCGTGACCGGATGGGTCGGCGATCCCCCGTACATGGCCGCGACCTCGGTACGCCACCAGGCCAGTTTGGCGCGCGCCACCGTGGGGTCGGTCGCTTCGTCGACGACGTCATCGACCTCGCGGCAGAACGCGTAGAGCGCGGTGATGGCGCGCCGCCGCGCCGGCGGCAGGAACAGGAAGCTGTAGTAGAAGCTCGACCCGCTCTGCGCCGTCTTCTGCTGACAGTACTCGTCGGGGTTCACCCGCGGGCTCCGCCTGCGCTAATGGGTAACTCCACCAGGATGACCCACTGCGTGGGCTGCGCCAACCCCCTCCCGAGGAGGGGGCGAGCGCCTTGGGACGGCCCGGCGGCGCTCCGGGTAGCCTCCCCCAGGCTTGCCCACGGCGTGGGCTGCGCCAACCCCCTCCCGAGGAGGGGGCGAGCGCCTTGGGAAGGCCCGGCGGCGCTCATGCGGTCTTATCCGCGGCGAGGGCGCGATGCCGACCAAGGGGAAACAGCGCCCGCCAGCCGACCAGGAGCCAGTCGTGGCGCGCGAGTGCGGGGCGCCGGCGGAATACGTCGCCGTCCACGGAGTCGATGGCGTCCAGCACCCAGTGCGCACCGGCGAGAACCCCGGAGAGCTCGAGGCCGAGGCGCCATGGGAGGGCTGCGACCAGCGGCCTGCCCGATTCGAGCATGGTACGGGTGCGCGACGTTTCGAAGCGCATCAGCGCCCGCCAGGCGTCGTCGACACGTTGGGTGGCGATGGCAGCCTCGCGGACCTCGAATCGCGCCAGATCTTCCTGCGGGAGGTACACCCGGCCGCGGGTCCAGTCGCCTGCGACGTCCTGCCAGAAGTTGGTGAGCTGGAGTGCCGTGCAAATCGCATCCGACCACGCGACGTGAACCGGCGTGGCGGCATCGTAGAGATGGAGGAGCAACCGGCCCACTGGATTCGCGGATCGTCGACAATAGTCGCCGAGCGCGGCAACCGTGTCATAGCGCGGCACAGTAACGTCTTGGCGGAACGCGGAGAGCAGTTCGTGGAACGGCGCCAGTGGTAGGTCGTGAGCACGGATGGCCCGGGCGAGTTCCGGGAAAGGTGGTGCGACGGTCGGATCGCCGCGTCCGATGGCATCCAGCGCGACCCCGAAGGCATCGAGACCAGCCAGACGCTCCGCCGGCGAGGCGTCACCTTCGTCGGCGATGTCGTCGGCAGCGCGGGCGAACCGGTAGATCGCTACCACCGCTGCCCGAAGTCGTGTCGGCACGAGCAGGGAGGCAACCGGAAAGTTTTCGTAATGAGCGACGGACACGCAAACAGGCGGAAAACGCGCCTAAACCTACATTGGGTGGGCCCGCGCACAGCCGTTGGGGTGCCTTCCGCAGGTGGCGGGGGTGCCCTAAACCAGCTATACTTGCGCGTTCGGCGAAAGCGGCTGCGAAAGTGGCGGAATTGGTAGACGCACTGGATTTAGGTTCCAGCGGGGCAGCCCGTGGGGGTTCGAGTCCCCCCTTTCGCACCAAGATCAAAATAGCAAGGATTCGAAGCGCATGCAAACCAACCTGGAATCTACTGGCCAGCTCGAGCGGCGCCTGGACGTCGCCCTTCCCCTCGCGGAGATCGACACGGAGGTCGAGAAGCGCCTGGCTCGCCTAGCCCGCACCGTGAAAGTAGCCGGCTTCCGACCCGGCAAGGTTCCGCTCAAGATGGTGGTGCAGCAGTACGGACGTCAGGTCCGCTCGGACGTCATTTCCGATCGCGTCCAGGAAAGCCTTTCGGATGCCATACGGTCCCAGAACCTGCGGGTCGCGGGTTATCCGCGCATCGAGCCGGCCGCGGCCGCGCCGAGCGACGGCGAGATCGCGTTTTCGGCGGTCTTCGAGGTCTATCCCGACATCAAGGTCGGCGATATCTCTACAGCCGAGATCGAGCGGCCGGTCGCCGAGGTGACGTCGACCGATGTCGACGTCACGATCGAGGTGTTGCGCAAGCAGCGCGTGACGTTCAACCCGGTCGACCGGGCCGCCGCGGATGGCGACCAGGTCGTGGTGGATTTCTCGGGAACAATCGACGGCGTGGAGTTCGGGGGCGGCCAGGCCAAGGACTTTCCCATCGTTTTGGGGGAGGGCCGGATGCTGCCGGAGTTCGAGACGGCGCTGCGGGGCATGCGCGCCGGCGAGGAGAAGACGTTCGACCTCACGTTTCCTGCGGATTATCACGGTCAGGAGGTCGCGGGCAAGCCGGCTCGGTTTGCGCTCCAAGCCAAGTCCGTCGCCGAACCCGTCTTGCCCTCCATCGATGAGGCATTCGTGAAGAGTTTCGGCATCGAGAGCGGGCAGATCGACGATCTCAAGTCTGAAGTTACGGCTAACCTCAAGGTCGAGCTCCGGCGCAAGATCGAGTCGAGGCTCAAGGAGCAGGCACTCGCCGCGCTTCGCCAGAGTGCGCAGTTCGCGGTGCCCAAGGTCCTGGTCGAGCAGGAGTCCGAGAACATGGCCAGGCAGATGACCGCCAACCTGCAGCAGCAGGGCATGAAGGCCGCCGACATCAAGCTCAGCCCCGACATGTTTCGGACTAACGCCGAGGAGCGCGTGGCGCTGGGGCTCATCCTTGCCGAGCTCGTTCGGGAGCACGACTTGCAGGCCAAGCCCGACCAGGTCAAGGCGCTGGTGCAGGAAACGGCCCAGACATTCGAGCACCCGGAAGCGGTGGTTCGGTGGCACTACGAGCAGCCCGAGCGCCTGAACGAATTCGAGGCGCTGGCGGTCGAACGAAACGTGATCGACTGGGTTCTGGCGCGTGCCCGGGTACACGACAAGAAGGCGTCCTTCCGCGAATTGATGGGGCCGGCGCGAACCTGAGTCGTGCATCGACGTGGCGGTACCCGGACGTGCAGGGCAAGCCCGATGCGCCTTGCCTTCTCCGCGGCGACCTGGGAGGCCCCGCGGACCAACGGCCGGACCAAGGCCGGTTGCCCGGATGCCGCAACCCCGATGCGTAGCTCCGGACCGGGAAGTGGCACGCCACTTGCGGATCCAGCGTCACGCACCACATAACGTTCGGGATCGCGACCTGGCTTCCCGGTTACCGGTCGGCGCAGCGGCGCCGATGGTCATCTCGGCGGGCGTCCCGTCGAGTTAATCACCGATGATCGGGCACCGATGATGCGGGATCGATCATCCGCACCTCTTCCCCACCCACAACCTAACCCACTCACAAGGAAAACCATGGACGAACCCCGGGGCCTCGGCCTCATCCCGATGGTCATCGAGCAGAGCGGACGCGGCGAGCGCGCGTACGACATCTACTCGCGGCTCCTCAAGGAGCGCGTCGTCTTCATGGTGGGACCCGTGAACGAGGCGACTGCCAATCTCGTCGTGGCGCAAATGCTGTTCCTGGAGTCGGAGAATCCGGACAAGGACATTCATTTTTACATCAATTCCCCCGGAGGCTCGATCGCGGCGGGGATGGCCATTTACGACACCATGCAGTTCATCAAGGCGGACGTATCCACGTTGTGCGTGGGGATGGCGGCGTCGATGGGCGCTTTCCTCCTGGCGGCAGGGCAGAAGGGTAAGCGGTTCGCCTTGCCGAACTCCTCGGTCATGATCCACCAGCCGCTGGGCGGCTTCCAGGGTCAGGCTTCGGATATCGAAATCCACGCGAAGTACATCCTCGCGCTGCGCGAGCGTCTCAACCAGCTTTTGGCCCAGCACACCGGTCAAAGCGTGGAAAAAGTGGCTCGTGACACGGATCGTGACCGCTTTCTGACAGCGGACGAAGCCAAAGAGTACGGTATCGTGGATCAGGTCTTGCAGAAGCGGGCATAGGGCGGGTAAAGTCAGACTCAACGTATAAATCAGCACCGAAACGGCGCAAACAGCACGCTTACGAGGCGCGATTCAAGGCAATGGCGGACAAGAACCCAGGCGACAAGCTCCTTTACTGCTCCTTCTGCGGCAAGAGCCAGCACGAGGTGCGGAAGCTCATCGCCGGTCCCTCGGTGTTCATTTGCGACGAGTGCATCGAGCTCTGCAACGACATCATCCGCGAGGAAGGGTCGACGACAGAGGCTACCCGTGCCGACAAGAACAAGTTACCGACCCCGCATGAAATCCGGCAGATCCTGGACCAATATGTGATCGGGCAGGATCTCGCCAAGAAGATCCTCTCGGTGGCGGTCTATAACCACTACAAGCGGCTGGAGTCAGGGAGCAAGGATGATGAGGTCGAGCTTTCCAAGAGCAACATCCTGCTGATTGGTCCCACGGGCTCGGGTAAGACCCTGCTGGCCCAGACGCTGGCGCGCCTCCTGGACGTGCCCTTCGTCATCGCCGATGCCACCACCCTCACGGAGGCCGGCTACGTCGGCGAAGACGTCGAGAATATCATCCAGAAGCTGCTGCAGAAATGTGACTACGACATCGAGAAGGCGCAGCGGGGCATCGTCTATATCGACGAGATCGACAAGATTTCGCGCAAGTCGGACAACCCCTCGATCACGCGGGACGTATCGGGAGAAGGCGTGCAGCAGGCGCTGCTGAAGCTGATCGAAGGCACGATTGCCTCGGTTCCGCCCCAGGGCGGCCGTAAGCATCCCAACCAGGAGTTCGTGCAGGTCGATACGACCAACATCCTGTTCATCTGCGGCGGCGCGTTCGACGGCCTTGAAAAGATCATCCGCCAGCGTACCGCCAAGACGGGCATCGGCTTTGGCGCCGAGGTCACCAGTCCCGACGACCGCAAGGACATTGGTCTCCTGCTGCGCGAGGCCGAGCCCGAGGACCTGATCAAGTTCGGTCTCATCCCCGAGTTCGTGGGCCGGCTGCCGGTCGCGGCGACCCTCGAGGAACTCGACGAGCCCGCGCTGATCGAGATCCTAGTCGAGCCCAAGAACGCATTGCTGAAGCAGTACCAGAAGATGTTCCGGATGGAGGGCGTGGAGCTCGAAATCCGAGAAGGCGCACTACGCGCCATCGCTCGCAAGGCGCTTGCCCGCAAGACCGGCGCCCGTGGCTTGCGCTCGATCCTCGAGCAGGTGCTGCTGGACGTCATGTACGACCTTCCGTCGCACCACAACCTCGCCCGGGTGGTCGTGGACGAAAACACGATCGCCAACGACGGCAAGCCGCTCCTCATGTTCGCCGATCAGCCGAAGGTAGCGTCGGCCCACTCCTGATCTTCGCGGTGCGGCCGGGAAAGCCCGGCGTGGCCGGCCTTGATTCGGTGGCCGGATGGCCGCACCTTCGTCTCACTCGTATCACCGAGGCACCCCATGCCGACTGAAAACTTGCTACCCCAAACCATGTCCCTGCCACTGCTCCCGCTCCGGGACGTCGTGGTGTTCCCGCACATGGTCATTCCACTGTTCGTCGGCCGGCCCAAGTCGATCAAAGCCTTGGACGTGGCGATGGACGCGGGCAAGCACATTCTGCTCGTCGCCCAGAAGTCGGCGGCGAAGGACGACCCAGGTGCGGAGGATCTCTATCCGATCGGCAGCGTCGCGACGGTGCTGCAAATGCTGAAGCTTCCGGACGGCACGGTGAAAGTGCTCGTGGAAGGCACCCAGCGCGCCCAGATCCTGCGCATTTCCGAGGACGCTGAGCTCCTCACGGCCGAGGCGGCGCCGATCGCCGGCGAAGCCGGGCAGGCGCACGAGATCGAGGCGATGCGGCGCACCCTGCTCGCCCAGTTCGATCAGTACGTGAAGCTCAACAAGAAAATTCCGCCGGAGATCCTCACCTCGATGTCGGGTATCGACGATGGTGGCCGCCTGGCTGACGCGATCGCCGCGCACCTGCCGCTCAAGCTCGAGCAGAAGCAGGAGATCCTGGAGATGGGCGATGTCGCCAAGCGCCTCGAACACCTCCTCGGCCTGCTCGAGGGCGAGGTCGATATTCTCCAGGTGGAAAAGCGTATTCGTGGTCGCGTCAAGCGGCAGATGGAGAAAAGCCAGCGCGAGTACTACCTGAACGAGCAGGTCAAGGCCATCCAGAAGGAGCTCGGCGAGGGCGACGAGAACGCCGACCTCGAGGAGATGGAAAAGAAGATCAAGGCCGTGCGGATGTCGAAGGAAGCCGAGACCAAGGCCATCACCGAGCTCAAGAAACTCAAGATGATGTCGCCCATGTCAGCGGAAGCGACGGTGGTGCGCAATTACATCGATACCCTCGTCGGGCTACCGTGGCGCAAGAAGAGCAAGATCAGCAAGGACCTCGCCGCGGCGGTAAAGGTGCTCGATGCCGACCATTACGGCCTCGAGAAGGTGAAGGAGCGCATCGTCGAATACCTGGCCGTGCAGCAGCGCGTCGACCGCCTCAAGGCGCCGATCCTGTGCCTCGTAGGGCCCCCTGGCGTCGGCAAGACCTCGCTCGGCCAGTCGATCGCGAAGGCCACGAACCGCAAGTTCGTGCGCATGAGCTTGGGTGGCGTCCGTGACGAGGCGGAAATTCGCGGTCACCGCCGTACGTACATCGGGTCGATGCCCGGCAAGATCCTGCAGAACATGACCAAGGTCGGCGTGCGCAATCCTCTCTTCTTGCTCGACGAAGTCGACAAGATGGGTATGGATTTCCGCGGTGACCCATCGTCGGCGCTGCTCGAGGTGCTCGATCCGGAGCAGAACAACACGTTCGTCGATCACTACGTCGAGGTCGAGTACGACCTTTCCGACGTGATGTTCGTGGCCACGGCCAACACCCTGAATATCCCGGGTCCACTGCTCGACCGGATGGAGGTCATCCGGCTCTCGGGTTACACCGAGGACGAGAAGATTGCGATCGCCCGACAATACCTACTTCCCAAACAGGTCAAGAACAACGGCCTTAAGCCCGAGGAAATTCACGTCGCCGAATCGGCGCTGCGCGACATCGCACGCTATTACACGCGTGAAGCCGGCGTCCGGAGTTTCGAGCGCGAGATTTCCAAGATCTGCCGCAAGGTTGTGAAAGCCTTGTTGCTGCGCGAGAGCGAGGGCAAGACGCGCAAGGCGAAGAGTCCGGTCGATGTCACCTCGAAGAACCTCGACAAATACCTCGGGGTTCGGCGCTTTACCTACGGCATCGCCGAGAAGCAGAACCAGATCGGCCAGGTTACCGGGCTCGCTTGGACCGAGGTGGGAGGTGATCTCCTCACCATCGAGGCCGTGGCGCTGCCCGGCAAGGGCAAGACCACGTCCACCGGCAAGCTCGGCGAGGTGATGAACGAATCAATCGCCGCAGCGCTCTCGGTCGTTCGTCACCGGTCTAAGATGCTCGGCATTGCGGCGGACTTCTACCAGAAGACCGACTTGCACATCCACCTTCCGGAGGGCGCAACGCCCAAGGATGGTCCGTCGGCCGGCACGGCGATCTGCACGGCGATCGTGTCGATCCTGGCAGGCATTCCGGTGCGGGCTGACGTCGCCATGACCGGCGAGATCACGCTGCGTGGCGAGGTCCTGCCAATCGGGGGGTTGAAGGAGAAGCTCCTGGCGGCCGGACGCGGTGGGATCAAGACCGTGCTGATTCCCGAGGAAAACGTGAAGGATCTGACCGAGATTCCGGACGAGATCAAGAATCGCCTCGAGATCCGGCCGGTGCGATGGATCGAACAGGTGCTGGAAGCAGCGCTCGAGCGGCCGCCTACCGCGTTGCAGGAAGCGGCTGCGGAAGCGCCTACCGTTCCGCCAGCCGCTGCACCGGCGGACGACAAGGCCTTGGTCATCAAGCACTGAGCGCCGCGACCCGTTGCCAACGCGCCTTCCGCCGAAGGCGCGTTTTTTTTGCGGCAGTGCACTACTCTCATGCGTCGAACCCCCAAGTGATGCGACGCAAAACCCGCGCCAAGCCTTGCAGTGTTGCGCGAGATCGTCCCTGCCGCCGCCGTTCGAGCACGAGTAGACAGATCGCTTGACACACGGAAATCGCGGTTGCTATAAACGTCGTATTGGTCGCGCATCGTCCGCGACCCGTTTTTTTTGCAGCCGACGCTTTTGCACTGGCCTTGCCCCTTGGCACCCACCCCGGCATCGACCCGTCCGCATCAACGTTATCCCGTACCAACCTTTTTGCATCAACCATTGCACGCGAGGGCCTCGTGAACAAAGCCGAACTGATCGATGCGATCGCCAAACACGCCGACATCTCCAAGGCGGCCGCGGGCCGTGCGCTTGACGCCGCGGTTGACTCGATCACGACTTCGCTCAAGAAGGGCGACATCGTCACCCTGGTGGGCTTCGGCTCGTTCTACATCGGCAAGCGCACGGCCCGTCAGGGACGAAACCCGCGCACCGGCGATGCCATTAAGATCGGTGCTGCCAGGGTCCCCAAGTTCCGCGCTGGAAAAGCACTGAAGGATGCAGTAAACTAGGGGGCTTACTTGCCTTGGTAGTCGGTGTGACGCCACGGCAAGGCCGCGATCGGAAGTGCCGGTCAGGGCTCGGTCACGATGCCGGCAGTGCGGGGGGTGCTTAGCTCAGTTGGTAGAGCGTCGCCCTTACAAGGCGAGGGTCGGCGGTTCGAGCCCGTCAGCACCCACCAGAAATCGTGGAGTGGTAGTTCAGTCGGTTAGAATACCGGCCTGTCACGCCGGGGGTCGCGGGTTCGAGTCCCGTCCACTCCGCCATTAGCCAAGCCATTCCGCGTGCACGCGTCGCCGAGGAATGTCAATCGAGAATCGGGCCGAACGCTCGGGAGCCGCAAATCCATCGCGTCCATCCTGGCGCTAAGCGGGCCGACGGGCCGAGAGGCTGAAAAGGGGCGAATGCGAGTTCGCCCTTTTGGTATGCAAACGATGGCAACGTCCGTACGACGAAGGTCGCCTCCTGCGTCCTGCCGCATCGCGAAAGCGCGCGAAAGCGTCTGAACCCACATGTACGATCTCGTTTACAAGCACAAGCGGGCGGTTCAGATCGTCCTCGCGCTGGTCATGCTGCCGTTCGCATTCTTCGGCGTAGACTACTACTTTCGCGGTGGCGGCGACGCCGCGAACGAAGTCGCCCGGGTGGGCGACGTCCGCGTGACCCAGGCCGAGTACGCCGACGCATTGCGTGATCAGACCGACCGCTTGCGCGCCCAGCTCGGGGCGAACTTCGACCCGGGGATGCTCGACAATCCCGAGGTCCGTTACGCCATCCTCGAGCAGCTGGTCAACCAGAAGCTCCTTCAGGACAAGGCCCGTCGGGAGGCTATGCGTGTATCGGACACGCAACTCCAGGAGGTCATCGCATCACTGCCTGTGTTCCAGGAGAACGGCCGCTTCTCCGTGGATCGGTACCGCCAGCTGCTGGCCGCGCAGAACATGAATCCGCCGCAGTTCGAGGAGCGGTTGCGCCAAGAGCTCGTGCTCGGGCCGCTCTCGGACCCGATCTCCCTTGGTGGTATCGTCGCCAGGGCAAGCAAGGAGCGCTACCTCAATCTGCTCGAGCAACAACGTGAGGTCGCAACGGCGGCGATCCCGGCCGAGTCGTTTGCGAAGGACGTCAAGATCGATGACGTTGCGGTGAAGGCCTTCTACGACAGCAATGCTCAGGCGTTCAAGACCCCGGAGCAGGTGAAGTTCGAGTACGTCATGCTGACCCCGGAAGCGACGCTCGGGCAGGTGACCATCGATCCGGCCGAGGTCAAGCGTCAGTACGAAGCCAATCTCAATCAGTATGGTCAGCCTGAGGAGCGCACCGCCGCCCACGTCCTGGTTGCCGTGAAGCCGGATGCGAAGCCCGAAGAGAAGGCCGCGGCGAAGAAGAAGGCCGAAGACGTCGCCGCGCAGGCCAAGGCCAATCCCGGTAAGTTCGGCGAACTCGCCAAGCAGTACTCCGAGGACCCCGGCTCCGCCGCGGAGGGCGGCGACCTCGGAAGCTTTCCGCGGGGCACGATGGTGAAGGGCTTCGACGAGGCCGTATTCGCCATGAAGCAAGGCGAGATCAGCGACCCGGTGCTGACCGACTTCGGGTATCACCTAATCAAGCTCAACGGCATCACCCCGGCCAAGGTCCGACCATTCGAGGAGTTGCGCGCGCAGATCGAGCAGGATATCAAGCGCCAGAAGGGTTCTACGAAGTTCGCGGCGGCTGCCGACCAGTTTCAGAATCTGGTGTACGAGCAGGCCGATTCGCTGCAGGGCGTCGCGAAGGCCCTGAACCTCGAGGTACAGGCATCGCCGCTCGTGACCCGGCCGCAGGCGCAGGCGCTTGCCAAGGGCAACGCCAAGTTTGTGGAAGCGCTTTTCGGCCCCGATTCGGTCCAGAGCAAGCGCAATACCGAGGCCATTGAGATTGCGCCAGGCACGCTGATGTCCGGTCGCGTGGTCGAATACAAGCCGTCCGCGCCGGTGCCGTTCGATCAAGTGAAGACCACCATCCATGACCAGCTCGTGCGACGGGCCGCGGCCGAAGCCGCGCTGAAGGCCGGCAGCGAGAAGCTGGCGGCGCTGGCGCAGGGCAATAGCGAGAAGGACGTCGGCTTGAGCTTTTCTGCACCGGTAAAGGTCGAGCGCAACCGGCCCGCACCGGGCATGTCGCCGGACGCCATCAAGAAGATCTTTCAGGCCGACCCCGCCAAGTTGCCGCAGTACGTCGGCACGTCCAGCGAGCAGGGCGGTTTCGCGATCTACAAGGTGACCCAGGTGATCGCACCCCCCGCGGCAGACGATGCGAAGCTCGCTGCCGTCGGCAGCAGGATGAACGAGCAGTTGTCGCGTGAGCTGTTCGCCGCCTACATAGGCTCGCTAAAGGGCAAGGCGGAAGTGAAGATCAACCAAGCCAACCTCGAGAAACGCTGACGACGCGCGAGCGCGAGGTCCAGCGACAACGGCGACCTCGGTCGCGGTTTTTCGGTTGTGGCCTGGATTCAGGTCAACGGTCGGACTGGCACTGGGTGCGCAGCAAGGCTTCTACTTTCTCGCGCTCCTGTTTGCGCATGGCTGCATCCATGACCACCCGCTCGCCGCGCTCATTGATGCGCACGTGCTGGATGTTGTCCATCTGCAATGCCTTCTGCTGGCCGCGGGCCTGGTTGCACTGATCCTCGCGACGCGTTGCGTCCACGCGCGCCCTGTCGGCTTTGCTTGCATCGTCGGCGCGCTGCATCTGCCGCTTCTTGAGCTCGGCGTCCTGGTTGATCATGTCCTTGACGGCATTGGGATTTGCGGGCGGCGAGGCACGGTTGACCCGCTCCGCCTTGACGTCCCCACTGGGGGGAATGTCGGAATAGACCACCCGCCCGTTGGCGTCCACCCATTTCCATAGGTCCGCGTGGGCGGGGTCGGTGTAGATTCCGGCGGCGCATAGCAGCGCCAGGGCGTAGCCCGCCGTCCAGATTGGCATCCGGCGCGGCAGATGTCGCGACGTGCTCGTGGTTCGGACCTTTGAAGTCATGGCGCTTCCCGGGGGAGGAGGTGGCGACCAAGGTAGAGGAGCGGGGCGGGCCCGTCAAACGACGCCGGTCGAACGGCGGATTCCCGGCGGTCGAGCGGCGGTCGTCGCACAGTTCCGCGCGGTCGGCAGCACCCGTTGTCGTGGCCCGGCCCCTGCAGGAATCGACCCGATTGCGTCCGGTATAATCCGCTTTTGCGCTAGGAGAGAACCACCATGCGTGTCGTCCGCAAGGCGCTCACCTTTGACGACGTCCTTCTCGTGCCCGCCCATTCGCGCATTGTTCCCAGGGACGTGAACCTCGCGACCCGCCTGACCAAGACGATCACCCTCAACGTGCCGCTGCTCTCGGCAGCGATGGACACGGTCACCGAGGCGCGGCTGGCGATTGCCATGGCACAGGAAGGCGGCCTCGGCATCGTCCACAAGAACATGTCACCGGCGAAGCAGGCGGCAGAGGTCGCCAAGGTGAAGCGCTTCGAGAGTGGCGTCGTGAAGGATCCGATCACCGTGCCGCCGAGCATGACGGTGCGGGAAGTACTTGCGCTCACCCGGCAGCACAAGTTTTCCGGGCTGCCGGTGGTCGAAGGCAAGCGCGTAGTCGGGATCGTAACCAACCGCGATACCCGCTTCGAGACCAATCTCGACCAGCCCGTCGCGAACGTGATGACCAAGCGCGACAAGCTCGTGACCGTGCGCGAAGGCACCGACCTCGACGAAGCCAAGGCGCTTATGCACCAGCATCGCCTCGAACGGGTGCTGGTGATCAATGGCGAAATGGAGCTGCGCGGCCTCATCACCGTCAAGGACATCCTCAAGTCGACCGAGCATCCGCTCGCCTGCAAGGACAACCTGGGCAGGCTGAGAGTCGGTGCCGCATTGGGTACCGGGGGAGACACCGAGGAGCGCGCCGAGGCACTGGTGGCCGCCGGTGCGGATGTCCTGGTCGTGGACACCTCGCATGGACACTCCCAGGGCGTGCTCGACCGGGTCGAATGGATCAAGAAGCGTTACGGTCAGGTGCAGGTGATTGGCGGCAACGTCGCTACCGCTACCGGAGCACGCGCGTTGGCAGATCACGGCGCGGACGCAGTCAAGATCGGCATTGGTCCGGGCTCGATCTGCACCACGCGGATCGTCGCCGGGGTCGGCATGCCGCAGATCTCCGCGATTCAGTTTGCACTGGAAGGCGTCGGCGAGCTGGGCATCCCGACGATTGCCGATGGCGGTATCCGCTTCTCCGGTGACATCGCCAAGGCGCTCGCCGCCGGCGCGTCGTGCGTCATGATGGGCAGCATGTTCGCCGGCACCGAGGAGTCGCCGGGCGAAATCGAGCTCTATCAGGGTCGCTCGTACAAGAGCTATCGCGGCATGGGTTCGCTCGTGGCGATGCAGCAGGGCAGCTCGGATCGTTACTTCCAGGACACCGAAGGCGAAGGCGCTGCCGAGAAGCTGGTGCCGGAAGGCATCGAGGGACGCGTTCCCTACAAGGGCTCGCTCGTGGCGGTCATCCACCAGCTCATGGGCGGCTTGCGGGCGGCGATGGGGTACTGCGGTTGCTCGACCATCGACGAGCTCCGGACCGGCGCCGAGTTCGTGGAGATCACGGCGGCCGGGGTTCGCGAATCGCACGTGCATGACGTTCAGATCGTGAAGGAAGCGCCCAACTATCGCGTCGACTAGTCGGCGGAGCGCTATTCCTTCCGATCGTCGCGTCGTGTACTGGCCCACGGATTCTGCAGCATCCGGACTCGTCACCGGTCATGCCGGCCGTGGGCGCAAGGCGCGCATCAAGCGCCGCGGCGCACCCCGATCCTCCCTGGAGCGAAGTGCGAGAGGCGCCATGGTGGATGGCGCTGTCGCGGCGTTGCCCGGCCGTTGCCGTCGATCCAAGCGCACACCGATATGAACGAGCCTGACGAAGCGGCGATCACCCACGAAGTCTCGCCGGCGCTCGAGGCGGGCGCGATGGTCTCCACATCGCACGATCGCATCCTCATCCTCGATTTCGGCTCGCAGGTCACGCAGCTCATCGCTCGGCGGCTCCGCGAGGCCAGCGTTTACTGCGAGGTGCATCCGTACGACGTCGCCGGCGACTTCGTGCGCGCCTTCGACCCGCGCGGCGTGGTCCTGTCCGGCGGCCCCAGCAGTGTCATCGCGGGTGACACCCCGCGGGCGCCCGAAGCCGTGTGGGCGCTCGGCGTGCCGGTGCTCGGGATTTGCTACGGCATGCAGACCATGGCTGCGCAACTCGGCGGCGCCGTCGAGAACGGGCGGGTGCGTGAGTTCGGCTATGCCGAGGTGCGCGCCCACGGCCATTCCGCGCTCTTTCGCGACATCCAGGATCGCACCAACGACGCGCAGCATGGCCTGCTCGACGTCTGGATGAGTCACGGTGACAAGGTCACGGGATTGCCGCCGGGCTTCAAGGTCATCGCCAGCAACCCGTCGTGCGCCATCGCCGCCATGGCCGACGAGAAGCGCCAGCTCTACGCCCTTCAGTTCCATCCGGAAGTCACCCATACGCGCCAGGGCGCGGCGATCCTGGCGCGCTTCGCCCACGAGATCTGCGGTTGTGGACACGACTGGAACATGCGCGATTACCGCGCCGAGGCGA
>JBDSND010000089.1:0-24626 GCA_039915505.1 Casimicrobiaceae bacterium
CCGCCGGCGCACGCGCTAGCGATTCCCGGCTTCGATTCAGTCGCTGCAGTTCATCGCTGCATGCTGAGGGCCGCTCGTTCGCGTTCGACAGTTGATGCGGCGCTGCGCGTGTGCCATCGCCCGACCACGCGACACGTCGAGGGACGTTGGCGTTCCCCCGGGCCCGGTGGCCGCTATGCCGGGCTTCGCTAGCGCCTCGCGGGTTAGGGGCGGTTTAGCTCGGGCAGCGTACGCACGAACGTCATCCGGCCGCGCTTGAAGCCGTAGAGCGGGATCGAAAGCTCGGCCACGCCTTGCGCCGCGCTTTGGCAGTCCAGCACCACCAGGTCCGCGGCGCAGCCGGGTGCGACCCCGTAGTCGGGTAGGCGCAGCAACCGCGCCGACCGGTCGGTGACCATCGCCAAACATTCCCGCAGTCCGGCTGAAGTGCCCACGTGACATACGTTGGCGTAGAGGTTGGCCATGCGCACCAGCGAGCAGTCGCCGAAGGGCGTGAAAGGATTGAGCACATTGTTGGTCGACAGCGAGCAGTTCACGCCATGACCGAGAAGCTCATGCGCCGGGAGTACCCCGCGCACGATGCTGTGGCGTTGGCCCCGGCCCATCAGGAATAGATCGGTCGCCGGCAGTACGGTCACGGCGACGCCGGCGTCGGCAAGGCGCCGCGCCAGGGGTTCGAAACGCTCGGGCGGTAGCAGCGACATCTTGGTGACGTGGCCGATGGTGACCCGGCCACCATAGCGGTGCCGTTCGGTCATGTCGCAGACGTACTCGACATCCATGCGCTCCGGCGAGTCGCCCAGGTCGAGGTGCATGTCGATGTCGACATCGAAATCCCGTGCCATCGCGAACACCCGGTCGATCTGGCCATGCGGATCGGTGTCCGTGTAGGGCGCGGCTCCGACCACCTTGGCGCCGTCGGCGAGCGCTGAGCGCATCAGGTCCTCGGTGCCGGGAAGGTTGGTGAGTCCCTCCTGCGGGAACACGCAGATGTCGAGGTCCACGGCCCAGTGGTAATCCGCGGCCAGGCGCTTGATGCCGGCGAAGCCCTGCAGGCCGATGACCGGATCGATCTCGACATGGGTGCGCAGGTGGGTCGTGCCCTGCACGATCGCCTTTTCCAGGGTGCGGCCGGCGCGGGCGTAGACATCGTCCTCGGTGAACGCCGTCTTGGCAGCTTTCACCTGGGCGATTGCTTCGTCGAGAGTGCCGCGCGCCGTGCTGCAGCGATCGAGGATGCAGGACTTGTCGAGGTGGATATGGGTCTCGACCAACCCGGGCACGACCAGACGCCCGCCGAGATCGAGTACCGGGCCGGTGGCCTCGAGACGGGTTGCGATGGCACGGATGACGCCGTCTGCAATACCGATGTCGACGTGCGGTCCGCCGTGCCCATCCCCGTCGATCACCGCATTGCGCAGGACGAGATCCATGCTCGACCCTTCAGGTGGCGCCGAGATAGGCGCGTTCAAGCGCGGGATCGTGGCGGAGCTCCTCCGCGGTGCCCGCGTGCACGATCTGGCCGGATTCCATGACATAGCCGCGGTCGGCAACGGCCAGCGCGAGCGCCGCCATCTGGTCGACCAGCAGGATGGTCATGCCCTGATCACGCAAATCGCCGAGCACCCGGAAAAGCTCCTGGATGAGATGCGGGGCGAGGCCGAGCGAAGGCTCGTCGAGCAGCAGGATCTGCGGCTTGGCGATGAGTCCGCGAGCGATCGCGAGCATCTGCTGCTCGCCCCCCGAGAGGAGACCGGCGCGATGGTCACGGCGCCGCTCGATCGAAGGAAATCGCGCCACCATGGCTTCGACCTCACCCGGGTCGAGGTCCTTGCGGGTATAAGCGCCGAGACGGACATTGTCGATGACCGACAGCTCAGGGAATACCTGTCGTCCTTCCGGCACCAGCACGAGCCCTGCCGCGGCGACACGATGTGCCGCGAAGCTCGCCACGTCGCGACCGGCGAACATGATGTTGCCGGTGATCGGCCGCAGGAGTCCCGAAAGCGCACGCATCAAGGTCGACTTGCCGGCACCATTGGCGCCCAGCACCGCCACCAGCTCGCCGCGATCGAGTCCGACGGCGACATCATGCAGGACCTTGGCCGGGCCATAGCCTGCGGCGAGGCCGCGCACGTCGAGCAGGCGCGTGCCGTCGGTGCGCGATCCTGCAGCGCGCGGGCGCACCTCGATCCGGGCGCCGCCCAGATACGCTTCGATGACGGCCGGATCGCCGCGGACTTCATCAGGGCGGCCTTGGGCGAGTCGCTTACCGGCATCGAGTACCACGATGTGGTCGGAGATGCCCATGACGAGGTTCATGTCGTGCTCGATCAGCACGACCGCGAGCCCGGTGTCGGCGATCTTGCGCAGCAGCGCGGCGAGTTGCCTCTTGTCGGCGGGATTGAGCCCGGCCGCCGGCTCGTCCAGCATGAGCACCCGCGGACGCAGTGCCAGCGCGCGGGCGATCTCGAGCAGCCGCCGATCGATATGGGCGAGGTCGCCGGCGAGGCGCAGGGTGTCGCCGCGGAAGCCGACATAGTGCAGCAGTTCCCTGGCCCGTTGCGCCTCGCGGCTGTCGAGGGCGCTGGCCACCACCGACAGCGGTGAACCGAGTCGGCCGCGCTGGCCCGACACGAGCAGGTTCTCGAGCACCGTCATGCCCTCGAAGAGTTGCGGCGTCTGGAAGGTGCGGGCGATCCCTGCC
The DNA here is from genome assembly GCA_039915505.1 of Casimicrobiaceae bacterium. Classification (GTDB taxonomy): domain Bacteria; phylum Pseudomonadota; class Gammaproteobacteria; order Burkholderiales; family Casimicrobiaceae; genus CAIWHR01. Next base: position 2,708 of record JBDSND010000089.1, read on the forward strand.
CGGGCGATGCGATGGGCGGGCTGACCGGCGACCTCCGCTGCGCCGAGACGCACCGTGCCGGTCTGCGGCCGGTAGAAGCCGCAGAGCATGTTGAGCACCGTCGTCTTGCCGGCGCCGTTCGGCCCGATGATGCTCGTGACCTTGCCGGGCTCGACGTGGAACGAAAGGTCCGCCACCGCCTGCAATCCTCCGAACGAGATCCCGAGGCCGTCGACCACCAGGGTGTGACTGGCATCGGCGCTGGCCGGCAGCAACGGCGCGGACGCCGCCCTGGTCGGCGCGTCCTCGGCCCCGGGTCGGAAGCGACGCGCGAACGCCCCGGTGATGCCCCCCGGCGCGAACAGCAGGACGGCCAAGAGCAGGATGCCGAACATCAGCACCCGGTACTCGGCGAGTCCCGAAAGCAACTCGGGCAAGCCAATGACCACGACCGCGCCGACCACCGGTCCATACATGCGGCCGGCCCCGCCGATGATCACCACCAGCACGAACAGGATCGACTGGAAGAAGGGAAACGTGCTGGGGGTGATGAAGGTGGTGGCCACGGCGAAGAACGAGCCGGCGAGGCCGGCCAGCACCGCCGATATCACGAAGGCTAGGGTGCGCACGGCCAGCGGATTCACGGCAACCGATCCCGCCGCGATCTCCGAGTCGCGCACCGCGCGCATCGCCAGGCCCCAGCCGCTCTGTGCGAGTCGGTCATAGAGCGCCAGGGCGAGTCCCATCAGGGCGATCGCCGCGAACGAAACGCCACGCTCGCCAGGCGACCAGGGTCCCCAAGCCGGATAGGGGATGTTCATGAGGCCGTTCTGCCCACCGGTCAAGCCCTGCCATTCGACGATGCCGTATTCGACGACGAAGCCGAAGGCGATGGTGATCATGGCGAGATAGGGACCACTCACGCGCAAAGCCACCATGCCGAGCAGGGCGCCGATGGCGCCGGTGAGGAGCGCCGCCACGGGCAACGTCCACCAGAAGCTCCAGCCCATCGTGGTGGTGAGGATGCCGGTGACGTACGCGCCTAGGGCGTAGAAGCCGACGTGCCCGAACGAGACCTGGCCGGTGAGGCCGATGAGCACGTTGAGCCCGACCCCGACGGTGACGGTCAACGCGGCCATCGTCAGCAGGAAGAGGTAATACTGGTTGGCGACGCCGGCATAGAGCATCGCGGCGCCGACGATGAGCAGCAGCAGGGGATGGGGAAGGCGCTTCATACTTTCTTCACCGCGGCGGTACCGAGCAAACCATGCGGCTTCAGCGCCAGCGCCACGATCACCAGCAGGAAGGTCAGGATGTTGGTGTAGGCGGAGCCGAGCATCGAGGTGATCAGTGCCTCCACCACCCCGAACAGCAGGCCGGCGAGCACGACCCCGCGCGCGCTGTTGAGACCTCCGAGGATCGCGACGGCGAACGCCTTCAGGCCGAACAGGGTGCCCATCTCGGCGGAAACCGCGAACAAGGGTGCGATCAGGATGCCGGCGATGCCGGCCAGCACCGTCGAAGCGGCGTAGCAGTACATCACGGCCCGCGTTACGTCCACGCCCATGAGGCTCGCGGCCTGCGGATTCTGGACCACGGCGAGCAACGCCTTGCCGTAGCGGGTGCGCTGAGCGAACGCATGCAGGCCGACGGCAACGGCGATCGCCACCACCAGGATCGCGACCTGCAGCGGCGACACGGCGAGCCCTCCCAGCGTGAACGCCTGGTTCGATACCGGCAGCACCAGCGACCGTGGCTCCTTACCGAAGGTGAACATTACCGTCTGCTCGAGGATGATGCCGATCGCCACCGTCGACATGAGCCACGCGTTCGAGCCGTCCCGGGCGAATGGCCGCACGGCAACGCGTTCGACCACCATGCCCCAGACCGCACAGACCACGAGCGTGAGCAGGATGCTCGGCAGGATCGGCCAGTCCAGCGTGACCGAGAGCACGTAGCACACCACGGCGCCCAGCATCAGCGATGTGCCCTGGGAGAAGTTGACGGTCCGCGATACGGCGTAGGTGATGTGGAAGCCGAGGGCGAGGAGGCCATACATCGCGCCCATCGATACACCGGAGACAATCGCCAGGGAGATCAAATGGATTCCTGAGATGAAAGGGGGCTGCGCGGGCGTCGGCCGCGGCAGGAACGAGTGTCAGTATGCCGCGACCACGCCGTCGGAGCGGGGATCGGTTGCGCCGGCGATGGTGCCATGACGGTCCCGGACCAGTGCGCCGGCGTGGCCGACCACATCCGAGAACGCGTCGACGACCTCGACGTCGTGGCCGGCCTCGCGCAGCGCGGCGATCAGGGCGGGGTCGAACCGGTTCTCGAGCTTCAGGCCGACGCTCATCTGGCCCCACGTCCGCCCGAGCAGCCAGCGCGGCGCGGTGATCGCCTCCTGCAGGTCCTGTCCGAACATGGCATGGCGACTGAACACGGCCGCCTGGCTTTGCGGCTGGCCGTCACCGCCCATGTTGCCGTAGACCATCGTGCGACCGTCGGCGAGGCGCGCGAAGGCGGGGTTGAGGGTATGGAACGGCTTGCGGCCCGGCGCGATCACGAGGTGCGACGCCGGATCCAGCGAAAAGCTGCTGCCGCGGTTCTGCCAAGTGATCCCGGTGTCCGCCAAGGTGACGCCCGAGCCGAACTCCCAGTACACACTCTGGATGTAGCTCACCATGCGGCCGTCGCGGTCGGCCGCGCCCATCCAGACCGTGTCGCCCTTGATCGCAGGCTCCGGCCAAGGACGCGCCCGCATCGGATCGATGGCCGCGACGTGCTCAGCGAGCCGCGCGTCGGCGAGATGCGCTGCCGGGTCGACCCGCATCGCCGCCGGATCGCAGATCTCGCGATTGCGTACCAGGAAGGCCTGCTTGGTCGCCTCGACCAGGCCGTGCACGTGCGCGAAGCTGTCTGCCTTGGCGTCGCCGCGCAGCCGGTCGAAGATCGCGAGGATCAGAAGCGAGGCGAGACCTTGCGTCGGCGGCGGCAAGTTGTAGACGGTGCCGACGCGAAGCGCGGTCTGGAGCGGCGTGACCGAGGTTGCGGTATGGCGCTGCAAATCGGCGAGCCTTAACGGGCTGCCCAGGCGCTCGAGCTCGGCCGCCATCGCGCGGGCAATCTCCCCGCGGTAGAAGTCGTCCAGTCCGCGCTCGGCCATGCGGGTGAGGGTTGCGCCCAGTGCCGGGAAACGTTGCCGTTCACCAGCCCGCGGCGCGGTGCCCTTGCGCAGGTATGTGTCGGCGAAGCCGGGTTGATCCGCGAGTTCGCCGAGGAACTTGGTGGTGTAGTTGACCTGGCTCTGGGTCACGGGCGTGCCGTGCTCCGCATAGGCGATGGCATCCTGCAGCAGCCGGGGCAGGGGCAGGCGGCTTTGGGTGAGATCCAGGGCGAGCTGCCATCCGGAGATGGCACCCGCCACCGTGTTGGCGGCCCGTGGGCCGCGGGAAGGCATCGCCTGGTTGCCTTGATCGGTGTAGAAGCCCGGCGCGGCGAGACTGGCGGAGCGGCCGCAGGCGTCGATTCCGATCGGTTCCTTGCCGGGCTCGCTGATCAACCAGAAGCCATCACCCCCGAGGCTGTTCATGTGCGGGTACACGACGGCGATCGTCGCCGCGGCGGCGACCATCGCCTCGACGGCCGTGCCGCCATCACGCAGCACAGCCGCGCCGGCCTGCGCCGCCAGATGATGCGGTGCGGTTACCATGCCCCGAGGGGCGGTCAGTGCGCGCAGCATGTCAATGCACCCCCAGCGTGGCCGCCAGCGCCTGCACAGCCTGGGTAAAGCAAGCCATCGGCGCGCGCACGATGCCTGCTCCTATCTGGCCGATGCCGGCGTCCTTGTGGGCGATGCCCGTGGTCAGGACCGGACGGATGCCGGTATCGACCACCTTGCGTACGTCAATGCCGCAAGGCGCGCCGGCGAAATCCAGCATCGGCAGCGACAGGCCGGGATTGCGGGCGACCGTTACGTGGTGCATCTCCCGCGAGTAGCCGAGGGCCTCTTGCACCGTGCCGCCGACGAGCTGGACCAGGGCCGGCGATGCGGCAAGGGAGAAGCCGCCGAAGCCGGCGGTTTCGCAGATCGCGCTGTCGCCGAGATCGGGGTTGGCGTCTTCCTGCCGGAAACCGGGGAAGAAGAGCCCGATGGGCATGTCGGACGGGGACTGGAACCACGCCTTGCCAAGGCCGCTGACCCGGATGGCCGTCGTCACGCCATTGCGCGCCATGGCGGTGACCACGCTGCAGTCGTCGATGCCATGCGCCGCATCCATGGTGGCCTTCGAGGAGACCATGGACAGGTTCAGGAAGAACTGCGAGGTGGTCGCGATGAAGCGCAGGGTTTCGTGCATGGTGCGGCGATCGATTTCGCTGGCGGCGAGCGGGGGTGCCACGGCTGCCAGGAACTGCAAGGTCGCGGCGGCATTGCGACTGTGCACCTCGTCGCCCATCAGTAGCGCCTGGGCCTGGATTGCCTTCAGGTCGATACCGTCCGCCAGCCGGACCGCTTCCTTGAGCGCGGGCGCGAGTACCGATTCCATCCAACGCAAGCGCTCGATCACGTCGGGTCCGTTGGCGCCAAAGCGCAGCACCTTGCCGATGCCTTCGCTCATGTTGGTGTATGCCATGTTGCCGTGGCTGGCGTTTCTCACCACGAATAGCGGCATCGACGGCGAGATGATCCCCGACATCGGTCCAACCGCGGCGGCGTCATGGCATTGGCCGAGGCGAATGTCGCCGGCGCGCAGCATCGCTTCCGCCCGGGACGCCGAGTCGGCCCAGCCTTCGTAGAGCACCGCCCCGATCATCGAGCCGCGCATCGGGCCACACATGTCGTCCCAGTCGACCGGCGCCCCGGCGTGGAGAAGGGCGCGATCCATGTCGGGCCAGATCTCACGGGCGTGCAGGGCGACGTCGACCAGCACCGGCTGCGCGTCGCGGATGCGCTCGACGGCGAGGGCGTTGGCACGGTCGATGCGCGCGCCGATGCCCTTCGAATCGTACGAATCGCTGCTGATCTGCGCCAGTGCCCAGGCCAGGCCCGGATCTCCGTCGCCGACGGGGCGCCAGTCGAGCTGCACCGTGGTACCGCCGCCGTCGCGAACACTGCGATTGAAAGCGTCGAGTCCGACGTTGACCACGGCGAGCGGGTCGTCGGCGATGAGCGTGCTGGTCATGGTGCGTCCTCGATGGGCGCCGGAAGGGCGGTGACACTCCCGGTAATCCCAATGATGAATCCGGCGAGCATTTCCCATCCGGAAGAATGGCCGATGCTCACGAGCCGTCGCGCTGCGCTGACGATCGTCGCGGCGTCGCGCTGTCCTGCGAGCGCATCCACCAGCCGGTGCAACGCGGCAAAACTGTCCCCGGCCACGAGGTCGGCGAAGAGCGCCGCACTGACGGGGTGGCTGCGGGCCGGTACGAGCTCTGCCAGCTCGGTCGCCAAGCCGCGCCAGCGCGAGGCGGCTTCGGTATCGTGAGCGACTGTCAGCCGTCCGAACAGCGCAGCGCCGACGAGATCGTCGCCCGCCGGGGTGAGTCCCGGTCCCAGGCCCAAAAGCGACTCGGCAGCCGTCCTGACTGTGCCGACGTCGTCCGTGCAAAAGCCACGCGCGAGCGCGTAGACATGCCGGCTGGCGTACGCCAGCGGAAAGGCGGGGGCGGCGCCGGTCAGCATCACCGCAAAGCCGCGCGGCGCCCCGATCGCAGACACATCGTGTTGTAGTTGGAGGCAACCGTGGCGCAGTGCCTCCGCCGTGGCCTCCGTCCTGGCCAACGCTGCGGCGCGCCAGGGCGCACAACCGTTGGTAGTCAGGACCACGTCACTGTCCGGTGGGAGCCGCTCCGCAAGCACAATGGCTCGGGGATGCAAGGCGGCTTCGTCGGCACCGACCCACAGGATCTCGTCGGACACGCAGGCATACGACCCGCCCCCGACGCACGACCATGCGCGGAGCTGACCACCGCTCCCTGCGAGCGCGGCATGCGCCTTCCAGCCGATCGCACGCACGGCGAGTGCCGTGCTCATGGCACGATTCTCGTGCCGGCTTCGCCATGCAGCGCCGCGTAGGTACAATCGAGCGAGGTGATGACCACCTCCTTGCCGCCGCCTGCCAGATAGCGGAGTGCGGCGGTAATCTTTGGTCCCATACTGCCGGGCGGAAACTGCCCGGCCGCGAGGTGTGCCGCGGCCTCGGCAGCCGTGAGACGCGTGAGCGGCCGCTCCGCGGGCTGGCCGAAATCGAGGCACACGTGTTCCACGCCGGTCAGCATGACCAGCGTGTCCGCGCCAAGATCCGCGGCGAGCAGAGCGCTGGTGAGATCCTTGTCGATTACCGCCGAGACGCCGTGCAGCCGGCCCGCGGGATCGCGCACCACCGGCACGCCGCCGCCGCCGGCAGCGATCGGAATTACGTCGGCGGCCAGCAGCGCCTCGATCGCCGGCAGGTCCAGGATCCGCAGCGGGTTCGGCGAGGGGACGACGCGGCGATGGCCACGACCGGAATCCTCGATGAACACCCATCCCTGTTCGGCTGCCATGCGCGCCGCTTCCTGCTCGCTGAAAAACCGTCCCACCGGCTTGGTGGGTCGGGCGAAGGCGGGATCGTCGGCATCGACCTCCACCTGGGTGACGATCGAGCTCACCGTGGTCGCCACGCCATGCGCGCGCAGCACGTTGGTCAGGGTCTGTTGCAGCATGTAGCCCATGCCGCCCTGCGAGTGCGCCACACAGACATCCATGGGCATCGGCGGCAGCTCGTGGGCGGTTCGGGCCATGCGAAAGAGGATGTTGCCGACCACCGGCCCGTTGCCGTGGGTGAGCACCAGTCGGTGTCCCGCCTCGATCAACCGCGCGAGATGCTCACAGGCCGCTTCCATCAACGCCAGCTGCTCTTCGGCGAGACCCTTGATGGTCGGCGGGTAGCTGGCGTTGCCACCAAAGGCGATGACCACCCGACCGAGCCCGGCGCGATCCAATGACGCGATCGTCCGGTCACCACGACTACCGGCGCCGGCGACGGAGGCCGCGGAGGCGGGCGCGCTCACGCGGGACGGGCCGGCGCGGCGCCGCGCGGCGCGTCGGGCCGACCGGTGACCGCAGCCAGGGCTTGGTGTGCCATCGCCGTGCTGCTGTCGACCACGATGGCACCCGCGGCGCGCAGCTTGCCCTGCTGGATCGACAGCGGCTGTGGATCGGCCTCGGTGCCGCAGACGAAGCACAGCACGTCGAGCGACCGGCCGGCGGCGCCGGCGGTGGCGATCGCCGCGCCGATCGCGGGGGCGAGCGCACCGCCGGGATCGTCGTGGCTGCCATAGCCCAGGACGACGTCCAGTGCCACGACCGCGACTCCCGGGTCGCGCGCCGCGTGGCCGAGGGCGTCGATGCGGGTGCTCATGTCGATCATCGGATGCGGACGGCCTACGGTGTATTCATCGGCGCCGAAGTCGATGGCGGCATGGCCTTCGCAGTCGGCAAGCTTGGTTGCCGGCTGGGTCGCATCGAGCGGAACGTTGGAGGCGACCCGCAGGCCCGCATTTCCCCAGACGAGCTGGGCCTCGAGACAGAACGTCCCGCCCGAGTAAAGGCCGCGCACAGATCCCGAGCTCGACACCGTCGTGGCCGCCGGCGAAGCGCGATCGCGGAGCGGTGGTGCGGCGGTGAACGTGCGTCCTTCGGCGAGCGCCACCGTCGCTCGCGCGGCGTCCTCGAGCGTCGACACGGCGACGATATTGCCGACGGTGTTCGCCGTAGTCGTGTCATCGCCCAAGAAAAGCACAACGCAGGGCTTGCCGATGCGACGGGCATGCGTGAGCACGGCTTCGGCGACCTTAGGCGACGGCGGTTTGGACACGATGCCGATCACGCGCGTGTCGCCATCGTCGGCAAGGACGTCGAGAGCCTGATGCATGGTGATCCCGTCGATCGCGTCCGACGTGTCGCGTCCGCCCGTGCCGATCACGTGCGATACCCCGTGTCCCTGGGCATCGATGCCGCACGACACCGCCTGCAGGCCGGTTCCCGAGGCGCCCAGCAAGCCGATCGCGCCACGCCGCACGGCGTTGGCAAAACCGAGCGGAACGCCGCGAATGATGGCGGTGCCGCAGTCCGGCCCCATCACCAGTAGATTGCGGTCGCGCGCCAGGGTCTTGAGCGCTCGCTCCTGGGCGACGGGCACGTTGTCGCTGAACAGGAATACGTGCAGGCCTTGCTTCAGTGCCTTGAGCGCCTCGGCGCCGGCGTAGGCGCCAGGCACTGAAATCTGGGCGAGCGCGTACCGCCGCGCGTCGCCGGTTACCTGCACCAGCGAGCGCGGCCCGGCAGGCGCGTGGGCGCCGCCGTCGCCGTCCTGCGATCGTCCGCCGCCGAGCGCCCGGTCGATCTCCTCGTGCGCGGCATCGAGCACCTCGGGGTCAGCCGCCTCGACCACGATCATCAAGTCGTTCGGACGCGCCGGCTCCAGTGCGACGCACCACAGGCCCGCCTCGCGCAGCATCGCCTTGTTGGCCGGTGTCCCCATGAGCAAGGTCGCGTGCTCGACGCCGGTGCGGCTCAGCACGACCTGGGACACGCGCATGAGCGCCACCGAGTCTTTGTACAGGTTGGGTTTCAATGCGGCGACGGTGGGCACGCTGCGCTCCTCTCTCGGACGCCCCCCTTGTGGGCCGGGCGACTCTACGAACTGGACCACGGCCTGTCCAGCGGCCGCGGACGATATTAAAGATTCACCCTGTGAATACCATCGCGTAGCTCGACCTCAACCTGCTGGTGGTGTTCGATGCCATCCTGCGCGAACGCAACATCACCCAGGCGGCGCTGCGCGTCGGCCTCAGCCAGCCTGCCACCAGCAGCGCCATCGGCCGACTGCGCAAGGTCTCCTCGAGTAGCACCCTCGCGGCTCGGTGTCTCCCTTCGGCCCAGCTATCTGGGCCCGCCTTGCCTCCGCCGGACGTCACCCCGGTCGGGTGATCCAGTCCGACACGGGTGAGCGCTGGCCGCACGCCGCGCGAGTTACCGCTTCCCAAATGCAGTGCGGGATCGGCTGCGCCGGACCACCGCTAGATCGTCGCGAGTCCCGCGCGCACCAGCAAGATCTCGGCGCTATCGTTCCACACGTCCATGCGCACGATCTTGCCGTCGCATACCACGAATCGATCGACGTACCGGTTGCCTTCGAATGCCTCGCCGTCGGGCCACTCGCCATAGAGAGTGCCGGTGTTGTATACGGTGATTTCGCCGCCATCGTCGCTTCCGGCCGCGACGACATCGGTCCGCTCGAATTTTTTCTTGACCCAGCGATAGCGCGCGGCATTGAACGCGGCGGTCCCGGCAGGGTCGTCGAACCGCCGTCCTCCGGTGAACGTGATCTTCACGTCTTGCGCCATGTAGGTGCGCGCACGCACCGGATCTGGGACCATCGAGGCTTCTAGGAAGGCCTCGACGATGCGTTTGGCGTCGGCTTGGGTACGGTGAATCGCGTTGTCCATGGGCAGCATCCCGGGATGTTGAGCGTTGCGGTCATGATAGCAACGTCGCCCTCGCAACGGGATGGGCGATCCACGGCAGGCGCCGCGCTGCTCTTGCATGGCATGGAGCTTGCTGTACGGGATCGACGTTATAACGCTACGCGTGGCGCCAGGGGGCTGTCCGCGCGGATTTACTCTTCATCGCCTGAATGTCGCACATTGGCGCGGGGTCAGTGGACAGATCGGCAATGGCGGTCTATACCTACGGCTGTAAAGCCGATCCGCGGGCGTAGGCGACCCCCGACGTGTCCGTGGTCTTGTGTCGCGGCACCTGCATCACCCAACACCTGTGAGGAGAATGCCCATGTTCGGATCAATGCGCAGTGCACGGCTCGGGACCATCGCCAGAACGGCGGCGGCGGTCGCGGTGGCGATGGGGACATGCCTGAGCCTGGGCGTGGCGACGTCCCCGTCGGCCTTCGCGGCCGATCCCATCAAGATCGGCCTGGTCACCGCGTTGTCCGGTCAGTCGGCCAAGGCCGGTGAAGCGATCACCCGTGGGTTGACCATCGCCATCGAGGAAATTAATGCCAAGGGTGGGGTGCTCGGAGGTCGCAAGTTCGAGATCGTCAGTCGCGACGACGAGGCCAACCCGGCGAAAGGGCAGATCGCCGCCCGCGAGCTGCTGTTCAAGGAAAAGGTTGCTGTGCTGTTCGGCGGCCTGGACACGCCGGTGTCGCTGGCGATCGTCCCCATCGTCAATGCCGAGAAGGTGCCGTTCATGGGCCCCTGGGCGGCCGGTACGCCGATCACCCGCAACGGTGCGAATCCCAACTTCGTGTTCCGGGTTTCGGCGGTCGACGAAATCGTCGACAAGGCCATGCTCCAATACGCGCAGAAGAACTACAACACCAAGTTGCCGGGTGTCATCGTGGTGAACAACCCCTGGGGCGAATCGAACCAGAAGGGCCTGCTCGCGGCGTTGAGCGACAAGAACATGAAGGCCGCCGGCGTCGAGAAGTTCGAGCCCAACGATGTCGATGTCACGCCACAGCTTTCGCGTCTGAAGGCGGCCGGCGCCGATACGCTGCTGCTTGTCGGTAACGTCGGTCCATCGGCCCAGGTGGTGAAATCGCTCGACCGGATGGGCTGGAAGGTGCCAATCGTTTCGCACTGGGGTCCCGCGGGCGGCCGCTTCACCGAGCTCGCCGGCCCCAATGCCAAGGACGTGGTGTTCGTCCAGACCTACAGCTTCTTCGGGCCGCAGACGCCTGTCGGCGAGCGCGTTCTCGCCGCGCTCAAGAAGAAATACTCCGACATCAAAGGTCCCGGTGATGTTACCCCGGCCGTCGGTGTCGCCAACACGTACGACGCCATGCATCTCGTGGCTCTGGCCATTGAGAAGGCCGGCAGCACCAATGGCGATGCGATCCGCCAGGGTTTCTACAAGATCGATTCATACGACGGCCTGATCAAGAAGTACGTGAAGCCCTTTTCTCCGGGTAACCACGACGCCATCGATGCCGACGACTATGTCTGGACGCGCTTCATCGGCAACGAGATCCTCCCGGTGAACATGGCCAAGCAGTAGAGCAGGGCGCGATCGTCGGCCGCAATGGCCGGCGATCGCCACCGTCCGGGAGCTGGCTATAGGCTCCGCGGGGCACCACAGCGCAGCGCCACCCTGGCTGGAATCAACGAGGCTAGAATCAACGCGTGCGCCGTCCTTACCTCACCGTCGTCGGGGTTGCCGCTGCCACGCTCCTGGCGCTGGTCATCGCCGTTGCGGTCATCGTGTGGCGACTCGATCCGGCGGTACTGATCGGACCGCTGGCGGAACGGGTAAAGGCCAGCACCGGTCGCGAGCTGACCGTTCGTGGCGGTGTGTCGCTCGAGCCTTCACTCGAGCCCGGCATCAAGCTGCGTGACGTCAGCCTCGACAATGCAGGGGACACGGATGGCGCGCTGCTCCAGGTGCAGGAAGTGGATGTCAAGGTTGCGCTGTGGCCCCTCCTGTCGCGGCGTGTGGAAATCCGCCACGTGATCCTCACGGCGCCCGTGTTGAAGCTCGAGCGCGGGCCCGAGGGGCGCGGGAACTGGGAGACACGGAGTGCCGGGGGCAAGAAGCCCGCGGGGGTCGACGCCCCAGCGACCCAAGATCTGGCGCTCGTCGTCCGCAGTGCGGAGATCCGCAATGGGATCGTCACCTACCGCGCGACCACCGGCAAGGTGCCGACCCGGGTCGAGGTGGCCAACCTCACCCTCGAAGCCAGCGATCCACAGGCGCCGATCAACTTCGCCTTTCGTGGCGCGGTCGATGGCGTGCCGGTCAGTCTCTCGGGCAACGGCGGCCCGCTCGCCACACTGCTGGCGGGCACCCCGTCGTATCCGCTCACGGTCGATGCCGAATGGGCAGGCAACAAGGCAAGCGTCGACGCGAAGGTGACGCACGACGCGAAGGGGACCCGGCTCGAGCCGTTTTCGGTCGCCTTCGGGACGTCGCGGCTCACCGGCAACCTGGCGATCGAGCAGACCAGGGGGCGACCGCAGTTGCGCCTGTCGGTCACGGCTCCCCGTCTCGTGTTGGGCGATCTTGCCGGCGTGTTTGCAGCGATGTCGTCGACGCCGTCGGCACCGTCTGATGGCAGCCGGGAGCGGGCTCCGCCGGGGACGCATCTCATCTCCGATGCGTCGCTGCCACTCGATGCGCTGAGCGCACTGAACGCAGCGGGCGAGCTGACCATCGCGGAACTCGTCTGGGCCGACGGCAACGCGCAACAGGTCCACGCGGCCTTTGCCCTCAACAATGGCAAGCTCAAGGTGTCGGCCTTGCAAGCGAAAGTGTTCGGCGGCAAGGCCGAGGGCCACGTCACGCTCGACGTAGCCGCCAAGCTGCCCGGTCTCGACCTCGCGCTCACGGCGCGTGACATCGAGCTCGGCAGCCTGCTGGTCGCCATGGGTGCACCGCGCGAGGTTCGCGGTGGCACGAGCGTGCTGCGCGTAAATCTCACGGCGCATGGCGACTCGCTGCACGCGTGGGCAGCCTCGGCGCGCGGCGAGGCGGACCTGGTGGTGGGCGCTGCGACACTTACCCATGCCAAGGGCCAGGCCGCGTCGGCGCTCGGGCGGCTCACCGCCGCCGTGAATCCTTTCGTGGGTTCGGATCCGGTGACCCAGCTCAAGTGTGTCGTGGTGCGCCTGCCGCTTGCCAATGGCCAGGCGCGGTTCGACCGCACCGTGGCACTCGAGACCGACAAGCTCGGAGTGAGTGCGACCGGGGTTCTGGACTTGCGAAACGAGACCATGGACGTCTCGATCGATCCGATCGTCCGCGACGGCATTCCGATCAATGTCGCGCAGGTGGCCCAACTCGTCCGGGTGAAGGGTCCGTGGCGCGAGCCGCGCGTGGAGGTCGACAAGGCGAAGTCGCTTGCAACCGTTGCCCGGCTCGGGGCCATTGTCGCCACCGGCGGCCTGGCGGCGCTCGGCGGGCTGCTGGTCCTGGACGCGGTCACCGCGGAGGGACCGTGCGCGGTCGCCAACGATACGTCGAAGGCGCGCTCGACGCCCGCCAAGAGTGAACCCACCAGCCGGCCCGCAGCCAATCCTGCGGAACAACTGCTGCAGGGTCTCGGCAAGCTGTTTCGCTGAACCGCCATCGCGGCTACGGCAGCGGTACCCTCCGGGGGGTGGCGTTATAATCGTGCATTGCGGTCTGCCTTTCTGCACCGTCCGCCCGGTTTGCCCCTGCGGCTCCTTCGGCCAATCGTTCCCCCCTCCCTGCCCATGAAGATCCTGGTCGCCGTCAAGCGTGTGGTCGATTACAACGTGAAGATCCGGGTTAAGCCGGATGGCAGTGGGGTCGATACCACGAACGTCAAGATGTCGATGAACCCGTTCGACGAGATCGCCGTCGAAGAAGCGGTGCGGCTGAAGGAAAAGGGCATCGTGACCGAGATCCTGGCAGTGTCGTGCGGCACCAAGGCGTCGCAGGAGACTCTCCGCACCGCGCTCGCCTTGGGTGCGGACCGGGCGATCCTGGTCGAGACCGCCGTCGAGCTGCAGCCGCTCGGCGTGGCCAAGCTCCTGAAGGCGCTGGTCGACAAGGAGACGCCGCCGCTCGTGATTCTCGGCAAGCAGGCGATCGACGATGACGCCAACCAGACCGGGCAAATGCTGGCTGCCCTGCTCGGCTGGAGCCAGGCCACGTTTGCATCCAAGGTGGATATCGCCGACGGCCGCGCCACGGTCAAGCGCGAAATCGACGGCGGCAGCGAGACCCTGGAGATGGCGTTGCCCGCGGTCGTCACCACCGATCTGCGGCTCAACGAACCGCGCTATGCGACGCTACCGAACATCATGAAGGCGAAGAAGAAGCCCCTCGAGACCATCACCCCGGAGGCGCTCGGCGTCGATGTGACGCCGCGCCTCAAGACATTGAAGGTGGTGGAGCCGCCGAAGCGCAAGGGCGGCGGCAAGGTGGCGGACGTGAAAGAGCTCGTCGCCAAGCTTCGCAACGAGGCGAAGGTGATCGGTTAGCTTCCGCGATCGCACGCTCCCTCGACGACCCCTACGACTACCGCCCTCCACGCCATGAGCCTTCTCATCCTTGCCGAGCACGACAACAATGCCGTCGATCCCGGGCTGCTTCACACCCTCGCCGCTGCGCAAAAGATCGGTGGCGACATCCATGTGCTGGTGACCGGCGCCGGCGCAGCGGGGGCGGTCACGGCGGCCACCAAGATCGCGGGTGTCGCCAAGGTGCTGCACGCCGATGCCGCCCACCTCGATCCGCCGACGGCGGAGAATGTCGCCGCCACGCTGGTGGACCTCGCCAAGGCGGGTAGCTATACCCACGTGCTGCTGAGCGCGACCGGCTTCGGCAAGAACATCGCACCACGGGTCGCGGCGCTGCTCGACGTCGCCCAGATCTCCGAGATCATCGCGGTGGAATCGGCGGACACCTTCGTGCGGCCGATCTATGCCGGCAATGCATTCGCCACCGTGCAAAGTGCCGATCCGATCAAGGTCATTACTGTGCGGGCCACCGGCTTCGACGCGGTCGCAGCAGAGGGCGGCAGCGCGCCTACCGAGCGCGTAGAGTCTGCCGCCGATACGGCGCTCACCAAGGTCGTGGACCGCGCCATCTCCAAGTCCGAGCGTCCTGATCTCGCCAGCGCACGCGTGGTCATCTCCGGCGGCCGTGGCCTTGGCAACGCCGAGAACTTCCACATGCTCGAGGCGCTCGCCGACAAGCTCAATGCGGCGATCGGTGCGTCGCGAGCCGCCGTGGATGCGGGTTACGTACCCAACGAATACCAGGTGGGCCAGACCGGCAAGGTGGTCGCCCCCGATTTGTACATTGCCGTCGGCATCTCTGGCGCGATCCAACACCTCGCTGGTATGAAGGACAGCAAGGTGATCGTCGCGATCAACAAGGATCCGGAAGCCCCGATCTTCCAGATCGCGGACTACGGCCTGGTCGGCGATCTTTTCCAGATCATTCCCGCCCTGACCGAAGAGCTCGGCTGACGGGGCCTTCCTTTGCGGCGAGCCGAACGGACGACCGACCATCGAGGGCGACCATGAGCACCTACCACGCGCCGCTCAAGGAAATGGAATTCGTGCTGGCCGAGCTCGCCGGCCTCGAGGAGGTCGCGGCGCTACCGGGATTCGGCGAAGCTACGCCCGACGTCGCGTCCGCCATCCTCGAGGAGGCGGCCAAGTTCGCGACCAACGTGCTCGACCCGCTCAATGTGAGCGGCGACCGCGAGGGCGCGCGTCGACTCGACGACGGCAGCGTCGTTACTCCGGCGGGTTTCAAGGAGGCGTACCGGAAATATTGCGAGAACGGCTGGAACGGGCTCACCAAGAATCCCGAGTTCGGCGGCCAGGGCCTGCCGCAGTTGGTGGCCACCGCGGTGGAGGAGATGTGGCACGCGGCCAATCTCGCCTTCGACCTATGTCCGTTGCTCACCCAGGGTGCCATCGAGGCGATCGAGCTTCGCGGCTCCGATGTCCTCAAGGCGCGCTACCTGCCCAGCATGGTAGCAGGCACCTGGACGGGGACGATGAACCTCACCGAACCCCAGGCGGGATCGGACCTCGCCGCCGTCGGGACCCGGGCCGAGCCGCAGGGTGACGGCACCTACAAGCTCCGCGGCCAGAAAATTTTCATCACCTTCGGCGAGCACGATTTCACCGAGAACATCGTCCACCTTGTACTGGCGCGCACGCCCGATGCGCCGCCCGGCGTGAAGGGTATCTCGCTGTTCGTGGTGCCCAAGTTCCTGGTGAACGACGATGGCTCCCTGGGCGCGCGCAACGACGTGCATTGCGTGTCGCTCGAGCACAAGCTCGGCATCCATGCGAGTCCAACGGCGGTGATGGCCTACGGCGAGCACGGCGGCGCCATCGGCTGGCTGGTCGGCGAGGAGAACCGCGGCCTCGAGTACATGTTCATCATGATGAACCTCGCCCGCTTCTCCGTGGGCATGGAAGGCGTGGGGATCGCGGAGCGTGCGTACCAGCGCGCCGTGAGCTTTGCCCGCGAGCGCGTGCAGGGTCGTCCGGTAGGGATGGCAGGCGATGCGGCCAGGGGTGCGCCCATCATCGAGCATCCCGACATCCGGCGCATGCTGATGACCATGCGCGCGCAGACCGAGGCAATGCGCGCCGTTGCCTATGTCACAGCGGCCGCCATGGACCATGCGCGCCGCAATCCCGACGCCGCGGTACGCAAGGAAAAGCAGGGGTTCGTCGACTTCATGATCCCGATCGTCAAGGGCTGGTCGACCGAAACCGGGCAGGAGGTGGCCTCGCTCGGCATCCAGGTGCACGGCGGGATGGGCTTCATCGAGGAGACCGGCGCTGCCCAGCATTACCGTGACGCCCGGATCACCACCATCTACGAAGGCACCACCGGCATCCAGGCCAACGATTTCATCGGTCGCAAGACCGCCCGCGATGGCGGCGCGATCGCGCGCGGCCTGCTGGCGGCGATGCGTACGCTCGCTACCGAGTTGACCGGATCAGGGGAATCGGGTTTGCAGGAGATCGGCCGCCAACTCGATGCCGCGGTCGCTGCCGGCGACGAGGCGCTGGCGTGGCTGGTGCCGGCCTACGCGGACGAAGCGCGGAGCGCGCACGCGGCCGCTGTGACCTACCTCAAGCTGTGGGGCGTGCTGACCGGGGGGTGGCAGCTCGCCCGCGCGGCGCACGTCGCGGCGCGGCTGCTCGACGTGGGTGAGGGCGACGCCGCCTTCCTGCGGGCCAAGATCGTCACCGCGCAATTCTATGCCGCGAACATCCTTCCGGAGGCCCAGGCGCTCTCGCGCGCCGTTACCGACGGCGCGCAGCACGCGCTCGCACTGACCGCCGAGCAATTCTAGGTCCGGGTTTGTAGCCGATTCGCGGCGCCGAACTGCCTCCGATTGCACGCTTTCGATGGGGCGATCTTAACGTTGACTGCCATCGGCGCCGATGGCCGGCGCGGTGGGCAGTACCCGCGCCGTGGAGCGGGTGGCTACCGGTTGGGCATGGGGACGTCCGCGCGCGCCCGCTCGCCGCCATCAGGTGGTCGATGGCGATTGCCGTGTGAATCGACCAACGCCAGCGTTGTGGACTTTGCTGGAACGGACGTCGATGCCGGGCCTGTCAGGGATGGGCGAGCTGGATTTCCCGGGGCTCGACGTGGATGTTCGTCGCCGCATTCTTGAGCTGCAAGAAACGCGGCACTTTTTCGGACCGGCGCCCTTTCAAACGTCGCTGCCGGATTTCACATTCGCTATCCGCGACGTTCGCGTCACGCACGTCCTCAGGTCTGATCTGTAGTTATTGCGCGTTGGCGCGTGTTTTTGACCGCCTGCCGTCGCATCGACGAAGACTTGGCAATGTGCGCGGCGGTTCATCGAGTTTGTGTTTAGGGCAGTTGATTGCAAACTGATGGTTCGCTGAAGGCGGATGTGATTCCGGCAATGTTCAAGCCGCGCGGCACTATGCCGCCGGTCTCCGTTGCCATCGGCTGCTTGTGCCTGGAATGAGTTGTGCTGGGCAAACTGAACTGTTGAGGACTTGCGATCATGAAACGCCATCTTGCCCGGATTACCACTGCGTTCCTCGTGGCGGTTTTTGCTTCTGCCGCGCACGCGGCCGATAGCCTCGCCACCATGCCCCCGCTCGGCATCGGGCCGTATCCGGTGGCATGCTCGAACGTGGTCCAGGACTTCACGCGACTCGCGCCCGGCGATGACGTGCAGACCTATTGGGAAGGCGTGCCGCGCAACGGGAATGCCCGCTACATCACCGATCTGCTGGCGGATCCGGCGCACACCCTCGGTTTCGACCTGGCCGTGCCGGACGACCGCACCCTCTTCGGCGACTACGCGACTCGCACCATTCCGTTCACGGTGCTGGTCTGTTATCCCACCCGCGCCGACAACCCGCGACCCGATTACCTGCTGCCCAACGGCCGGGCGGTGCCGCATATGCAGCAAGGCGGCGCGGCGCCGATCTTCCCCGACGATGCGTCGCGCTATCCGGTGCTGCTGTTCAGCGTAGGGCTCGGTGGCAGCCCGCTGTCGAACGATTACATCGCCGCGCTCGAAGTGTTCGCGAGCTATGGATACGTGGTGGTCGCGCCGTTCCCCGGCGACGCCCGGATCGCCGACATCCGGCTCGAGGATTTGAACGACGTACTCTTCGCGATCCTCAATTTCAACACGTTCGTGGCGATGCAGGCGTTGCGGCCACTGACCCTCGAGGTTGCACTGAACCTCGTGCTCGCCCATCCCGATTACGCCGCGCATGTCGATTCCGGCCGCATCGGCGCATTCGGGGCGAGCCTCGGCGCGGAGTCGGCATTACTACTGACCGGCGCCCGGCTCACGACGACTGTCGGACAGTCGTCACAGACGGTCCTGACCGATCCCCGGATTCGTGCCGTAGCCACGTATGTGCCGTACTTCGGCCAGGCGTTCTACCCGGCCTTCGGCCGGAATCAGGCGGGACTTGCCGGCATCACGGTTCCGGTCCTGGCCATCGCCGGCACCGCCGACACCACCGCGCCGATCGGACCGACCGAGGAAGGCATGCGCCAACTCGCCGGATCGCGCATTTTGGTCGCGCTAAATGGCGTCAAGCACGGCTTCGACACCATCGCCACCCAGGACATCTTCACTTGGTCGCTGGTGTTCCTGGCGGCGCACGTGCAGGACGATCGCCTCGCCCGGGCGCGGCTCGCGCGCATGCAGCGCGTCGAAGGGGGTATCGACGACGTGACGCGGCTCGATTACACCGCCCCGGCGCCGCCAACGGGGTGGGAGCGCATCGTGACGGAGTTTTACCGTCCCGCCAAGGATCACTTCTTCATCACCGCCGAGCCGGCGGAAGCGGCGCTACTCGCCGCCGGGACCGTGCTGCCGGGCTGGATGTCGACGGGTTTAGCGTTCAAGGCGTGGGCTGCCGGAGCGCCGTACGGGATCGCAACCTGTCGCTTCTTCGGCACGCCCGGTATCGGGCCGGACTCGCATTTCTATACCAATGATCCCGGCGAGTGCGCGGTCGTTCGCGCCAACCCAGCCTGGACCTACGAGGGGATCGCCTTCAATGCGTTTCCCGTGATCGGCGGCGATTGTCCGCCGGATCGCGTTCCAGTGATACGCCTCTACAACAATGGCAAGGGTGGTGAGGCCAACCATCGCTACACGACGAGCCGCAGCGAGATCGCCAGCACCGTCGCCAACGGCTGGAGTGTCGAGGGGCCAGTGTTCTGCGGGGTGCCCTGACCACCACGGCGATTCCGCCTAGCGCGGCGTGTGGTGCCTTCAGGGCGCGATGCCGGCACGCTCGGCGGGGCATATCCTCTTACGATCGATATCCTCTGGCTCATCACGTGCGCGCGGCTGATGCGGGGTACCGCCACCCCAGTCAGCGCACGTCGAGGCTTTCGATCCACATGATCTCGCACGCGCCGTCTCCCGTGTCGCTCCGGGTGAGCGAGGTCCGCCAGGTGAATCCCGCGGGGCCGTCGACGTCGACGAGATAACCGCGCATGACGACCAGCTCGCCCGGTCGCAACCGGCGCAGCCGCTGCTCGATCGCGGGATCGCTGGGAATGGCGTGCACCTGGCCGACTTCGGTCACCAGCGCGTCGGCGGGAACAGCGAACGTGCGGGGATCCCTCGGCCGCCAGTAGAAGAACCGGCCCATCTGGGTGATCGCCAACTGCTCGAGTACCGCGCTGTCGGACATGCGTCCCCATCCGAGCGCGAGGTCGACCGGGGCGAGCGCGGCTGCACCGTCGAATCGATAGATCTCTTTACGCAGCACGCGCGCCACGATCTCGTAGCGCGCACGTCCGGCAAAGCGAAACCCGTTGCGCTCGAAACGATCAGGCGGGTCGAGATCAACTTGCTGGGGAGGGGCTGGCGCGACCGCACCGGCGGCACGTGGCACTGGCCGCTCCAGGGTCCACCAGTGCCAGCCGCCCGCCAGCGCGGCCGCCAGGACGAGCCACTTCCAGGGCATGTACGGTCAGCGTCAGGGCGAAGTGGAAACGGTGCACATCCGGCACAGCGGCTCGAACAACGCCGGCGCCGAAGCGATCACCACACCGCCCGCCGCGAGCTCCGCCGGTCCTGGGTAGTCGTGCACCCGCCCACCGGCTTCCTCGATAAGGAGTAGTCCGGCCACCGCATCCCAGGGATGCATGTGCGGCTCGTAGAACGCGTCGTAGCGACCGGCGGCGACATGCGCGAGCATGAGCGCACCCGCGCCCATGTCCTTGACCGCGATGCCCGCCTCGAGCATCCGTCGCCGCAGCGCGAGGTACTCCTCCAGGTCGTGCCGCGGCACGTAGCCTGCGACCACGAGCGCACGATCGAGGGCGGTGCAGCCGGACACCGCAAGCCGCATGTCGCCGCACCAGGCGCCGGCGCCGCGCTGCGCCCAGAAGAGCTCGCCGAGGCACGGGTCGTGGACGATGCCGATCTGCCGTATGCCGTCGGCCACGAATCCGATCGAAATGCACCAGTACCGAACCCCGTGGACGAAGTTGATCGTGCCGTCGATGGGATCGACCACCCAGCTGTTGCCGCCGAGGCTGCCGCCGTGCTCCTCGCCGAGGAAATGGTCATCCGGGAAGGCAGCGGCGATGCGAGTGCGGACGAGATCCTCCACCGCCCGGTCGGCCTTGCTGACCCAGTCCTGGGGGCCCTTGGATTCGAGCTCGTACGCGATCTGACGATGGAAGTAGCGCAGCGCCAGCGGGCCGGCCTCGGCGGCGAGCGTGCGGGCGAACGTGGTGCGCGCAGCGATTTCAGGCGGTGCCAGGCTCACGGAAGAGGCAGTGGAATGACGCCGCGCGGCAGGAGCTCGACGGTCACGCTGGTGCCCGGCGCTCGCGGGGCCTCGACTTCGCGGTCGATCACGAACAAGGCGCCGAGCGGCGTGTCGACGGTGTACTCCATCACCCCGCCAAGATAGGCGGCCTTGGTCACCGTGCCAGCGAGTGGCGTAGCGCCGGGATCGTGCAGCACGATGGCTTCCGGACGGATGGCCACCTCGATGTCGCCGGCCGGCAGGCCACGATGCACGACCCGCACCTTGATCGCGCCAAAGTCGACGGCGCCATGCGTATCGTCGTCGCGCACCAGGTGGCCGCGCGCGCGGTTGGCTTCGCCCATGAACGACGCCACGAAGGCGTCGCGCGGCTGGCCGTAGAGATCGCGCGGCGAGCCCGCCTGGGCGATGACCGCCCGGTCCATGACGATGATGCGGTCGGACACCGCGAGCGCCTCCGACTGGTCGTGCGTGACGTAGACCACCGTGAGTCCGAGCCGCTGCTGGAGATCGCGGATCTCCTCGCGCATCTGCCGGCGCAGGCGCGCGTCGAGGTTGGACAGCGGCTCGTCGAACAGCAGCACCGAAGGCTCGAGCACCAGCGCCCGCGCGACCGCGACGCGCTGCTGCTGCCCGCCCGAGAGCTCCGATGGCAAGCGTTGGTCGAATCCCGTGAGCCCGACCGTCGCAAGTGCCGTCTTGGCGCGGGCGTGGGCGTCGCCCTTGGGAACCCCCGACACGGTCAGGCCGTAGCTCACGTTCTCCAGGACCGACATGTGCGGAAAGAGCGCGTAGCTCTGGAACACCATCGACACGTCGCGATCCGCGGCGGGGACACGGGTTACGTCGGCGTCGCCGATGCGAATAGTGCCGCGCGTCGGCAGCTCGAGCCCCGCGATCATCCGCAGGATCGTGGTCTTGCCGCAACCGGAGGGACCGAGCAGCGTCACCAGCGACCGCGCCTCGATGGTGAAGGATACGTCGCGTACCGCGGTGACCTCGCCATAGTCCTTGGTGACGTTGCGGAATTCGATGGACGCGGCCTTCATGATGCTCATGCTGCATTCCGCCCGAGTGTGTCGATTACCGGCGCGCCGACGCCGCGGCGGCCGAGCCGGCGCTCCCCGAC
>JBDSND010000157.1:0-4980 GCA_039915505.1 Casimicrobiaceae bacterium
AGGACATAGCGACCGCGTTGGAAAAGATCTCCTCAAGTGGCGGTGACGCGCTGTGGTATTCGGGTGCGCCTGTTCTCAGAACGCGCACTGAACAAATCATGGCGTTTCTACTCAGACAAAAATTGCCCTCTATTGCCGCCATACCATTATTCGCGGAGCAAGGCGGGTTGGTTCACTACGCGCCCGATATCGAAGAGTTCTTCGAGCGGACGGCGGGCTTCGTTGACCGATTACTGAAAGGCGCAAAACCAGTCGATCTCCCGGTTCAGCAGCCGACCAAGTATGAACTGGTGATCAACCTCAATACGGCCAGTGCCCTCGGCATCGCGATCCCGCCAGGCGTGCTCGCTCGCGCCGATCGGGTGATCCGCTAGCTGTCCGTTGCGGGATTGTAGACGTGGGAGGAATGACCAATCCGCCAAACTCTGCTCTTTCACATGAGGTGGAAAGTGCCGCCTTGCGCAAACCGGAGGGGCGGGCTCAGTGTTCTCTTGCATTTCAGCGTCGATGGCGAGCTGATCCGCGCTTGGGCCTCGACCAAGAGCTTCGTGCCGAAGACGGCCCGCCGCCGGACAAGACCTCCACCAGCATTACCAATGACGACAGGCTGCTAGCGTGGCAAACGCGCGATTTTTGCCTCCAGGCGCCGATAGACGAGCGCGCACGCCGCTGCGAATATGAGAAGCAAACTCCCGAATAACAAGGGCGCCGCACGAAATCCTGATAGATCGCGAAACCGCCCGGCGATACCCGGCAATGACGCCATTCCAAGATAGTAGAGTGTGAAGAAAACACCCATTCCAAGGTTGCGAGACTCCTGCGGTAACGCTCGTGCCGGCAATGCCATGATGACGCCGGCCGCTGGTCCCGCGACTATCCCGATGATTGCCAGCATGAGCAGTGGCGATGGCACCACGAGCATCAGCGGCATTGCGGTCGCCATAGCGACGAAACAGCCAATCATGATCGCGTGACCGCGTCCTGTCCGGTCGGCCAGAACACCTCCTAATGGGACCGTGGCGATAAGGGGCCAAGTCGCGAAACTTGCGACGATCGCCGCATTGGCTGCGTTGCGGCCTTGCTCCGCGAGCATCACTGGAGCGAAGCTCACCACTACGATATAGCCAACGTTGTAGAACGTCCAGATTAAACCTGCCATGCAAGCGAGCACAAGATGCGGTCGGCTGAGGCGCCACGACAAACTCGGAATCGAGTCAGTTTTGCCTGCAGATTCTGGTCGTTGGTAGACCAGGGCCACACTGGTCAGCGCAAGCACGCATACCCAGGCCGTCATTTGTATCGCCAATCCCCAAGACGTCGCCAGTGAAAGAGGACCCAGAACGACCAACGCCAAGCCGATGCCCAACGGCCAACTTACCACGAGGAGCGACATTGCCGTAGCGAGCTCTCGGTCGGCAAACCAGTCGGCAACCATTTTGGCAAGGAGCACGTTAAGTAAGGCCGCGCCAGTGCCCGCCACGATGCGTCCCATCAACGCGACCGCATAGGTCTCGGCACTCGCAGTCAGCGCGCTTCCGAGAACCATGAGTACAAGGCCAGATAAGACGACATTTTTGTCTCCTAATCGACGGGCCAGTACGCTTCCCGGAATCGCGACCGCGACGCCAGGCAGCATCCAGACTCCAATGAGGGTTCCCAACAAAGCGAAATCGAGCGCCAGGGATTCGACGAGAATCGGTGAAACGGCGGCGACCGATTGAAACTGGAAACCCATAGCGGTACGAGCGAGAAACAACACCAACAGAATGAGCCATCGATTAGGAGACATGGCAGCGACCTACGGGAAATGGCGATCGATCCGACATCGAGTGCGTGCGCAAGTTGGTGGCATTGCCGCGACGCCTAAAACGAATAATAGGACTTCCCCACGCCAGAGTCGGCATCGAGGTGCCAATTTTGAATTTCGTCCGCTCAAACTGAACCAGAAGGGGAGTTGAGGGGTGCCCTGGACGCCTACTGGGAACAGCGGCCGATCGGCGGCCGAATCGGGCATCGCTGATCGAGAAGCTGCAGGCCATGTTTGTCCTTCGAAAGCGACTGCGGCCTGATGCCCCGACGTACGCGGGCATATTGTGAGGATCTCGCCCACATCGGCATTTTCCTCGAAACACGAATGTCGCGGCTCTCCACCGCTCGCCGCTATAAGCAATGGATCTCCGGCGCCGGGGCGCCGGCCGCAATTGGTCCTCCCCGGGGTCATCATGGTGCCGTTTGAGTGTATGTTGATTGCTGGCTAGAATAGGAGCCGTCGAGACGGTGCCGCTCACTCGGCGCCATACATGGGAGGAAACATGGCACGCAATCCGCAGGTCGCAGTCGAGCCCCGAGCCAACGGACGGTGGGCGGTCCAAACTGACGGCACGTCGCGCGCCGACTCGTTGCATGACCGCAAGGCAGACGCGGTGACTAGAGCGCGAACGCTGGCGAAGAATAAGCGGACCGAACTGGTGATCAAGGATGAGGCCGGCCGGATTGCCGAAAAGAGCAGTTACGGAAACGACCCCCGGCGCATAAAGGGCTAACCGCTCTAAATGCTGGGCTCCTTCGACGCGTGCGTGCCGTTCGCGAAGTGGCGTGAATGATCGTCACCTTCTGCCAGAAACGAATGGACGCTGTGGATGAATGGGACATTCGGGCCCGTCGCGATGCTCACGATCGCAGTTCAGGCGCTGTACCTCTCGCATCCACACGGCGAAGCAGCGCTAAACCAGCTACGACCGCTCGCTGCCGAGAGCTGATGCAGGGTGACGCGATCGGCGACGCCACATTGGATCGGCTCAACCAGTACCTGCTCGATCTGATCAGCGCGATTGGCGACAATCCCGCCGCCCAAAAACTGACCGACCACCAGCCGCGCCGACCAATTCATCTGCCTCGAACTTGCTGCGCGCAAGTGCCTCTGCTTTCCCGCCGCGGCGGCATCGCGCGGCAGCGATAATGGCCGCGGCCCGCTCGGAGCACCCTCCAGCCGCGCCGCACGCGCTCGACGCGTCCGATTGTGACCAGGCGTCCGCGCTCGCTCTCGCAGGCGTTGGCGCCTAACCGGATGGCTGCCAGCGGGCATGGAGTCAGTTCGCTGCTAACAGGGGCTATCGGCGACTTAGCGGTCAGGACAAGGGGCCGGCGGTAGTGATTGCAGACTCCGGGTATTGCCGTATAGCCATACGGTATGAACTATCCCCTTCTGCCCGACCGGTTCCGCTTTCGCGATGCCGTGCGTTGCAAGTGAGTACAGGCACGCAACCGCGCCAGCGTAGAGATCCGCGACCGTTACTCCGAGTTTGAGGTGATCGGCGAGCCGCTTGTAGACGCTACGACCGCTTCCGTCCGGAATTGACTGTACTTCCGTCGCCTGAATCATTCTAGCGCAGCGGTCGCAACCCCGGCCGTAGCCGGACCCTCCGCGAGTCCCGTCAAGCGGAACGCCGGCACGCGCTGAAGGAACCCCTTGAGGGTGAGGGGACCGACGTCCTCGCCGTTTGCGATGTCACCGAGCGCGGCACGCGCCCGGCGGTCGATCAGTATCTCGCCCGCACCGGCCTCGTCGCAAAGCCGCGCCGCGAGGTTGACCACGCTGCCGATTGCGGAATAGTCGACCCGGGACTCGTAGCCGAATGCGCCGAGGGTTGCAAACCCCTTGGCGATGCCGATGCCGAGCGCAAGGTCGTGGCCCAGCCGCAGCCATTCCGCGCGCAGCGCCGTAAAGTCCTGCTGCATGCGAAGCGCCATCCGCGCTGCGCGCAGAGGCGCGTCCGGCACGGGGAACGGATCGTTGAAGAACAGCAGAATGCCGTCGCCTGCAAAGCGGTCCAGCGTGGCTTCGAAGGCATTGACGATGGCACCCATGGCGGCGTGGTACTCGCGCAGCACGGCCTGGACTTCCTCCGGCTCGGCGCCGTCGATGAAGGCCGTGAAGCCGCGCAGATCGACGAACACGTAGCAGATCTCGCGACGATGCAGGGCCAGGATCGACTGCTCGCCGGCGGACACGATCGCCTCCGCTACGGCCGGCGCGAAAAATCGCTTGAGCGCGCGCATCCTGTCGAGCTCGGCGACCTGGGCGGCGACCCGCTCCTCGAGCTGGCTGTTCCACGCCTCGAGCGCGGCGGCCTGCTGTCTCACCTCGTCCTGCAGCGCCTTGATGCGCAGCAGCGATCGCACGCGAGCGAAGAGCTCGGGACGGTTGATGGGTTTTGTCAGGAAATCGTCGGCTCCGGCGTCGATGCCCTTGACGCGCTCCTCCTGGGCGTCGAGCGAAGTCACCAGCACGATCGGCAGCAGCGCGGTGCGGGGATCCGCTCGCAACCGTGCGCACACGTCGTAGCCGGAGAGACCCGGCATCATCACGTCGAGCAGGACGATGTCGGGCAGGTCGCGCGCGACACTGGCCAGCGCCTCCTCGCCGTTGACGGCCGTCGCCACCTCGAATCCCTTGACGGCCAGCAGGTCAGCAAGCAGCTTGACGTTCTGCGGCGTGTCGTCGACCACCAGCACCTTAGCCGCGGCGCTCATCGGCGCCCCGCCGCCAGCCGGTCACGGACCGCCTCGAGGAACGTCTTGAGGTCGATCGGCTTGCCGACATAGGCATCGAACCCGGCTTCGGTGATAAGGGTGCGGTCCTGCTGCATGACCGATGCAGTCACCGCAATCACGGGGATATCGGCCGTACCCGGCTCGCTCCGCAACACCTGCAACGCCTCGATGCCGCTCATTCCGGGCAGCTGGATGTCCATGAGGATGAGGTCGGGACAATGCTCGCGCGCGAGTCGAACGCCGTCCTCGCCCGTACCGGCCTCGAGGGTCGCGTAGCCCTTCACCTGCAGAACGTCGCGCACCAACTTCATGTTCTTGTCGTTGTCCTCGACGATCAGGATGACGCTCATTGGGTAATCTCCCCCAGGCTTGCCCACGGCGTGGCCTGCGCCAACCCCCTCCCGGGGAGGGGGCGAGCGCCCTGGG
>JBDSND010000164.1:0-29468 GCA_039915505.1 Casimicrobiaceae bacterium
AGCGAGGAACACGTAGGAGGGCGCGAGCTCTCCGGTTGCGCCAGCCGTTTCATCGGTGACGAGCTGCCGAACTGCGCAACCTTGTCAGGCGGCGGGCCAGGGTCGGCGGGACTGAGGGCGTCCACGCCGGCCCGGGTGTGACGACGTTGACCCGGATGCGTGGCTCGAATCAGGTGCCGACCATTCGTGCGATGCTTGCGCCACGGCGCATCGATGGCCGGTGCCGGTGACCGAATGCGCCAACCACACGCAGGTTGCCCCGCACGTCGCCTTGTGCGCCGTTTACGCGGTCAATCCGCGCTTACCTTGTTGCCCGATGCCTTCCGATGCCCGCTGACGATTCGCCCTCTTCCCCGGCTCCAGTTCCCGCGACGCCGAAGACCGCTGGGGCGGAGCTCACGGTCGAGCAGGCGTTCCGGCTGGTCTTTCCGGGTGTCATGGTGGCGATGTTCCTCGCCGCAGCCGACCAGACGATCCTGGCCAGTGCGCTGCCGGTTATAGCGAGCTCGCTGCACGACGTGGCCGACCTCTCGTGGGTAGTCGTCGGCTACCTGCTCGCGGCGACGATCGCGGCCCCGATCTACGGTCACCTCGGGGATACCTTTGGCCGCAAGCGCCTGTTGCTGGTCGCGCTAGCGATTTTCACCGTGGCGTCACTGGCCTGCGCACTCGCGCCGACCCTGCCGCTGCTCATCGCGGCACGCGGGCTGCAGGGACTGGGCGGCGGCGGGCTCATGACGATGGCGCAATCGATCATCGGTGAGAACGTCTCGCCGCGCGAACGTGGTCGCTTCGGCGGCTACTTTGCGGCGGTGTTCGCACTGTCGAGCACCGCGGGGCCGGTGCTGGGGGCCTACCTCACCGAGCACTTCACCTGGCGCGCGGTGTTTTTCATCAACCTGCCGCTCGGCGCGATCGCCGCGCTGCTCGCCGTGCGCATTCCGCACGTGCGCCACCCGCGTACTACGCCATTTCGTGCCGACGTCGTGGGTGCCGCGCTGTTCGCCGCCGCGACCCTCACGCTGCTGTTCGCCCTGTCCTCGGCAGGGCATCGCTTTGCGTGGGCCTCGCCGACCCTGTTCGGACTCCTCGGCGCAGCGCTCCTCGGCTACGTTTTGCTCATCACGTGGGAGCGGCGGCGCGACGATCCGGTGATTCCGGTGCGGTTGCTAGCGGTGCCGGCAATCCTGCGTGCCGACGCGGTGGTGTTCTGCTTCGCGGCGGTGCTGTTTTCCACGATTCTCTATCTTCCCCTCTACCTCCAGCTCGGTCGCGGCATGGCCATCGGCGAATCCGGACTGCTGCTACTGCCGATCACCCTGTCGATGGTTGCCGCCGCCACCTTCACCGGCCGGCGGGTGGCGCGGACCGGCCGCACGGTCGAGTATCCGGTCCGCGGCCTGCTCCTCACCACGAGCGCGCTCATGGCACTGGGGTTCGGGCTGCCGCACCTCCCGACGCTAGTGGTGCTCGCGCTGACGGTCGCGACCGGAGCGGGCCTCGGCGCGGTGATGCCCCCGACCCAGGTCATCGTGCAGCACGCCGCAGGGCGCAGCGCGCTTGGGTCCGCGACGGCCTCGATCGCCATGGCGCGCTCGATCGGCGGCGCAGTCGGGGTGGCCATCGTCGGCGCGGTACTTTTCGTGGTGGTGGGCCGCGACCACGGCGACACATCGACGTCCCTCAACGCGGCGCTGGAAGGTGGCGCTGCCTTCATCGCCAAGCTTGCGCCGGCCGATCAGGCCGCGCTCGGGGCGCGCCTCGATCAGGCGTTCCGGTTGGTGTTTGCGATCATTGCGGCGATGGCCGCCGTGGGCGCAGCCATCGCCGTCACCGTGCCCAAACCCAAGCTCTGAAGCGCCTATGCACATCCGCGTTCGATTGACCCGCCGCGTCGCCCCGCGCGCGAAGGAAGCACCCGGTACGTCACACCTTTCGACGCGCTCGCGCCCCGTGACGTCATGACCGTCGCCGGTAACCGGGCTTGGGGCCGATCGTGCTGAACGGTGCCTGGGGCTTGGCCACCGCGATCGTGTTGGCGCGCTCGTGCAGGGTGCGCCGGCGCGACACTAGGCTGCGTTGATCGACTACTGGTTGCGCGCTTCGAGCGTGTTCCAACGTGCATACGCGGTCGCCAGCGCCGCTTGCTCCCGCGTCAGCGCCTGTTGCAGCTCGATGGCGGTATGACTGCCGGCGCGATAAAGCGCCGGGTCGGCGAGCCGGGCGTGCAGCGCGGCGATCGCGGCCTCGATGGTTTCGATGGCGGCTGGCAGTGCGGCGAGCTCGCGCGCCTCCGGCGGGGTCAGGCGGCGAGGCGCAGTCGCGGGTGCCTCTTCGTGTTGTAGTCGGGGCCGCGGCGCGCGGCTCGCGGTGAGTGCTTGCGGCGCGGGCTTGGCGGCCGCGCGGGCACGCTCGTGCCAGGCAGCCCAATCGCTGTAGCCGCCCGCATATTCGCGCAGCGCGCCATCGCCCTCGAACGCGATGGTCTGGGTCACGACGTTGTCCAGGAACGCGCGATCGTGACTCACCAGGAACAGCGTTCCGGTGTAATCCTGCAGCAGCTCTTCGAGCAGTTCCAGGGTGTCGATGTCCAGATCATTGGTGGGTTCGTCGAGCACTAGCACATTGGCAGGACGGGCGAACAGGCGGGCGAGCAGCAGCCGGTTGCGCTCCCCACCGGAGAGCGAGCGCACGGGCGAGCGGGCGCGCTCGGGCGGGAACATGAAGTCACCGAGGTAGGTCATCACATGCCGCCGCGAGGCGCCGATCTCGACGAAGTCACCGCCCGGACTGATCGTGTCGGCGAGCGATGCCTCCGGGTCGAGTGCCTCGCGCAGCTGGTCGAAGTATGCGACTTCGAGTCGCGTGCCTCGCCGCACCGTGCCGCCGTCGGGCGCGAGGTCACCGAGGATGAGCTTGAGTAGCGTGGTCTTGCCGGCGCCATTCGGTCCGATGAGGCCGATACGATCGCCGCGCAGGATACGGGTCGTGAAGTCGCGGATGAGCACCCGGCCTTCATAGCCCTTGGTGACATGGTTGAGTTCGGCCACGAGCTGCCCGGACCGCTCGGCCTCGCCGACCTGGAAGTTGACTTGGCCGAGCCGCTCGCGTCGAGCGCCGCGCTCGCCACGGAGGCGCTCAAGGCGCAGCACCCGTCCTTCGTTGCGGGTACGGCGCGCCTCGACGCCTTTGCGAATCCATGCCTCCTCCTGCGCGAGCAACTTGTCGAAGCGCGCATTCGCCATGGCCTCGTCGGCGAGCTCGGCGGCTTTGCGCGCCTGGTACTGCGCGAAGTTGCCGGGATAGCTTGCCAGCCGGCCGCGATCGAGCTCCACGATGCGCTGGGCGACGGCATTGAGGAAGCGCCGATCGTGGGTCACGCATACCACCGCACCGGCATACTCCTGCACCAGCGACTCCAGCCAGGCGATGGCGCCGATGTCGAGATGATTGGTCGGCTCGTCGAGCAGCAGGACGTCCGGTTCGGCGGCGAGCGCTTGCGCGAGTGCCACGCGTTTCTTCCACCCTCCGGAGAGCGTGTCGATGCGGGCGTCGGCAGGCAGGCCGAGACGCGAGATGACCGTGTCGATGCGATGGCCGATGGTCCAGCCCGCAGCATCGAGAGCGCCCTGCAGGCGGTCGATGCGGGCATGCGCAGCGGCGTCGTCCGGCACGCGCTCCAGAGTCGCGAGTGCCTCGTGGTATTGCGCGAGCAGCGCCCCGGCGTGGCCTATGCCCAGGGCCACGGCCTCGTAGACGGTGTGGAGGGGATCGAGCGCGGGCTCCTGCTCGAGGAGCGCCACCCGCGCACCAGGGGCAAGCCAGCGATCGCCATCGTCAAGGGCGCTATGGCCGCACAGCACGCGTAACAGCGACGACTTGCCGCTGCCGTTGCGGCCGATCAGCCCGACATGCTCACGCGGCTCGAGCTGGAAATCGGCGCCATTGAGGAGCGGGAGGTGCCCGAACGCGAGGCGCGCCGCGGCGAGGGTCAACACCGGCACGAAACGCTCCTCGCGGCAGGCGTAATGCGACCCGTCGGGTCATTCCGACAACAACTGCGGTCGTCGAGGGGGTCGCTCAGCGCGGCAGGGTGATGCCCACTGACGCCCCGCAACTGCCCGTCGCCTGCGGACACGATATCGAGCCGTCGGGCCACGCGTTGCGGACATTGATGTAATAGGTCTGCCCGGGCTGCAGCGGCAGGCCGCTCGTGCCCGAGTTGGCGAGACCGAGTGACGCGCTCGCGCTGTTGCCCTGGCTGATGTTGGCCAGTGGCCCGTTGACCCCGCTCGGGTCGGCAGGGCGGAAATCGCAGGCTGCCCGCGAGATCGTCATCTGCCGACCCGTGGGTCCACCGCCATACTCGACCGCGGTCACCGAGCCGTTGCGGGTTGCGGTGGCATTCGCCGGCACGGTGATGCGCGTTACCCAGACGCCGTTCCACGAGAAGCTCGGGTCGGGATACGCGACCGAGTAAAGGGTCGTGTTCACCCACGGCACGATGCTGTAGAGCACGTTCGGGAAGTCCCCGCAGAAATCCTGCGCCGGCGGCGCCGACGCCGCCCAGGTGAGGGCGAGTGAGGTCGCGGGACCGGTGCCGCTCTGGTTGGACGCCGCTAAGCCGTAGCCATAGGTACCGGCGCCGGACTCGGCTGCGAAGCAGCTGCTGCCATTGCTGCTGCAACCGGACCACGCGTACGTGGTCGGGCTGTTGGTGCAGGTTGCGGTGAACACTGCGGTCGATCCGACCACGGGCACCGCACCCTGGGTGGTGACGGCAACGCTGCATACAGGCGGTGGCAACGCGGCAGGAGGCTCGCGCCAGCCGACGGCGACCATGGCGGTCGGTCCGGCGCCGCTCGCATTGCTGGCGGTGACGCCATAGGTCACGGTCCCGCTGACGTCGGAACGCACTGCGCACGACGCCGAGTTGCTCGCGCATCCCGACCACGCGAACTGGCTCGGCGAGCCCGAACAGTTCGCCGTGAGGCTGATGGTCGTGCCGATCACGGGACTGGTGCTGCTCGCGACGAGCGTGCATCGCGGCACCGCGACCGCAAGGGTCGTCGGCGAGCACATGGCAACCGGCAAGGAGGGCGAGCCGTAGCCTTCGCCGACGTAGCCCTTGGCGAGCATCGCCTGCGCGGTCGCAAGCGACGTGGTGTAGCGGTGGTTCGAGTCGGTCCGACCATTCCAAGACCGGTAGATGGGAAGGCTGCCGGCCGGGCACGCGCCGCTGGTGGTGTTCGGCAGGAAAACCTGGAAGACGTTGCTCGATTCGAGGAGCCACGCATTCGGGAAGTTGGCCTGCACAGCGGCGCATTCGGCGGGTGATGCGGAATAGAAGTGGGAATCGAGGCCAACCTGGGGATTGCCGTAGAAGCGGCAGACCGGCGTTCCTCCGGGCAGCGAGGTGCCGGGCTCGGCGACTGTAAAAGATTCACCGGTGCGCTGCCATCCGGTGAAGAAGCCACCATCGAGCTTCGCGATCTCGTCGGCGCTCGCCGTGACGAAGTAGTGATCGAAGCCGGCGTGATAGTACTCGATCGCCTGCACCAGCGCGGCGGTGGCGGCGCCATTGGCCCCGATCAGCATGACCAAGAGGCCGGCGCGCAGGCACCCGCGCAATTTGAAACCCATAGAGCACTCCCCAATATGACGCAACGACGTGATGCGACGTGGGAGAGAGACTGCTCGCGATCGCGCCTAGTTCCATGCGCCGGCGAGTGGCGCCCCCGGGGGGGGGGTGATCGTTAGTCTCGGGGCGCCCTAGTTGCCCGGCCCGGCGGCGACACGTTTCGCCCCCGCGGCCGCGGAGGCGGCCTCGGGCCGTTGCGCCGCGATGCTATCGAGGGCAGCGCTCACGGCGCGATCAAACAACGGCACGGGCTCGACCACGAGCCGCGCCTGGCCGACGCGCAACTGCCAGGCGAGCTCTTCCGGCGAGCAGACGAACGCACTGGTGCGGGCCCGGCTGGTGAAGATATATTTGGTGCGCAATGGACTGATCCAGGCGAGCCGCGCGTTGATCCACTCGTCGCCGCTGCGAAAGGCCAGCCACGTGCTGACGGCGATCTCACTCACGTAGTCGTGGTAGTTGTCGGTCCCGCCAAAACCGCCCGTCCCGATCGCTTCGGTCTCGCGCGAAGGCGACGCAGCGCCCGGCGTCCTAGCGGCGCCGATGGGCTTAGTCGGCGGTGCACCAGCGGGGGCGGTAGAGGGTGCTGGCGAGGGTGGCGGTGCGGCAATCCCGGCCGCCCGTGCCATCCCCGCAGCACCCACCGCCGAGACCGGCGCCGGTTCCGGCGGCTTCGGGACCTTGATCGCGGCGATGTGCAATTCATAGAGCGTGTCGAAGAACGCTTTGTCGCGCTCAGAATCGAGCCCGACTGCTCGACAGCCCTTGCGCAGCGACCCGATGATCCCGGGAACCATCTTGGTGAGGCGCGCCTTCTGCGCGGTGCGCTCCTTGGCCGTGATCGACCACAGCAGGTCGTCGAGGGTCTGCAGGGCAGCGCAATGGTCGGCGCCGTCCTCGCCATCTTCGGCGCGCAGCTTGGCGACGTATTCCGCCCACGCGGTCTCGGCGAACAGGCGCACGTCGACCGGCAGGCGCAGGCCGGCCAGTCGATCGCGCACGATCGCATGGGCGTGGGCATGATCGCTCTCGCGCGCCTCGGCATCGAGCGCCGCCACGATGTCCTCGGTGAGGGCATTGGCAACGGTGCGATGCTCGGTTTCGAGGAACGCCAGGAGCTCGGTGTCGGCGCGGTCGAACACCGCAAGGTCCAGCCCGAAGTCGCGGCAGATCTGGTCCACCACCCGACCGGCCACGCCCTCGAAGGCGACCCGGTAACCCTTATCGCTGGCGGCGCCCACCGCCCCGGACGCCAGCCGATCGAGGACGCGCCGGGCCGGGTTCTTGCGATCGGAGAAGAAGCTGCGTTCCAGCAGCGCGGCTTTCAGGATCGGTACCTGCAGCCGACCGAAGATGCCGCGCGTCGTCTCGGGGATGGACGGGTCGCGGAAGATGTAGTCGAACAGGAGTGAGATCACGTCCATCGTGATCTTGTCGGTCGGAGTGAAGCCGCCGCTGGGGAGGGCGATACGCAGGTAGGGCACCCGATTCAAGGGCAGCGCGGCCGTATCGACGCCACGCGCCTTCAGCGCAGTCTGGGTCGCCGGGTCCTCGGGGTCGAAGCGCTGCCATTGCGCCAGGACCTCGAACACGGGCGAGGACGAGCCCATCGCCAGCATAGGGTCGAGGCTGGGGAAGCCATCCGCGGCCGGCGACGGGGTGGGTGGCGGAGGTGCGGTCGCCGGCCACGCGGCCGCGGCCTGCGCGACCGCTGCCTTGGCGAGCGCCTGATCGTGCGCCGATGGGCCCGCCGACAGCGGCAGGTCGAGCAGCGGGCCGTGATCGGCGGCGGTCGCCGGGTGGCGTTCCGCGGCCGCGGCGGGTTGCAGACCGCGCCCTGGGACCTCCTCAGGCACGGCCTCGCGTTCCAGGTCCTCGACGGACCCGTCGGCTGGCGTTCCAGCCCCGCCGGGCGCCGCCGATGGTTCGGAGTCACGTGGGGCGGTTTTGGCTACAGCCGCTTGCCCGCCCGCGAGATCCGGGCCACCCTCGGCGAGATCGGCGAGGATCGGCGGCACCTCGACGTCGATCGTCTCGATGTCGGCCCCTGCCTCCTGGAGCAGGCGCGCGAAAAGCGGGAGCAGGTCGCGATCGTTGGCCGGGCGCAGCTCGCTGCGGGCGCGCAGAGCGGCTTTGATCTCCGGCAGCACACCGCGGTCGGCGAGCAGCCGATTGAGGGTGATGTAGCTCTTCGGCACCGCGGAGGCGACGTCGTTGAGGAGGCGCTCCATGAACGGCCGCCACACCCGCGGATTGGGGAAGAGGCTGCGCGCGCTCGCCCCCACCGCATCGACGATGTAGTCGGGGCCGAACGGGTTATCGAGGTCGCGCACGACCGGCTCGTCCAGGAGCACCGCTACCCGCAGATCGAGGGCGTCGAGCTCCCGGCGCGCCAGCCGGCGCATGCCAAGAGCGGCCTGGACGATGCCGGCTTGTTTTTCCTGGTCGAACGGATCGAGCACGCGCAGCGTGGCCATCGAGACATCGACGTCGGGCCGGCGTCCCTTGCGCCGCTCCCCATCCAGCCGCTTCTCGCCAAGACTCTCGAGCGTGGACTCGAATTGCTCGAGCCAGCTCTCGCGCTTGGTGAGGAACTCGAGCTCCTCTTTGTCGGTAACGAGGCGCTTGCCTTCGAACAGGTCGGACGCCGTGTCGATGGAGGTGCGCGCGGCCTTGCGCAGGCTGGCAGCGTGCAGCCGAAGGCATTCGCGCAGAATGGCGCGAGAGTCGG
The DNA here is from genome assembly GCA_039915505.1 of Casimicrobiaceae bacterium. Classification (GTDB taxonomy): domain Bacteria; phylum Pseudomonadota; class Gammaproteobacteria; order Burkholderiales; family Casimicrobiaceae; genus CAIWHR01. Next base: position 8,373 of record JBDSND010000164.1, read on the forward strand.
CGGCCGAGAACGCCCGCTCAGCGCCGGGCTCGCCGCTGGGCGGTACGTGCGAGATCTCACCCATGCGTAGTCGACCTTGCGCGGAGGTTCCTGTGGCGCAAGCCGAAGCGGGTGGCTGCCGGACAGTGCGGAGCGGTCAGGGTCATGGGAGCCATTATGTCTCGCCTCGAGCGTGGCGGGGCCCTGCGTCCGATCTTCGTCGAATCTTGTCAGCCCTGCGGCACGGCCGCGCAGCGGCGCGCGAGGCGTTCGTATTCCTCGGCCGTGTCGATCGCTGCCTGGCGGGCCTTGAGTTCCGCGTAGCGCGGTTGCATGAAGGCGTGCATGAACGTTCGCAGCCGTTCGCGCGTGGTCCGGCGGGCCGCCTCGGCGTCGCGCGCATAAATCGGCTGGTCGCCGAAGACCAGGCTGAGCTCGGTCTCCGCCTGGCGCACCAGCTCCCCGAGGTACTCACGATAGACCCCGACATGCTGCATCTCGTGGTCACGGATCGCGCCGCGCCGGCAATCGTCATCGGCAAACTCGCGGGCTACATAGACGGTCATCGGCGTCGCGCTGAAGACGACCGATAGGCTCGGTCGCGCGCACACGCGTCCGCCGCGCCGGTCCTCGAGGCCCCTGGACTCCAGGGTGAACTCGTACCCCAGCCTCGCCTGGGTGAGCCCGACCGTGCGGTGCCGCCCGGGCATGTTCTCGTTCAGCCGGGACAGGGTGCGAAACGATTCTCCGTAGTCCTCGCCGAACTCGACGGGCGCCGCACGGACCTGCAGCTGACCCAGTGGCAGCGCCTGGCAACGGCTCTCGAACGAAGCCAGCGGATTGAAGCGAATGGAATCGGCCTCGGTACCGGGTGCCGCCTGCCCGGCCACGGCGGTGGCGAGGAGCACGGCCGACCAGAGTCCGACCCGCCGGCGGTGCCATGGCCGCGGTTGCGCGCGAAGCATGCTGCTGGCGGGCGCGAAAGGCGGTGGCGACGACGCGAGCCGTGGGTGAAGGCGCGGCCCCGGCTGCCGGATCCCGGTCAGAAGGCGCGTCCCGGCCAGCCAGTTCCCGGTCCTTTGCACCCAGCGGGTGCACGCGATGCGCAGGCGGGGGCGGCCATGACACGCTTGGGATGGCAGCGTCATCCGGCGCTCGTCGGGCGATGAACGGTCTTCTCCCTACCTTGCGCGGCAGCTACTATCGCTATGACATTGGCATGGCGCCGGGTTGACTGTGGCGTCGCAGTGAATGGCTGAGGAGGGCCGATGAAGCAGTGTGCAATCTGTGGACAGACGGCCGAACGCGGTTCGAAGTGTGGCGACTGCCGGGCGGCGATCAAGCGCGCCCGTGACGAGACGGTATCGCAATTCGAGCCCGCACCCATGCTGGCGCTCGCCAGCGGCGGTAATGGCGCGCGCGTCGCGCGCGCCCGTCCGGGGTCTGCCAAGGCTCGCCTTCCGACCGCGCCCACCGGGATGCCCGCCCAGCCCATTACCCTGCACGCCGAGCGGGGCTCCGGTCGCGGCCATGCCTCGCCGTTCGTGTGGGTCATCGTGGTGCTGATGGTGCTGGTAGCGATCTTCGTGTCGGCAGGGGTCATCAACGCGGCGCTCGAGGCGGCGCGGGCGAGCCGTCCGGGCGCCAATCCCGGCGACCACGATCTCGCGGCCCTCCTTGCGCCCCTTCCCGCGGTCGCCGGCAAGCCGGCCGCGCTCGCCCTGGCGCCATTGCCGCGCGCGCTGCCAAGCGCCGACGTGGAGGCGGCGGTCGAGGCGCGGATGGCGGGGGTGCGCTCGATCCGCGACGTGCCGAGCGCAGGGCGCGCCGCGGGGCGCGGGGCACCCGTGCCGGCGGCCGTGGCGGACAAGCCGGCAGGTGTGGCGGCGGGTCTGCCAACAGGCTTAGCACCCGCGCCGGCCGCGCGGGTCGAGACGGTCAACGAGCTGACCGCGCCGTCCCGCCCCGCGGCGCCGGTGGTCTCGGCTGCAACAGCGCGAACCCGCGTGAGTCCGGCGCCGCGCCCCGACCGCTGGGAGCGAATGGACGTTGCCATGCGAGCATGCGCCGGCCAGGACTTCTTCAGGCGCGTGGTGTGTGAGCAGAAGGTGCGGTTTGAATACTGCGATGGCTTTTGGGGCCAGAAGACCCAGTGCCCCGGAAACCCGGGGAACGACCAAGGGCAGTAAGAGCAACAGCGAGCCAAGGGACGCGCATGGCCGTCCCTTGCGGGACGGCCCCCCCTAACGCGCGCGGTGGTAAGGCTGCGAACCTGCCTCGCCACGGGCCGGATTGTAAGTGGGCCGACGGAGGGCGCGCGGTAAACGAGAAAGTTTTTCCTCTCGGCGAAATGCGAACTGTTGTAACCGCGCACGTCCCCCACACCCGACGTCGCCGGCCGGGGAAAGCCCCAAATATTCGGGCCGCCTGGGCGCTGCTCCGTCAGTGCCGGGGCGCGTTGGCCCGGAACGGCGCTTGCGAACCCGCCGCGCGGGACTACCCGCGCCCGACAAACGGCATTTTCGTCGCCATCACGGTCATGAACTGGACATTGGCGTCGAGCGGCAGGCTCGCCATATAGAGCACCGCGCTTGCCACGTGGGCGACCTCCATGCGCGGTTCAGGCGCCATCTCGCCATTCGCCTGCAACACGCCCTGGGTCATCCGCATCGTCATCTCGGTCGCGGCGTTGCCGATGTCAATCTGGCCACAGGCGATATCGTAGCGCCGGCAATCCAGAGACGTCGACCTGGTGAGGCCGGTGATGGCGTGCTTGGTGGCCGTATAAGGGGCGGAAAACGGCCGGGGCGCGTGGGCCGAGATCGACCCGTTGTTGATGATGCGGCCACCGCGGGGCGACTGGTCTTTCATGACCCGGATCGCCGCCTGGGTGCAGAGGAAGGCGCCGGTCAGGTTGATGTCGACCACCGCTTGCCACTGCGCGAACGCGAGATCCTCCATGGGGACGGGCGGTGCGCCCACCCCGGCATTGTTGAATAGCAGGTCGAGGCGCCCGAACGTGTCGCGCGTCTTGTCGAACAGTGCGCGCACCGAGGCCTCCTGCGCGACGTCGGTAGGCACGGCGATCGCCTGCTCGCCTGCCCCGGCGGTAGCGATAGCCTGCTGGAGCGGCTCGGCGCGCCGGCCGGCGAAGGCGACGCGATAGCCCGCACCGAGCAGCGCTACGGCCACCGCCCTGCCGATTCCGGTGCCCGCGCCGGTAACGATAGCCACCTTGGTTTCCTGGTTCATGTGCGTCTCCAGTGCTGTTCGTTCCGACGTGGTCGGAGGCGCGATGGTAACCCACAGCTATGATCGAACGGCCCTGGCTTCCCTCGGCACAACAAGCCTTCGGGCTCGACGTTTGGCTTGGAGGCTCGTGTGCGCTATCGGTGCGCCACGGTTCGTTCTGCAAGCCGCTTCCGTGGCAGAGTAGCGGCGACGGAGGGGCGGACTTGCGCCGTCGTTGCCAGAAGCGCTCGACTTCACCATCCCCGTCCAACGCCTCCATCACTGATTCCCGTGCCGTCAATGTCGTGTCGACCCTCATCCTTGCGTCTGCGTGTCGCGGTGCTGGCTGGCGTGGTCGGGCTTGCCGCCGTTGCCGGAGGCATGCAGCGTGCCACGGCCCAGGCGCTCATCGTCTACAGCGGCAGCGGCAAGCAGCAAACCGTGGGCGAACGTGCCGTGCCCTGGGGCGTCGAGTACATCGAGCGCGTCGCCGGTCCTTTCGAGGTGAGCCTCCTTTACTCGAATCAGGGCCATTACGAGGGCCACCACCGCGACGGCCTCGCCGCCCAGCTCTGGCTGCGTTCGCCGAGCTTCGGTCCGAATGTGACCCTTGCAGCGGCGGCCGGACCGTTCTATTACTTCGATACGGTGCGCGACGGCCCCGACGGCTACGCCAATCTGCACGGCACCGGCGTCATCTACACCCTCGAGGCGCAGTGGCAGTTTCATCGCCGCTGGTTCATGGTGCTGCGGGGCAACCGCGCGGTCACCCGGGCTTCGTTCGATACCGACGCCATCCTCCTCGGCCTCGGTTATCGATGGGGATCGGGACTCGTCGAGGCGAAGCCGGAAGGCGACATGCCGCTGGCCCGCAACGAGATCAACGTCATGTTCGGGCAGACCGTCGTCAATAGCTTCGCGTCCGACCAGTCGATCGCCGGCGCGCTCGAGTATCGGCGCAGCCTTCGCCATTGGCTGGACTGGTCGGTGACCGCGCTGCACGAGGGCGACACCCGCGTGATCCGGCGCAATGGCCTCGCGTCGCAGCTGTGGCTGGTGCGCCGCGCCCACGGCGATCGGGTCGCCCTGGGTGTGGGGCTCGGTCCGTATATCGCCCTCGACAATCACGACCCGGTGAATGTTGACGGAGGGCACGAGCGCCTCGCCGCGCTTATCAGTCTTTCCGCGAGCTACCGGTTCTCGCCACGCTGGAACGTGCGCGCGACGTGGCACCGGGTGCTCGCGGATTACAACCGCGACACCGACGTGTTCTTTGCCGGTGTCGGCTACAGCTATTGACGCTGCGCGAGTCGATTCCGATGGTCGCCCTGGACGAGGTCAGTTGGCTCTCCCGGGATCGCGCAGAGCGCGGCGCTCCGGCGCGCCTGAGGAGCGGTGACGCCGCAGGATGCGGGGCTTGCGCGGCGCGTTGGGCCGATCGAGTGGAGCCCCGGCGGTTAGGATACCAGCGGGTAGGATGATTCCACCCGTCGCGCGCCGCACCGTGGAACTCGGTGAACAGGTAGGGTTCTTACACGGGCTATCTTCGGCAGCCGGGGGTTCAGTGCCGGATGCTTCTCGCCGGTTCAGAGCCACCGCTTCTTCCGCAACGCACCTGGCCCCAGTCGGACAATCGCCGTTAGAACCAATCAATAAGAAGGGCATGGCCATGGGCAACGCCACCGTAATCGCGTCGATCACCGGCATCGTCTTCCTGGCGGGGGTCTTAACCGGATCCCCCGCGTTCGCCGCGGCTTCGGGCAAGCGCAGCCAGTCAGCCGCTGCCGGCCTGGATAGCAGCGCCATCGACGACGCCGCCAAGCAGCCCGCGCTTGCGCAGGGCGCGAAGAACGCGCACGTGGTCCGTGCGCAAATCCTGCTCGACCGCGCTTGGTTCTCGGCCGGGGAGATCGATGGCGTCTTCGGCAGCAACATGCACAAGGCCGTGATGGGTTTCCAGAAGGCGCACGAATTGCGACCGACCGGCCGGGTCGATGCCGACACCTGGACCGCCTTGAGCGGGGAGACAACGGCCGTGCTCACGACTTACACGGTCACTGAGAAAGATGCAGCAGGGCCCTTTGCGCGCATCCCCGCCGACATGATGGAGCGTGCACAGTTGCAGCGGCTGCCGTACGAGTCGCTGCTCGAGGCACTGGCGGAACGTTTCCACGCGGCGCCGGCACTACTGCGCAAACTCAATCCGGGCAAGAACGTGGAGGCAGGCGCCGCGATCACTGTGCCCGACGTTCTTACCAAACGCCCGCCGGTCAAGATTGCGTCGCTGGTGATCGCGAAAGGCGATCGACGGTTAACCGCCCTTGATTCGCGTGATCGGGTCGTGGCGCAGTTTCCGATCAGCCTCGGTGGACCCCATGACCGCATTCCCGTGGGGAAGCTAAAGGTCGTTACCGAAGTCAGGGATCCTACATTCACGTACGACCCCGAACTCATCCGCGGCGCGAAGCAGCACTATCGCAAGGTCGACATCGCGCCCGGACCGAACAATCCCGTCGGTGTGATCTGGATGGGACTGAGCAAGCCCCATTACGGCCTTCACGGCACGCCGGAGCCGTCGCGCGTGGGCCACGAGGAAACCAACGGTTGCGTGCATCTCACCAACTGGGATGCGCTCAAACTGTCGGAGATCGCATCGGCCGGCGTGGTGGTCGACGTACGCGAGTAATCGTTGGCCGGGCGCATCGTGAGCGCGGGCACGGCGGCAGCGATGGCCTGCCTGCTAGGGCATGCGGCGTGCGCCAGTGCGGAGACGCCGCGCGCCGCCTTTCGTCCGGCGAACCCTACGTCGGTGGTCGCCGGCGACGGCGAGGAGGGGCGCGTGGCCGGCGGCGACGCCCGGTGGCTCCAGCAGCTCGCCCTGATCGTTCCCGTGGCGGGCGTCGCACGCACGAGCCTGCGCGATACCTACGATGAGGCGCGCGGCGCGAAACGGCACGAAGCGCTCGACATTCCCGCATCGCGGGGGACATCCGTGCTGGCGGCGGGAACCGGGCGGATTGCGAAACTTTACGTCAGTCGAGCCGGCGGTCTGGCGATATACCAGTTCGATCCCGAACGGCGCTTCGCCTTCTACTACGCTCATCTGGACGGGTATGCACCGGGGGTGCACGAAGGCATGAGCGTGGAACGGGGCCAGCCCATCGGCTTCGTGGGAACCACCGGGAACGCGCCAGCGAATGCGCCGCACCTGCATTTCGCCATCGTCAAGCTCGGCCCGGAGAAGCAGTGGTGGCGAGGTACGCCCGTGAATCCGTTGCCATGGCTGCAGGATCGCTGAAGCGCAGCGTGGGCCCTTGTCAAGGGGTGCCGCGACTGGCCGTTCGGCGACGCATCGGCACCCCAAGTGCGCAAGCGGCGGGCGCGAGCTGACCGAATCCTGCGATGCCGCACCCGGCGGCTTGGCGGTGCTCGCCCACGTTGGGCCCGGTGAGCGCCGGTGTCCGCCGAAGTCGGTTACAGCAAGTGCGATGGCTTAGCGACGAACTTCCGAACCGCGGACGCTGGGCCCTAGAAGCACAAACTCCCGAAGCTGTGCCGTCCCCAGCCGCCTGCGCAGATCGACAACCGTGGTCCGAAGTACGCGCGGGGAGCATAGTAATGAGGTCGGTACCAGGGATCGTACGGGCGGTACCACGGGTCGTAGGCGGGATACACGGCGGGATACACGTATTCACGATGGACCACCACCCGCGGCTCGGCCGCGGCAAGTCCGGCGATCTGGCGCGCGAGTTGCCAGCGCCGCCACTCCACCAGGCGTTGTGCCTCTTCCGCGTTGATCTCGCTGCGCGCCAGGCGTCCGTCCACCCACTCCCGATACCGGGTCATCTCCGCGTTCAAGTTGGCTGACTGCTCGGGCGACAGCGCAGGCAAGGCGGGTGGAATTCCCGCAGTCGTCGCGCCCCCTGCGCCCCCTGGCGCCGGGTACCCGCTCTGGCTGCCTGGACCCGTGCCCGGCTGGGCATTGCCATAGGCCGGGCCGGTTGCACCGTATGGCGTGCTGGGTGGCGGAGCGTAGCGGCCGCCCCGGGTGCCATCCATCGATCCCGATGGCGCGCCGTAGCCCGACCCCGGTTGCGAGCCATAGGTCGCCGGCGATTGCGCCATGGCGGGGATCACCGTGCCAGCCAGGCTGGCCAGCGCGAACGCGATAACAATCCTGTTCATGAAACCTCCCGACGATGGTGGGCGAGTGCTTCGGATGTTGGCACCGGATGGCAGCACCGGACGGCGGTGACGCACGGCCCCACACGAGCACTCGGCAACAATAAGACTGGTTGCCCGGAACCTCGGTTCCCGGCACGATTCCAACGATCGAGCCGCCGCTGCGGTTGACCGATCCTTCCTTCCCGTGCTTCACAACCTGGTTGTTCTCTTGCCCTGGTCGACGTCGGCGACAGCGGGAACGCCAAGGGCGGCCCGCCGCACCTCCACTACGGCATCTACGCCATGGGAGGCAACGCTCTCAATCCCATCCGTTGCTGCTGGCACCGGCGCCGGCTACTCCGGCCCGCCCGCGACAAGGCAGCGGCCCGTGCATCCGCGATGCCGTCGCGAGGCGATGGTTTCGCAATGGATTTGGGCGGCCCGGCTATACCTTGGCGGACGACTCCAACCGGTCGTGTTGAGCGAGCTTGGGAAAAAGGCGCATCCAGATGGCGACGATTGCCAGGGTGCCGACGCCGCCGAGCACCACGGCGCGCACCGTGCCGAGCCACTCGGCCGTGACTCCGGACTCGAACTCGCCGAGCTGATTCGACGCGCCGATGGTCATGGTGTTGACCGCATTGACGCGACCGCGCATGTTGTCCGGTGTGCCGAGCTGCACGAGCGACGAGCGGATCACCACGCTCACCATGTCCGCGCCGCCCATCACCAGCAGGGCGAAGAACGACACCACGGCGACCGTCGAGAGGCCGAAGACGATGGTGGCAGCGCCGTAGATCGCTACGGCCAGGAACATGGTGCGGCCGACACCACCGCCGAGGGGCCGTCGCCCCAGCCACACCGCCATCACCAGGGCGCCGATGGCGGTCGCCGAGCGCAGCACACCCAGTCCCCATGGACCGATGTGCAGGATGTCGCGAGCGTAGATCGGCAGCAGGGCCGTTGCCCCACCGAGGAACACCGCGAACAGGTCGAGGCTGACGGCCCCTAGCAGCACCGGGTGATCGCGGATGTAGGCGACGCCGGCGAATAGCGTCTTCAGGGTCGGCGGCTCCTTGCTGCGCACGACGTGCACGACCTGCATGCGGTGCATGAGCACGACGCCGACGACGTACAGCAACGCGCAGATCACGTACACCACTGCGGGTCCCAAGGCGTACACCACCCCGCCGATCGCCGGACCCACGATCACCGCGGCCTGGGTGGCGGTGGCGCTCGCGGCGACGGCGCGCGACAGGTCGTGAGTCGGTACCAGGCTTGGCAGCAAGGCTTGCATTGCCGGATTCTGGAATGCGCGTGCGGCGCCGATCACGAAGATCGCCGCGAAGATTGCCAGCTCGTCGATCCGGCCGTAGGCGCTGCCGGTCCCGAGCACCAGCGACGCAACTACGCCGATCACCATCGTTACCTGGGCGATGCGACGGCGATCGTAGCGATCGGCGACGTGACCGACCACCAGCACCAGCACGATGGAAGGAAGGAACTGCACGAGGCCGATCAGGCCGAGGTCGAGGGCGCTGCTGGTGAGCTCGTACATGTGCCAGCCGACCGCCACCGAGAGCATCTGGTAGGCCATCATCGTGGCCACGCGGGCGAACCAGAACTGCGCGAACGCAGGATGGGACAGAACGGATCCGGCGGGGAACAGGGCCACGGATGCGGGAAGGGCACGGCGCAATGGCAGTTGCGTTGCCCCCGGGCAGGAGAGGTCCGCATTATCGGCGCTGGCCGCGTTCCCGCATAGTGTTCCGCGCAGCGTAACAGCGCTCGGTTACCATGGTCGCGACGCGCGGCGCGTGATGACGATGGTGACCGATTCCCGATCCGACCTTTCCATCCAGGCGCTGGTCTTCGCGCTGGTGACGGCCACGTTCACGTCGGTTTACGTCACCCAGCCAGTGCTGCCGATCATCGAGACTGAGTTCGCGGTCAGCGCGGCGGCAGCGTCAACCACCATATCGGCGGTGATCGCGGGGATCGCCGTCGCCAGCCTGCCTTCGGGGTGGTTCGCCGACCGTGTGCCCATCCATCGCATCATCGCGTGGGGCGGAGGAATGTTGGTCGCGTGCTGCCTGGCGGTCGCGATCACCTCGCGCTTCGATCTGCTGGTCGCCGTGCGCTTCGTCCAGGGCCTGTTCGTGCCGGCGCTCACTTCCTGCATCGCCGCGCACCTGGCGCGCAGTCTCGATCCGCTGCGTCTGAACGTCGCGATGGGCGCCTATGTGTCCGCGTCAGTCGCGGGCGGGCTCGGCGGGCGACTGCTCGGCGGGTGGATCCATCCGCCGCTGCACTGGCGCTATGCGTTTGTCAGCACCAGCGTGATCATCGCCGCGGCAACCCTCGCCGCGTTGCGCTGGCTGCCCCGCGGGGGACCCGTAGCGCAGGCCAGTTCGGCCGATCGCGGCTATGTGCAGCTGCTGCGCGAACCACGGCTGGTGGCGTTCTTCCTCACTGGCGCCGGTGCGTTCTGCTCGTTCTCGTCGGTGTTCAGCTTCTTTCCGTTCTATCTCGCCGCGCCGCCGGTGTCGGCTTCGACGCCGGTCATTACATCGATGTATTTGACCTACGTCGTCGGTATATTCATCGGGCCGTTCGCGGGGCGGATGTGTAACCGGTACGGCAGCGGCGGCACGATGGCGGTCGCGGCGGTGGTATTCGCCGTGGCGCTGCTAACGACCTTGACAGCATCCCTGCCGATCCTGGTGGCGAGCCTGATCGGCGTGTGCGCGGGATTCTTTGCGATGCACGCTGCCGCGGTGGGCGGTCTGAACCTCGTCGCGACGGCGAGCCGCGGTCGCGCCAACGCGCTCTACATGCTGTTCTATTACCTGGGTGGCGCCGCAGGCATCGGTGTCGCGGGCATCCTGTTCAACCGCCATGGCTGGCTCGGTGTCGTGTCGTTCAACGTGCTGGTGCTCCTCGTGCCGTTTGCCACCGGCATCGCCAGCCTCCGTTGGGACCGGGCTCGCGCGTGAGCGTGCGCGTAGCCGCGCTAGCGGGTCGTGGATGGTCAATACTGGACAGGCGATGCGCGCCTGCCGCGCCGCGGCTGGATCGGGGCGGGATCGAACCGCCCGGCGCGCGCGCGTTCGCGCTTCTGGGCGGTCGGCCGCGATACGCGCCACCCGCGCGACGGGAGCGATCGGACTGGTGTGCTCAGCGGCGGTAGCCCGGTCCGGCGCGACCCGTTGCAATGGGCGTGCCCGCACGCAACACCGTCACCGGGCGGATGTCGCTCAGGATGTTGTCGATCGAGAGATTCTTGTTTCCGGCTTCGCCGAAGCGATATTCCACCGTCGGGCAGATCTCGGCCTCGACGAACATCAGGAACTGCCCGGCCGCGCGCATGGCGTCACGCTGGGCGTCGCCTTCGGGGCTCATGTCCACGGGCGGGAAGTTGCCTCGGTAGGTGATCAAATCGCCACGGTCGAAGAGGATGAAGCAGGTAAATGCGTGAGCGGTTCCGCTCGCAAGCGCCGCGACGATGGCGAGTGCGGCGACGATGGCATGCAGGCGTTGCATGGTAGAGCTCCCTCGAGGGTCCTGGTGATGGAAATCGTGTGACACGATTCGGTCTAGTTTTTGTGCGGCGAGCCGACTGGTGCGATCATGACCGCTCGCCAGCGATCCCAGCTATCGTGCCATGCGCGGTGGTGTGGGCGCGAACCCGTTCATCGCCTGACCACTGAACATGGCCGCCCGACGCAGCGCCGGACTGCTGATATATCGGCGCCATCGCGGTGTCCTGCAGGTTTTTCTGGTGCATCCGGGGGGACCGTACTGGCGCAACAAGGATGAGGGAGCGTGGTCGGTGCCCAAAGGCGAGTATGACGACGACGAGGACCCCTTCGCTGCCGCACAGCGGGAGTTCCAGGAGGAAACGGGGATCATCGTCGCCGGTGCTTTCACCCCGTTGGAGCCGGTGCGGCAGGCCGGCGGTAAGGTCGTGCAGGCATGGGCCCTCCAGGCCGACTTCGATGCCGCAGACTTGTGCAGCACGACCTTCGAAATGGAGTGGCCGCCGCGGTCGGGGCGCAGGCAAAGCTTCCCGGAGATCGACCGAGGCAGCTGGTTTGACCTCGACGAGGCCGGGTGCAAGATCCTCGCGGGTCAGCGACCGCTACTCGACCAACTGGCACGCGTGCTGGCGAGCAGCGGCACTGACGATACCAAACGATGATCCGAGGGTGAGGTCCCGAACACGGCCTCGAAAGTGCTGTCGCATTCAACATGTAGCGCTGCGTTGCGATGACGCGTCAACGCAGTCGAGCATCGGGAGAACGACGATGAACAAGCGGTTACCTACCAAATCGCCTCGGCCGCGATTGACGGCTTTTATGGTCGTTGCGCTCGTGGCGGCGTCGACCAGTGTGCCGGTCGGCGCGGCGACCGTGCGCTATTTCGAGGTCGGCAAGGGCAGCCATCCGCACGACGTGGCGGCGGATCCCAAACCCGGGGGGCCGGTTTATTACACCGCCCAGCGCACCGGCAAGCTCGGCATCCTCGACCCGGGTAGTGGCAAGTACGAGGAGTTGCCACTCGGTCCGGGGTCCGCGCCGCATGGCGTGATCGTCGGTCCCGACGGGGCGGCGTGGATCACCGACGGCGGCCAGAACGCAATCGTCCGGTTCGATCCGCAGACGCGCAAGGTGCGCTCTTGGCCGCTCCCCAAGGACAGTGGCGCCGCAAACCTCAACACCCCCGCGCTCGATGGCAAGGGCAGGGTTTGGTTTACCGGCCAGAGCGGAATCTACGGCCGTCTCGACCCGACGTCCGGCGACGTCAAGGTGTGGAAGGCGCCGCGCGGTCGCGGTCCCTATGGAATCACGTCGACGCCGTCGGGTGATATCTACTACGTGTCGCTCGCCGGCAGCCATCTCACCCGGATCGATACCAGCACCGGCGAGGCCACCGTAATTGAGCCGCCAACGAAGGACCAGGGCGCGCGCCGTGTCTGGGCCGACTCGAAGGGCCGTCTGTGGCTGAGCTACTGGAACACCGGACATGTCGGCATGTACGACCCGGCGACAAAGGCCTGGCGCGAGTGGAAGCTGCCCGGCAGCGCCCACACCTACTCGGTATGGGTGGATTCCGCGGACAAGATCTGGCTCACCGACTGGACCACTAACGCGATCGTGCGTTTCGACCCGGTGACCGAGAAGTTCGACGCCTTTCCGTCGGACCGCGACAATGCTGGAGTACGGCAAATGCTCGGTCGCGCAGGCGAAGCGTGGGGTGCGGAATCGGGGACCGACCGGCTGGTGGTGGTGACGCCATGACGGGACGTCACGAGCGTGGTGGCAAGGTCGAATTCGCCGAAGCGGGTGCGTGGCCTGAAGTGTCACCGGGACTGTGCCGCTGCGGGCGACGACGGTGGGCGTTCGGGTGGACTGCCTGCTCGCCGACTTCGAGTGCCGCGGCGGCGTAGAATTGGCACCCGTGCAGGCCTATGGTCAATCTCGATATCGACCGCGAGCATGAGGAAGATGGTCGCTGTTCTGGCCCGAGGTGCCACCGTTGGCAGAATTGCAAAGCACACTGGCTTGACGCAAGACAGCCAGTGAGCCCTCGTCCGCCAAACCGGCGTTCGAGCGCACCGGGGCCGGCGTTGCTGTGCCTGGTCGACGCTTCTTCACGTGCCGCTCAACGTCGACGTTAGCAAAACCCTGAGGATTGTTGCATGCCGATGTCCGAATATGTTCGAGACTTGCGGACCAAGATCGGTAATACGGTGCTTGAGGTTCCAACGGTTGCCATTCTCACCTTCGACGACGAGCAACGCGTCTTGCTAGTTCGCCATGTTGAGGGTAACGACTGGACTACTCCTGGCGGTATGATCGAACCGTACGAACTCCCATCAAACGCGGCGATCCGTGAAATGTGGGAGGAAACCGGGTTGCACGTTGTGCTGACTCATCTCATCGGCGTATTCGGTGGCCCGCTTTGCTCCGGCGTTTACTCCAATGGCGATAAAGTCGCGTGGGTGTCGACAGTTTTTGGCGCGCAGCCCAGTCGAGGCACGCTAAAGCCCGACGGCGAGGAGACGCTGGAAGCGCACTATTTTTCGCGGGCGGAAACCCATCGCTTGCGCTGCAAGCCACACGTCCAGCTATTCCTCGAGGCCGCCTATGCGCGGGACCCAAAAGCGCACTTCCAGCAAGCGAATTGGGAGCCGCCGGGTGCCTAACCCGGTCAACCGGACGCCGGCCGGCGACGCTGCTCAGGGTGGTTGCCGTGGCGGCGCCGGTTACCTTGATCGTTGGCCGTTTGTGGCATCGCCTTCTCACCGCTTCTTTGGAGACAGCAATGACAACAGCAATCATTTTCCACGATGTTCAGGATGGCGCGGCCTGGGCCAAGGCCTGGAAGAAAGGGCCGGGAAGCCGGCATGAGATGTTCGGGAAGCTTGGCATCGAGTGCCGAAGCTTCCGTGACCCCAAAGACCCGAATGCGACTGGCCTCATAGCGGAAATACCCGATATGGCGAAATTCCTAGAGTTGCTCCAGTCCGACGAAGGCAGGAGGGCCATGCGGGAGGACGGCCTGAAAGTTGACACGATGCGGATGTTGGTTGAATTCACCCCATAACCAGGAAGCCAAGTCGCAGATCGAGACTGCATCGCTGTACTCGGTCTGTGCGTGCGGCGGTTTGATGTTTGCCGCTGACCCTCACGGAACAGCCGCCCGTCCCAAAAGCCTTCGCTCCCTTTGGCCCTCCGCTCATGTCGAACGTGAGGCCGCGTATCACCCAACTGTGCGAACGCTGGGACGACACACGGGAATCACATTTACCATGATGGTGGACACATCCAACCACCCCCTGACGAGGAGAACACCGTGCACGGTCACTTCATACTGTTGGCAGCCTCTGCGCTCCTAATCTCGTCCTTTCCCGCGAAGGCGCAAGATGGGCCTGTGTCCCCAACGGAGATCCAGGAGACTTGGGTCGCCAAAAACTTGGTTGGAACCACACCATCTGGCGCGAGAGCACAGGTTCGTTTGGAGTCCGACGGCAAGGCGTCCGTCAGCTCCGGGAACACTAACGATGTCGGAACATGGCGTCTAACCGACAACGGGTACTGCACTACCTGGCAGACGATTCGTGCAGGACAAGAGCGCTGCTTTACCGTATCACGTAGCGGCTCCACGTTCAAAGTCGCAAACCCTGATGGGTCACTAAGCGGCTATTTCACGAGCATCAAGTAGTGGCCGGCTTTCGGTGGGTGCGGCGTACCCCCTCGCTCAACCGGAAGCTACACCGCATGCCGTCATTCCATTATGTACGGATCACATCGAGCCGAGCTCGTCCAACGGCCGCATGTCGCCGTCGCTAGCCAACTCGCGCAAGATCACCCTCGCGTCCTGGGCATCTCGGCGCCAACCAGACCAAGCTTCCGTTCGATGGGACTGCCTCACTTCAGCGCGGCGCAGGCCATTCACCACGCGCACGTCGCACAGCGAGGGTGCATCGGTGACCGCGACCTAGATGTGCTCGAAAGTCTTCTCTTTGTTGGGATCGACGACGTACTGGTAGAACGCCTCGTTCACTTTTCTCCAACTCGGCAGCGCCTTCATGGTGACGACCCAGCGACCGATGTTGGGATAGCGTTGGTAGTCGCAGCGGATGGCCTCGCCGAGGGTGATCATCGCCACGCCGAAATAGTCCGCGAGGGTGATCTCGTCACCGCACAGGAACTCGTTCTTCGGGCCGAGGAGGTTGTCGTTCATGACCGTCAGCCAGCTCTCGGCCTTCTCCTTGCCCCAGGCAATGGTTCCCGCCTGCACCCGATCGTCGGGGCGCTTCAGATGCGGGAAGATCTGCGGATAGACCAGGCCATAGGAAAAATCGCGATAGAACCCGGTGTTGAGCCAGTCCATGCGCTCGTTCACGCGCGCTCGCTTGCGCAAGTCAGAGGGATAGGCGGGCGAACGGGACTTTTCGGCGAGATACTTGAGAATGGCCGAGCTCTCCGTGAGCCGGAAGTCGCCATCCTCGAGCACGGGCACCTGCCGGTTGGGATTGATCGCGACGTAGGGGGGTTGGAAGTGTGCCCCGGTGAACAGGTCGACGACCTCGTAATCGAGGTCGATGCCCTCCTCAGTGGCGAACAGCACGATCGGCCGACTGGTGGTGGACACCGGATGAAAGTAGAGTTTCATGCGCATCTCCTGGCAGGGGTGACGAACGAGACGGGGTGGAAACGGCTCGCACCGATGCTACGCCGCCGAACTGCCAGACTCAAGGCGCCATGAACGTTCCACGCCATGGGCGATTCGCGCGCCCGTCGTGGCCGAACGCGGCAAGCGCTGTAATGCGCAGCTACGGAGGACAATCACGCGATGGTCAACAACTTTGATCGGACCACCATCGGCCGTACCCACTCACCGAGTCCGCGTTGAGCCTTGCGAGCGATGTGTGGCCGAGGTTTGCGATGGTGTACGGGCCAACACACTATGCCGCACCGCTACCCTGGGCGCGGGGTGACCGACCGCGGCTACGGCGGCTATGCTTGCTCGTCGTCCATGAAGGCCTTTGCGCGAGCGTCGGTTTCTTAGCGCTGCGTGCGCGACTAGCGCGCTTCGGGCATCATCGCGGCGGTGACGGGTGCTGCCCGCGTGGCGGCCTGCGATGACTCGGACCTAGCGGCCGGCGGATCGAGATGATCGAGCAAGCGCCGCGCGCGGCGCCAGGCCCAAACGCCGATCGCGGCGCCGCCGGCCAGCATCAGGAGGCCAGTGCCGACGGCTTCGCCGGCGGCAAGCACTACGAGGCCGGCGACGGCGATCCAGCCACCGACGAGGGCAGCGCGAAACCACAGCCCGAAGGCGGTGGCGGGCCAGTTCTCGACCGCGGGGACGAGGGAATGGGATTGGCGGGGGTAGAGTTCCATGGATCCTCACGTGTAGTGGATATGGTGCGACGCACAATGGAATCTACGGGCTGGCTTCTCAAAAGACCAATCGCCATTTCAAATCATGGCTATTTGCCTTGACGATTGCTAAGTAAATAGTTGGTGCACTGCATCAACACGGGACCCCCTTAACGCTTTACCAACGGGGGTTTCTGATGGCTACGACGCTAGAATCCTCCCGATGCCGAGCCTCCACCGTCTCCCCGCCGTCCGGCAGGCTTCGCTACCGGCGCCTTCATGCGCGCCTGGTCTCAGCGATCATGCGCACCTGCTCCCCGCAAGGTGACGCACCAAAGCGCCGGCGATTCACGCTGGACAGCCAGTGAGCGCGAGCACGATTCGGCAGGTGCGCGGGCGGTGGATCGTCGATTCGCGCGGTCGGCCGACCTTGCAAGTCGACGTCGTGCTTGCAGGGGTGCGGCCGGTCGCGGCCCTCCGATGCGTCGACGGGCGCCGCGGAAGCTCGTCGACGCGATGATTGCCATGGTAGAGGGCTGGGTGGCGCGCTTATCCCGTGGCCTCGATCGAGGACGCCCTTGCGGAAGAGGACTGGGATGGCTGGCGACCGCTCACCGCGCGTCTCGGCGCCCGGGTCCGCCTGGGGGCGACGACCTCTTCAGCACACATCGCGCGCGGCTCGAATGCGGCATTGCCGGCGGGATCGGCAACGGCGTGATGGTGAAGCTCGACCAGTACGCCACCCTCACCGGGACCCTCGACGTCATTGCCCAGGCCAAGGCGGGCAGCTATGCCGCCATAGTCTCCACGCGCTCCGGCGAGACCGAAGATCCCTGCATCGCCGACCTTGCGGTGGGTGCAGCCGCCGGGCAGATCAAGATCGGCTCGCTGCGAACGTCGAGCACCGTCTACAAGTACAACCAGTTGCTGCACTTCGAGGCGCAAGGCGGCGCCCCGTTCGCTGGCCTCGGCGTATTGACCGGAAGTCGATGAGCAAGGCTCCGGAGGGCACGGAGGAAGCGCGTGCGCGCCACCCGAGTACGCCCGCGGATGGAGCGCGCGCCGAGCCCGGTGTTGCACCGGATGCTTCGCTGCGCACGTTCGTCGTCTCCCAGGGCTTGGTTGCCTCCGGAGAGGACGTGCAATGGACGCCCCTCGCCGGCGGCGTCTCGTCGGATATCTGGCGGGTGGATGCGTCAGCTCGGACCTTCTGCGTGAAGCGCGCCTTGCCCAAGCTCAAGGTGGAACGGGACTGGTTCGCTCCCGTGCAACGCAATGCCCACGAGTGGGCGTGGCTCGACTTCGCCGGTGCGCACTGTCCGGGCGCGGCGCCGCGGCTCCTCGCGCATGATCCCGCGATCGGCGCCTTCGCTATGGAATGGCTCGACCCCGCGACATTCCCCGTCTGGAAAGCACGGTTACTCGAAGGCGACGCGGACGCGCACGTCGCGGACGAGGTCGGCTGGCTGCTGGCACGGTTGCACGCGGCGTCGGCGACGGACGACCGCGTTCCGGTGACCTTTGCGACCGACGACGTTTTTTTCGCGATCCGGCTCGAACCCTACCTCATCGCCACCGGTGACCGGCATCCGCGCCTCGCGCCGCGCCTCACGTCCCTCGCGCGTCGTACGCTAGGCACGCATCGCGCGCTGGTCCATGGCGACGTGAGTCCCAAGAACATCCTGGTCGGGGCGGCGTCGCCGATCTTCCTGGATGCCGAGTGTGCATGGTTCGGGGACCCGGCATTCGACCTGGCGTTCTGTCTTAATCACTTCCTGCTGAAGTGCCTGGCACGACGAGCGGCGACGAGTGCTTTCCTGCGGTGCTTCACCGCGATGCGCGATGCCTATGTCGCGGGGGTCGACTGGGAGCCACCGGACGCACTGGAGCGTCGCGCCGCGGAGCTACTGCCCGCACTCCTGCTGGCCCGCGTCGACGGCAAGTCGCCAGTCGAATACGTGACCCTGGAGAGCGACCGGGAACTCGTCCGGCAAAGCGCCGCGCCGCTCATCCTGCACCCCGTGGAGCGTCTTGAGGAGGTCGCGGCGTGCTGGGGTGCAGCACTGAAGTGATCTTTGTAGGGCGGGGCGCGGCCGTTAGGATGATGAAGTGGCTCCGGGCGCGGGGCGATGCGAGGCGATGCCGAGCCGCCGAAGTCGCGCGATCATCGCGCGCCGCGCCACCAAGCTGCGCGGTCATCCGGGTTTTCCAGCGCGCCCACGCCCAAGGATGCGCGAGGCAATGGCAGGATCCTCGGCGCAGGCCCGCGTGATTTCTGCGAGGGTGTCCGGGTGCACGGGCTTGGTGATGAAGCGATCGCAGCCGCGCACCCGCCAGCGCACTAGCGATTCGCGCGCCGAGCTCATCATCACTAGCCAGCATCGCGGACCACCCTGGCGGCGCAAGGCACGGATGAATTCGTCGCCAGACATCCCTGGCATCATCAGGTCGGAAAGCACCAGGTCGAACCGCGCGGGAACGGCAAGTCGCAACGCGTCCCGGCCATTGCCCGCGGTGTGAACGTCGTGTCCGTCCAGGCGCAGGAGATCCGCGAGCGCCTCGCATACGGCAGGTTCGTCGTCGACGACCAGGATCGAAAGCATATCGGGCAGCGTGGTGCGGTTTGTCGTGACGCCGCGCGGGCGGTCGGGTGGGAATGGGATGGCGGGACGGGCAGCGACGGGCACCGACGGGCGTTTCCCGACCCACACGCCCGCGCGCCGCGTTGCACGTCACGCCTCGCGAGCGGGCTCGCGTGATACCACCCAAGGCGCGGCTATCTACCTGCCTGAGTGTACACGGACGTCCGGGGCTGCCATGCGCTCCAACATGGCGGACGCGGACATTGCAGTCTTCCCGGAGGAGGTGCGGGGGCCGATCTACCGTTTCGTTAGACGGCCCGACCATCGTCGCGCCCTATAGCCTCGCCGAGGAAATCGGGAGTGGCAGTCGGTAGCGTCAAGGATGCCCATCGAGGCCGTGTCTTCCTATAGCAGCCTGCATCCCGGCGGATCCCACGTATGCAGCATGCAATCCCATACTGCCGGCCCGGCCGGCCGGGTGGCTGGGGCCTCGCAGGTGCCATCGGGGTAATGATGTCGTAGACTGGTTCACGCAATTTCGCTCGTGACTTTGGCCGGTGTCTTCGCCGGCGCTGCCGCCCGGAAGCGCGCTCCGCGCGGTGCCGGGTCGTGGAGTCTCCGGATTGCCTCAGATCATATTCGGTAAACACCTCCCCATGCTTAAGCCCACCAGCGACCGGACCGTGCTTCTCACCGACTATGCCTGGCCGGACCTGGCGATCGAGCAGGCGGTCCTCGATGCGGCCGGACTGCAACTGGTCGCGGGGCCCGCCAAGCCCGCACCCCCCGATGTGATCGAAGGCCTCGCGGCCCAGCATCGACCCGCCGCGATCATGACCAATTGGGCCGAAGTGACGGCGAGGGCAATCGCGGCGTGTCCGGACCTGCAGATCGTCGCGCGCATCGGGGTCGGCCTGGACAACATTGCCGTCGAGGCCGCGACGGAGCGTGGCATCTGGGTCACCAACGTCCCCGACTACTGCGTCGAGGAAGTCTCCGATCACGCCGTCGGCATGGTGCTGGCATGGGCGCGCGGCATCGTGACCTTCGATCGCGAGGTGCGGGCCGGTCGATGGGAGCCCGCCAGTGCGCGGCTGCGTCGGATGAGCACCTTGACGGCCGGCGTACTGGGCTACGGACGAATCGGGCGTGCCACCGCGCGCAAGCTGGCCGCCTTCGGTTGCACGATCCTGGCGTGCGACGTCGGAGCGTTCGCCGGCGACGGCATCGCACAGTCGGTAGGTCGTGCCGAGCTGCTCGCCCGCGCCAACGTGGTGATCGTGCACGTACCGTTGACGCCCTCGACCCATCACCTCATCGATCGCGCTACATTCGCTCGCATGAAGCCAGGCGCCTTCCTGGTGAACGTCAGCCGGGGCGGTGTCGTCGACACCGCGGCGATGATCGACGCACTCGGCAGTGGGCGGCTATCCGGGGCGGGCCTGGACGTGCTGGAGGGCGAGCCGGAGGTGCCCGACGCGCTGCGCGCGCGTGCCGATGTCATCATCACACCGCACGTCGCGTTCTCCTCGGACACTTCGTTGGCGGAACTTCGCCAGCGCGTCGCCGAGGAGGTGGTGCGGGTGCTGCGGGGGGAGCCGCCGGCGCACGGGTGCAATGCGCCTCGGCAGGCGTCAGGTCACTGATCAGGCTGGCAGGTCGAGGCCCAGGGTGATGGCGGCGTTCGCCGTCGGCGTTCCGTCGCGGCGCAACGCGGCACGGGTGATAAGCCGCGTCGCGTCGCCATAGATCCCGTCGCGCGCATTGAGCGTGGTGCGCGGACCGCGGCTGTCATAGACCGGCAGCGCCATGACCGCATCGTTCAGCGCTTCGTCGAAGAAGATCTGGGTGGTGAACGCGTAGGTGGCCTGCCGCGACCGATCGTGGCGACGTGCCTTGACATGAATGTGGATCGTGCGGCCGGGATACCATCCCGGATACACCGTGCGGAAGGCGACGCTCCCGTCCGCATCGGTGCGCAGGAAGCCGCGGCAGAACGTCTGGCCCTGCACGCCTTGCACACCGGAATAGCGGCCCAAGGCATCCGTATGCCAGAGATCGACCTGGAACCCGGGGACCGGCCTGCAACCGTTGCGCACGTCGACCAGGCGGATTGCGAGCGCGAGGGGCAGGGCGCTCCGCACGCCAGGCGTGCTGGCGCCCGCCGTGAGATCCGCGCGCTCGAGTCCCGCATCGACAAAAAACGGCCCCTCGGTCATCGCCGGGGCGAGTACGCAGGCGGGCACGTC
>JBDSND010000166.1:0-5646 GCA_039915505.1 Casimicrobiaceae bacterium
GGCGGTCGACGAATGTCGAACAACGAGTGGTGAACTAAAAGCGAGGCACGCCGTGGAAAAGGTGAAGGTCGAGGCGCACAACATCGAGTTGTCCTACGATGCCACGAAGGTCCTGCGCAACATCTCGCTCGCCGTCGAGCCGGGCGAGTTCTTCGCGCTGCTGGGGCCCTCGGGGTCGGGCAAGTCCACGCTGCTGCGACTCATCGCGGGCTTCAACCAGCACCAGGCGGGACGGTTGTTGATCGGCGGGAAGGACGTCGCCGGCATTCCTCCGTGGAAGCGCAACGTCGGCATGGTGTTCCAGAATTACGCGCTCTGGCCGCACATGACGGTGGCGCAGAACGTGGCCTTCGGCCTCGAGGAGCGCAAACTCGCCCGCGAGGTGGTGCGACAACGCACCCACGCGGCCCTCGAGCTCGTGGGACTCACCGAATATGGTTCGCGGCGCCCTAATCAGCTTTCCGGTGGCCAGCAACAGCGCGTGGCGCTCGCGCGTACCCTCGCCATCGAGCCGCAGGTTCTGCTGCTGGACGAGCCGCTCTCGAACCTCGACGCAAAACTACGCGTGCAGATGCGCCACGAGCTACTGCGGCTGCACAAGCGGCTCGGCATCACCACGATCTTCGTGACCCACGACCAGGAGGAAGCGATGACGATCTGCAATCGCATCGCCGTCATGGACAAGGGCGTGATCCAGCAGATCGGCACGCCGATCGAGCTCTTCGACAATCCGCTGAACCGGTTCGTCGCGCAGTTCGTAGGATCGGTAAACCTTTTCGACGGCGATCTCCACGCAGGCCGCTTCGCCTCGCCGACGCTCGGCGAATGCACGCTGCCGCCGTCCCTCGCGAATGCGCCGAAGCCGAACGTGCACCTCGCGTTCCGGCCGCATGCGGTGCGCTTGAACGAGGCGACCGGGCCCGAGAGCCTGCAACTCGAAGGCCAGGTCGCCGGGGCGGAGTTCCTCGGCGAGTTCGTGCGTTACGAGATTCGCGTGAATCGCGGAATCGTGACGGCCGACCAATCCCACGTGCGCGGAGCGGAAAGAATTCCTGACGGCACGCATGTGCGCCTCAGCGTGCCATCGCGGGAACTACGTGTGATGGAAGCCTAGAAGGCCTGCGGAAAGCTGCAGCGGGCCAATGTGTTGTTACTCGGCAGTTCGCAATTCTAGAACGATTCCCCAGCAATGCCGAACGGGCGGTTGGTCTGGCAGCCGACGTAGCCGAACTTGACGCCTTCGAGCGGCTTCACCACCGGCTTCGCCAGTTCCTCGTAGACGAGGTCCTCGATCAGGACTTCCACCCTGTGGCGCACTTGGGTTCCGCCCTTGTATTCGAGTCCGGACTAGGCGGCACCCGCCATGGCCCGGGCCGTAGAGCCGTGCAGGGTGATCTTGCGCACTTCCGCCTTGCTCGCGTCGATGTGCGAACGCAGCAGCCGGTTGGCCTCGTCGGCCCGGCGGCGGATCACCGCACGCAGGATCTGCGCGTGCTCGTCGTAGATCTTGTCGATTCGATGCCGTTGCGTGAAATCGAGCCTACGGATGACCCGGATTCGCTCGGTGACTTCGCGATGACAGCGCGCGTCACTTCATCATTCCGGGAATCCACAGCGAGAGCGCCGGGATATAGGTGACCAACCCCAGCGCGCAGATCATGGCGAGATAGAACGGCCATAGCTCCTTCACGACCGCCTCCATACTCACCTTCCCTACGGCGCAGCCGACGAACAGCGTCGCCCCCACCGGCGGCGTGATCAGGCCGATGCCCAGGTTCAGGATCATGATCATGCCGAAGTGCACCGGGTCGATGCCGAACTTGGCGATCACCGGCAGGAAGATCGGCGTGCAGATCAGCAGCAGCGGCGCTAGGTCCATGAAGGTGCCGAGGACCAGCAGCAGGATGTTGACCAGGAACAGGAAGACGTACTTGTTGTCGGAGACGGTGAGGAACAGCGCCGTCACCTTGGCCGGCACCTGCAGGATCGCCATCATGTAGCCGAAAGCCACCGAGAAGCCGATCAGCATCATCACCATGGTGACCGTCTTGACCACCCGGTGCACCAACTTCGGCAATTCGCGCAGCTTGTAGTCGCGGTAGACGCCGAAGGTCACCAGGAACGCGTAGACGCAGGCGACTGCCGCCGACTCGGTGGGCGTGAACACGCCGGACAGGATGCCGCCCATGATGATGACGATGGTACCCAGCCCCCACAGCGCGTCGATCACGATGCGGGGAATCTCGCGCAGCTTGACCGGCTCGCCCTTGGGGTAGCCGCGCCGGTGCGAGATCAGCAGCACCAGCCCGATCAGGCACAGCCCGAAGATCAGCCCGGGAACGATGCCGGCGAGGAACAGGCTGGTGATCGAGATCGTCCCCCCCGCCGCCAGCGAGTAGATCACCGCGTTGTGCGACGGCGGAATCAGCAGCGCCTGCACCGAGCCGCAGATGGTGACGTTGGTCGCGAACACCCGCGGAAATCCGGCTTTGACCATCTGCGGGATCATGACCGAGCCGATCGATGCCGTATCGGCCACCGAGGATCCGGAGATCGCGCCGAACATCGTGCTGGCCAGCACGTTGACCAGCGCCAAGCCGCCGCGGATGAAGCCAACGAACACCCGCGCCAGGTTGACCAGCCGCAACGCCATGCCGCCCTCGGCCATGATGCCGCCGGCCAGAACGAAGAAGGGAATCGCCAGCAGCGCGAAGTCGTCGGTACCGTCCGACATCTTGAGCATGATGGCTTCAAGCGGGATGTCAGTCCAGAGCGCGGCGGCGATGGCCGCGAGGCCAAGCGAATAGGCAATGGGCACCGACAGCGCGCACAGGAAGATGAAGGTGCCGAGCAGGATCCACGCTTCCATGGCTAGTTGACCTCCGCCGACTGGTCGGCGTACATGATTGAGGTCTTGGGCGGATCACCGACCCAGACGCGCTCGATCAGGAACAGCAGCGTGAACAGGCCGGCGATCGGAATCGGCGCATAGACGACCGCCACCGACAGATCCGGGAACTCGGCCACGGTGGAGTTCTGCACGACGATGCACAGCTGGATGCCGTAGTACAACATGAACAGCGCCGTCGCCGCCACGCAGGCGTTGACCGCCATGTCCATTCCCCTGCGCACCTTTGGCCCTACGGCGTTTTTTAGCGCCATCACCGCAACGTGCACGTGGGCGCGGAACGCCGCGGCGCCGCCGATGAACGAGAACATCACCATCAGCACCACCGAAGCCGGCTCCGGCCAGGACAGCGGATTGTTCATCACGTAGCGCATGAACACGCCGGTCGGGATCATCAGGGTGATCGCGACCATGGCGGTGCCCGATAGCCCGACGCAGCCAAGGTACAGCCACTCCATCGCTTGCGCGTAACGCTGCTTGGCCGTCATGGCGAGCTCCAGCGGATGAACAACAAGACGGTCGACAAAAAGGCACGCGGCACGGAAGGTGCCGCGTGCCTCTCGATTCGCGACCTACTTGGTGTCTTCGATCTGCTTCAGGATCTTTGCGTACTTGGCGCCGTACTTGTCGCGCACCGGCTGGGTCGCCTTGTAGAAGGCGGCCTTGTCGGCAGGAATGAATTCCACGCCGCCTTCCTTCAGCTTGGTCTCGGCCTCCTTGACGTAGTCGTCCCACAGCACACGCTGCTCCAGCTGCGCCTCGCGCGACACGCGTTTTAATAGCGCCTGATCCTCCTTCGACAGCTTATTCCAGGTCAGCTTCGAGAAGACGAAGATTTCCGGGATGATCAGGTGGCCGGTCTGGCTGTACTTCTTGGCCAGCTTGTAGTGGTTCTGCGCGTAGAGCGTCGGCGGGTTGTTCTCCGCGCCGTCGACCACGCCAGTCTGCATGGCGGAATAGAGCTCGTTGAAACCCATCGCCACGCCGTTGCCGCCCATCGCGTTCATCGTCTCGACGAACAGCGGATTGCCCATCATGCGGATCTTCTGGCCCTTCAGGTCTTCGGGCTTGGCCGCAGCCTTGTGCGAATAGACGTTACGCGTACCGGCATCCATCCAGCCCAGCACGACCAGCTGCGACTTCGGATCGTTGTTGATGCGCTCGAGCAAATCCGCGCCGATCGGGCCGTCGATCACCTTGCGCATGTGCGCCTCGTCGCGGAACACAAAGGGCAGGTTGAAGACGTTGACGTCATCGACCACCGGGCCCATCGCGCCAACCGAAATGCGAGCGATCTGCAGCGCGCCCACTTGCGCCTGCTCGATCATCTCCTTTTCGCCGCCCAGTTGCATCGATGGGTACATCTGGATCTTGATACGCCCGTTGGTCTCCTTCTCGAGCTTCTTGCCCATGCGCTCAATCGCTTCCACCGTGGGATAACCCAGCGGATGGACGTCCGAGGCTTTCCAGACCATCGGTTGCTGCCCGAAGGCCACGCTCGGGGCGCTTACCGCGGCCGAAAGGGCGCACATCATGAAAAAATTGCGTCGCTTCATCGATTTTCTCCTCGTTTGGTGGCTGCAAATGGCGCCGGCTTGCCCCGCTGGGCGCGTGCCGATCTGGTCGGGAAAAAATGCCGTCCCCGGTCGGTGTGCTCCAGGTCGCTTGACCTGCCCGGTGCCGGAAGCACCTCTGGAGCCATTGCACGAGTATAGCGAACTGCCCGAGTTATTGCCGGATTCGGCGGGCTCCGCGCCGCGCGAAGCGCGGCGCAGACGAGCTTTTTGCGCAGGAGCTCATTGACCTTGGCCGGGTTGGCCTTGCCCTGCGTGGCCGCCATGATCTTGCCGACCCTTGTCGATCGCGCCGGCGTCGGAGATCTGTTGCAATCCCCTGGCGGCAATGATCGCGTCCGCCGCCGCGTCGCCTCGTGCCTCGCAGGGCAGCGAACGCCTTGCCGGCAACCGGCGCCTCGGGAATCTGCGTCTTGTTGAATGCGGCGCAGAACTCTCCCGGGTCCAGTTGGCGGCGAGACGGGCGCCCACGCCTGCTTCGACCTCGCACTTCGCCTGGGCTTGGGCCACCCGCAGCCACGCCAGCGCCGCCGCCGCCCAGTTCTTCCGCCTCGTCCAAGCCGTCTTCTCCTTCGCCATCGAGGCCGTGCTCACCGACAACGGCAGCAAATCCAACGCCATTTCGCTGCCGCGCTCGGCGACCACCTGTTCACCCATTGGCACACCTTTCCCAAGACCCCCAAGATGAACGCCCATTGCGAACGCTTCAATCGCACCGTGCAGGAGGAATGCGCCGACTATCACTACGACCTCCTATTCCTCGACGACCTCACCGATTTCAACCTCGAGCTGCTGCGCTACCTCGCCTGGTACAACCTCGAACGCCCACACTTCAGCCTGACCGAACCGGTACCCGGTCGCAAAACCCCCCGCCTCCTCTCCGCAGTACAATTCCTACACCAACATCACCAGTGCAATATGTACTGGCCCGATACACCGATGGAACCTGTCTGGAAAACGCATCTCGCCGCGGACACTCCTTTCGACCCGCAATACCATCAGAATCCACGCGTCGAGATCGCGAGCTTCATCAACGAACCGCCGGGCGTCGTCCTCGACATCGGCTGCGGGGGCGGCGCCACGGGCAGGCTCGTCAAGGAGAAATTTCCCGCGACGCGCGTTATCGGCGTCGAGCTCAATCCGCACGCGGCGGAGTATGCACGG
>JBDSND010000057.1:0-15034 GCA_039915505.1 Casimicrobiaceae bacterium
TCACAGTCCGCTTTCGTTGTTAGCTCGGCAAGTAATCCGAGGCGTGCGAGGTTAGTTCTGTTGTCCCTCACGAGAATGACGGGTTCATTCAGCCACTCCTTCCCCCGTTCAAAGCGATATCCGGGAAAGAAGTAGTAGACGTTAAGACTTTCTGTTCCGAATAGCCTCGGTAGCAGTCGTCCTGAATGGTCCGGCGTGACGAAACGTCCGTTGCGGTCCGTCCGGGTGAGATCGAGCTTCGCGCACGCGGACACGGAATGAACGGGCAAGAATGTGGTCACCTGCCAGGCCCCGATGACATACACGCCCTCGAGTGGCTTGCCGGTGCTCCCATCGATCACCCGGCCTTCCAGGGCAGCCGCGGAGCTCGCGACCGCGATCAGTAGGGCGCCCACGACGTAAGCCATCAGGCGCTTGACGGCGTTACATGCCATCGATCCTCCAGACGCCATCGTCGTCGCGAATCATCAGAACGCGGTATCCGTACGTACCATCCGCCTTGGGGCGTACCACCAAGAGGTCGGCGAAGTCCTCTCCCAGCGTGATGTCCGAAACTGCACCGAGTTTCTGGACGGCGCTTGGTAGGGTATTCCCGAGCCGGGCAAAAATGGCACGATAGGCGTCTCTCATTGTAGGTGTGATGACGGCCATCGCGCGTTCGATATCAGCTGAGGCGAGGTTGCGCAGCATCGTGCTGTACACGCTGGCGACTCTTGCCGCCAGCGCACGCGGGTCGTAGACGTGAACCTTCCTTCGGGTGACATAGATGGCCTTGTTGGCGGCATCGTATGCCGTCACGCGCAGCACGTACACCCCGGTGGTCCCATAACTGAGCGCGATCGAAACCTTGCCATCGACCAGGCTTCTGATGGTCTTCTCGGGTTTGCCATTGTCGTCGACGTCCACATCGATGCGGCTGAACAAAACCTTGCCGCGGTTGGTGATCGTCAGCACGGTGTCGAACGGCGCCGTTCCTTCGACCCGGTCGAGTTCCACGCTGAACGGCCCGGGGCCGGCGCTGTTCACGACCAGTGTTTGATTGACGAGGGTACCGTCGTCAAGCCGCAACTGCAGCATCAAGGAGTTTGCGCCGGTCGTGAGGGGCACTGCGTTGACAAAGAAGCGCCCTTGCTCATCGACAATCGCCCGCCTGCCATCCACCGAGATGGCGCTGTTGGCGGGGGCCTGCGCCGTTCCGGTGACCATCACCGTGTCGTCGCCGACGGTCGACGCGTCGATTCCCGCGTCGACGGCGATAGCCGGCACAGAGACCACGCTGATGGTCGTCGGCGTCGACGTCGCCACCAGCCCGGTGGAGTCCGTTACGCGCGCCGTCAGCGTGTACCTACCGGGTGCCACGGCCGACCAGTCGTAGGCAAAAGGAGGCTCGGTTAGGCGTGCCAGCAGTTGCCCGCCTGCGAGGAGTTCGACACTGGTAATCGAATGGCCAGTCTCGCCCGCAAGCGCCGTGATCCTGACCGCTCCCGGGGCCAGATAAACCTGCCCCACCGCGGGCTCGAAGATTCGTACCGCCAAGTCGCGAACCTCGATGTCCACGGCAGTTGACGATGCTGTGGTGCCATCCGTTGCCACGACCCGGGCGACTAGCACATGCACGCCGGGCGCTGCCCCGCCCCAGGAGAGGGAGGCAGTGGCCGTGCTCGGGCCGCTGAAGGGGACCTTGCCGATCATCTGGCTGTCCGCGTAGAACTCGATCTGCGCCAGCATCCTTCCCGGCACGGTTCCGATCGCCTTCAGGACGATCGGCTGACCTTGGGCGAATGCTGCATGGGAGCTGGGCGCCACTATTCCTACCGACGCCGCGGCATCGGTGACCACTTGCACCGTCCTGGCTGCCGACACCGCCGTGGCGCCCCGGTTGTCGGTGGCGCGCGCAGTGATGGTCAGGGAACCAGCCGGTGCCGTCGTCCAAGCCAGGGAATATGGCGGAGTGGTGGAGGCGCCCAGAACCGTGCTCCCATTAAGAAACTCGACCTTGACCACCGAACCGTCGGGGTCGGAAGCCGTCGCGGCCAAGGGTATCGACTGGCCGGCGACAAAGACGCTTCCCAAAGGCGGCGAACTCAAGGCAACCGTAGGTTTGCGATTGGCGATGACCGAGATCGAAACCGGCGCCGAAGTCGCGGAAGCTCCTAGGCTGTCGGTCGCCTTCGCCGTAAGCGTGTGGGTACCAACGGCCGCTCCGCTCCAGGCGAATGCGAAGGGTGTACTCGTGCGCGTCGCAATCAGCGTGGCGCCGTCGAAGAACTCCACCTTGCCGATAGCGCCCCCCACGCGAGTTGCGGTCGCCACAAGATCGATCGGATCGGGCGAGATGAAGACACTCCCCGCTCCCGGGGACGTCAGACTGACACTTGGCAGTGTCGATGGAGCGGAAGTGATCGACACCGGCGCAGAGACGGCACTGCTATTGGCGCCATCGTACGCCTTGGCCCTGAGCGTCAGGGTGCCCACCGGGGGCGACGCCCAGATGTATCGGAAAGGCGCACTATTCGCGCTGCCGACCTGCGTCGAGCCATTGAAGAACTCGACTCTTTGAATCGCGCTGTCCAGGCCAAGCGCACTGGCTTCCAGGATCAGCGGTGTACCGGCAATCTGAGCAGTTCCCGAAGCCGGGGTAATCAACACGACAGCCGCCGCCCTTGGCGCGGAAAGCACCTGGACGCGCGCATTGGCCGAGCTTGCCGCATTGCCTAGTTCGTCGAATGCGCGCGCCGTCATGGCGTATTCACCGGGAGGCGGATTAACCCAGGTAGCGACGAACGGCGGGGTAAACGCCGTCGCAACGACCGCCTCTCCCGCGACGAATTCGACCCGCTGTATGGTGCCTTGTGCGCTGGTGGCCGAGGCGGCGAGTTGCACGGTGGTTCCCGACCCCATCGTCGTCCCGCTCGCCGGTGCTGTGAGCGACACGGTGGGCGCTTCTCTTGGCGCGATCACATGGAGCATGACCGATGCCGAACTCGCGACGGCGCCAAGGGAATCGATAGCGCGTGCGGTGATGGCATGCGGTCCTATCGGGGCGTTGGCCCACACAAACGCGTAACCTCCGTTCGCTGCATTCGTCGATGCCACCGTCCCAAGCAGCACGTCGCCGTCGAAAAAATCGACGCGGAGAATGCTGGCAGGTGGCGGGTCGGTCGGATAGCTGGCGATCGCAGCAAGCACCGGGGCAGCGGGTGCAACGAAGGTCATCATGCGCGCGGGAGTGAGCAGCCTGACCTGCGGAGGAATCGCGGCGCCGGCAAGGACGACCCAGAATCCGGTCATCAGGCCGCAGAGCCAGCGGCTCATGGCGCCTCTCCGGCGGCAGGTGAAACCGCGAAGATGCCCTCGGCGATGCTGCCGCTACCGAACGGTCCTTCGCCTCGGAACGTTGCACCGATGCGGTGGACTCCTGCGGAAAGCGCGATGGCCAGCTCGGCGACGCCGTTGATAACCGCCCTGCTACCTAGGACGACACCGTCTTCTGCAAAGGTCACGACTCCGGCAAATCGCGGGTTGGCGGTTGTGGCTCGCAACGTGAACGCCTGTCCGGCTCTCGGCACCGCGACATCGCTGTCGAGAACAAGCGGCATTGTCGCGGCGTTGACCTTGGCCACGAACGGATGGGGGTCGTAGCCAGCGATATGTGCCGTGCCGTAGGCATCGACCGCAATGCCGGTCGCGATACCGCGGCCCAGCGTCGTCGCATAGTCGAGTCGGCTCAAGTCGCCCGTGACCTTCATTACGAAGGCGCCGTACGGGTCTGCGCCGCCGATGTTGCGGATCACCGGGAGGGTCCGGTTTGGGAAGGTCGTCCCCGTTACGTAGATGGCGCCGCTCGGATCCACCGCGACCTTGAGCGGCAACGGGTCGGATCCGCGCCAATCCACAAGACTTCCCCCCGCCGAACCGATCCCGGCAACGGCAGTCCATGTCCTGCCATCGGCTGCAAGGATCGCCACGAATCCGGTTTCGCGGTCTTCTCGCGGGGTGCCGTTATCGAAGACCACCGTCGGCTGGAACGACCCGCTGGTACCACGAAACGGCTGGCTTGCCGTCTTGCCGCCGACTACGATGGACCCGTCCATGGTCAGTGCCACGCTCGTGGCGCGGTCGGCGTCTATTCCACCCAGGCGAGCGACGAAGACCACAGCGGTACCGAGCGTATTCAGCTTGACGACCACCGCATCGCGATTTCGCAGGTCTGCGGTATCGGGCGATCCCGCGGTGACCGGCAGGTCGCCTGCGGTCGCTTGGCCAACGACGACGGCGTTGCCCGATGCATCGACCGCTAGGGCGTAGGGAGTCGTGTCGGCATCCCAGGTCGACTGACCGGGAGATGGGGTCGAGGCAGCACGAGTCCCGCTCACGCCGAGGTAAGTGGCGTACACCGTTGCCCCGCCGCTGGCGAGCTTGATAGCGAAAGGTCCACCGGTGACGGCGGCTGCGGCCGACACCGCGGCATTGCTAGTGGTCGTCAGCCCGGCGGCAGCGACGCCCGCGAGATAGATATTGCCGGCAGGATCGACCGCGAGAGCGCGCACCGACATAATCGCCCGGTCGAGAGGTCCGGCGAGGAGCTCAGGACTGCCCGCAACGGGTACCCGATAGACATACTTGCCACTCGCGACGGCAAATGGTCCGGGGCGAAGGGGCAGATCCGTTGCATAGCGGTACGCGGCGATGTACGCATTGCCAGTGCTGTCGACGGCCATCGCTTCGACTTGATCCGGCCCGACGTAGCCGCTCCGCGCGGAATCAGCCAGTCGGGGGCTGCGCCCCCCCACCACCGCAGAGGAGAGAGGACGACCCGCAGCATCGAGCTTGGCGAGAAATGTCAGATCCTGTCCCGCGTTCGTCGTGGTGGACGACGACAACCCTGGAAAGTCGGACGACACGACCGCTCCAGCCACGTACGTCGTCCCGTCCGGGGCGAGGGCAATGTCGAAAACCCGGTCAGCCGATGTACCCCTGAACACGGTAAGGTATTCGACATACGGCGCCACTGCCGTGGGTCCCGCTGCAAGGACATAGGGCTGAACACTGAAGGTCCGCGTCACCGGTATGGCCGCGGCAAACCGGCCGTCGCCGCCCTGGCTGGCGACGATCGTGCACGTTCCACTCCCGACCAGAATCGCGCGCGCTCCAGTGATGGTGCATACCGCGGGAGTCAGTGACGCAAAGGCTACCCCTAGGCCGGAGTTGGCATACGCACTCAATACGAGTGGCGACTCACCAATGCCGCGGGGACCGGGTGAAGCGAAGCTGATGGCTTGCAACGCCGGTTGAATGGCCACTGCCTGATCGACATCGACCGCCGCGAGAAACTGCCCGCTGCCCGCTTGCGTCGCTCGCAAGAGACAGTTGCCGACAGCCAACGGATAGAGCCGCGATCCGTCGATGGTGCAAAGCGTCGGCGTAAGGGACTCCAAGCGCACCGCCAACCCAGACGTCGAGCTCGCGATGACCGTCGCCGCTTCTGAGCCGAGCCGCGGAGGATCGACGGGAGGCAAGGTAATGGATTGCCCGAGCTTCAAGACGGCGAACGTGCGCTCCATCGCTGCAGCCGGCTGGAACTGGGCGCTGCCCGCTTGCGAGGCGCGCAGAACGCAGGTCCCGGCGGAGACCATGCTGACGCGATCCGCCGCGACCACGCACACCCCAGGCGAAAGCGATGCGACTTCGACGACGAGCCCGGACGAGGCGGCGGCTACGACCAGAAAGGGCGCGCTGTCGACGTACATGTCGGTGAGCAGCGGGAAGGTCAGGGTCTGGCTAGCCCGTGCGATCGCGATTGCAAAGGACTGCGTCGCGTCCGGCTGCGTGCCATTGCTGGCTGTGACGATGCCTGCGAACGTGCCCGCCGTCAGCGGAGTGCCGGAAACCGCACCGCTGGCTGCGTCTAGGCGAAGTCCAGGTGGCAAGGCACTTGCGGGCACCGCGAACTTCGGCGTTGGATTGCCCGTCGCGGAGACCAGGTACCCATAGGGACTGTTCACCACGCCGGGCGGGAAAGGCCCGCTGGTGAACGCTGGCGGCGCCCCTAGCGCCCCGACATTGGTGAGCGCAAAGGACGCCGACAATACCGATGTAGACGCCACCACCGTGAAGGGACCGGGTGTTGCGTTGGCCGTGAAGATGGGCGCCCGCGCGACGCCATCCGCACCCGAGATCGTCGTGACCGATCGTCCCGCTGCGAACGATCCGGATGCACCGGTCGATGGTGCGGTGAAAGTCACCGGCACGTTGGCCGCTGGCCGCTTCCCCGCATCCTGGACAAGCACGGCAAACGGCGTGGCATAGCGCGTGGTGACTTCCGCTGCCTGCGGCGTCCCCGCGGCTGGGCTCAGGATCGTGGCGACGGCATGCGGGCTCGCCCCGAGCAGGACCGAAAGTGCGTCCGCCCCCGCAGCCGCCACCACCAGATCAGGTTTGCCGTCGGCATTGAAGTCACCCATGGCCACTGCCAACGGATATGCCAGCACGGCGTGCGAGACCGCGGCACCGAACGTCCCGTCCCCGTTGCCAGCAAGGAGGCTCAGGCTATCGTCGAGCGCGTTGATCACCGCGATGTCGGGCTTGCCGTCGCCCGTGAAGTCGGCGACGCGCACCTCGCCCGGCGCATTGCCCGTGGCGTACCGGACCGCGCTCAGGAACGTGCCGCCCCCTCCATTGAGCAGCACCGACACCGAGTTCGACCGTGAGTTACTCACCACGAGGTCGGGACGTCCATCGCCGTTGAGGTCTCCGACGGCGATGCCGTGCGGCGACCAATCAACCGGATAGGGGCCGCGGTACGAAAACGCGCCATTGCCCGCGGCGAGCAGCACCAAGACACTGTTATCGTCGGCATTGGCGACGACCAGGTCCAACCTTCCGTCGCCATCGACGTCGGTGGCGGCCAGCGCCATCGGATTCCGGCCCACCGGGATGGCTCCACCCATCTGGAACCCCCCGTTACCAGTGCCGAACAGCAGGAATATCCCCTGCCCCGCTACGCCCGCGCTCGATCCATTGGCGACGGCGAGGTCGACCTTGCCGTCGCCGTTGAAATCGCCGGCGACAATTCCGAACAAGGCGGCGCCGACCGGAACGGACGGACCATGCGAGAACGTGCCGTCCCCATTGCCGAGCAGTACGGTGACATCCTGGCTGAGGAGGTTCGAAACGACGATATCGGGCTTACCATCGCCGTTCAGGTCGGCGACTGCGAGTGCTATCGGCCCGACCCCTGCAACGATCGTCGCCGGCGCCGCAAATGTGCCGTCGCCTCTCCCCAGAAGGACGGACACGGTGCCCTCAGACCAGTTGACGGTAGCGAGGTCGAGTCGTCCGTCGCGATCAAAGTCAGCGGCGACGACCCCGTCGGGAAACATGCCGACGCCGTAATTCGTGGCGACCGCTAGCGCCGGACTGGAAATTGCGGTGCGCACCGCGATCGTTCGGTCCACCGACGGGGCGGGTGCGTACGTGGCATTTCCAGGTTGACTGGCGCGCACCGTGCAGGGTCCCGGGGCAACGCCTTCCACCCGATTGCTGCTGATGGCGCAGGTCGCTGGCGTCAGGGAGGAGAAGGCAACAGGAAGACCGGAGGACGCGCTTCCCCAGAGCGGAACGGGCGCTGCACCGACGAACTGATCCACAATCGGTGCGACCGTCATTGATTGGGGCGTAGCGGCCGACGCGCCGGTATGGATCAGGGCAAATGTGAGCGCCCCAGTCAGAACCGTGCGGAGCGTGGTGTGCCATCCATTGCACCGTCCTGCCGCCTTGGCTTGGAGCGGCTTGGTCTGGCTTGCGACTCGGCAATTTGCGAACGGCAGTTGCGACATCATGTCAACGCGTCCCCGAAACGGAGGGTGAGGCGGCGTTCCGATCGCGCGCACAGGTGCGTGCAGCGCAGCGGTGCCACTCGCATGTGCCAGGTATCGACCGCCGGACGAGATCTGTCGCGACCATCTGGATCGGATTGCATGTGTGACAACGTACGCTGCCCGTCGATGTCGTCCAACCTGACAATCCTGCTAGCCCTAGCCGGAATGAATAGGTTGGTTACCCCGCGAAGTGGACCAGGACCGCGAGCGCATGGGTATCGGCCAAACGACCGAGGGACATGCGGCGTATCGCGAGGACCGATCGCCGCCGCACCGAAGTGCATTTCGTTCCGCGCCAATCGCGCTCGACGAGCGGCCCGCGCCCGTGCCAGTGCTCACGACACGTAGCCGCCCGCTGCGGCGGAGCTCGCCAGCAGCCTCGCCACAGCTCGCAGCACCTGGGCACAGGCGCTTCTCATGGTGCCCGCGGATCTGAGAAAGCCACGCACTCGCTGCGCACCGAGACGCGGTTTGCGCTATCGTTGTGCTCGAGCGTCCGAGTCGTGTGGACCGCAGCTTTCTACTGCCGCTTGTGGCGCGCGCCGGCGGGATGCTAGACAAGGTCGAATGACCGCCCTCGAGGGACGACGATCCATGTCCACCTGGCAAGCGAGCAGTCGACGCAGCGGAGGGCGATGGGAATCGAGCGCTCGTCGAGCTGGCCACGGCGTCGTTGCGACCGAGCAACGCCAAGGCTACCCTGGCGCGCCGACGCCATAGCACCCGCAGTCCCTGGTGTGCTAACGTCGTTCGAGCGACGGACTACCCTCAGTCCACTTGTCGTCTTCGTGTAACCCCGGGATGGAGAATGGCATCTGCAATACGTGCGCTCGCGCTGGCCGTTGCCGTCGCGCTGCCCGGCTGTGCGACCTTGGAGCGAGCCGACGCACTGCCGGAGCAGTCTGGCCCCGGCCCATGCCGCGCGGCTCTCTGCGTCATCATGGTGACGGTGAAAGACTGTGTCGTCGTGATCGACGACCCTGACAAGCTCGTGCCTCGCGAAGATCGTCGGCCCACGCTGCGGTTCCAGCTCGACCGGGGATCCCGCTACCGTTACACATTCGCTCAGGACGGCATCGAGTTTCAGAACGATCCGGGCGGGCAAATGCGGCCCCTCGGCCGGACCTTCCCCGGCGATCGGTTCGATGTCATCGACATCAACGATGCGCCGGGGACGTATTCCTATCGCCTGCGCGTCACGCCAAGGTTTCGCGGCGCCTGCGCGCCGGTCAATGGCACGGTTACCAACGGTTAGTCCTCGTACCGCGTCGCACCGTCAGCCCGTTCGACGCGCCTTCAACTCGCTGGGAGGATGCCATGCGTACTCGGATTGTTCTTGCGTCACTCGTCATCGCCTTGTCTCTCGCCGGATGTGCGGGAACACCACCGCGCGGTGGAGCGGTCTCCGCGAGCGACTTCGCTCCGTACGAGATCCTGAAGTGCCGGGGCGGCGACAATGCCCTTTGCGTGATCGTCGTGCAGCCACGGTGGTGCGCGCCGTTCAACTGCGCGCCGACGGTGGACTACCCGTGGGTCGAGGTGACCGGCGGCGCCAATAAAATTCAGTGGGTGCTCGCGTCCCGTGCCAAGTGGCGCGGAGCCGGGATCGTATTCGCGGACCCCACGATGTCATGCCAGCCGCCCACGGGCAGCGTGGTCGTGTGCAACAACTCCGGTGGGATTCGTGATCGGCCGATGAAATATACCGTCCAGGTGCAAAACATGAAGGATCTGGACCCGTGGGTGGTGAACAATTGACCCAAGCCGGGCGGGCATGGGGCGGCTACCAACGCCCGCGTCGTCCGAGCCTAGCTGCGCAGCCAGGCGTCAGCCTCCGCGAGGGCCGCGTCGTATGACAAGCGCTTTCCCTCCGCCTCGGCCGCGGCAAACGCGGTCGTGCCCAGCTGCTCGCGTGCCCTCACGATCAGCGGCGCGAGGAACGCCTCGTCCGCGGGATCGCGCCGCACACCGGTTTCCCCGGCTTGCGCCTGGGTGGCGCCAAACAGTCGCGCCGCGGTGGCATGGTCCCCGGAATAAGCTGCGATTCCGGCACTGACCTCCAGCGCACTTTGTCCCATCAGCTTGGCGCCCATCCCCTGCGCAAGTGCCAGCGCCTCGAGCAAGGTGCCGCGCGCCTCCGTAGTGGCGCCACGACCGACCACGGTCATGGTGAGATTGAGCAGACCGACCGCGATGATCTGGCGGTCCTCGAGTGCCCGCGCCGTGGCGATGACATCTCGTAGGAGCGGCTCGGCCGCCTCCAAGTCGCCGCGCTCGCGGTGCAATTGCGCCAGGGCGTTCAGCACGCCGGCGATCTCGCGCTTCTCACCCAGCTCCCGCGCCAGCACCAGCGCCTCTTCTAAATGCTGTCGCGCCTCGGCGGCATTACCCTGGCCAATACAGACCATGGCAAGCGGCTGCAGTACCACCTCGACGCTGCGCTTGTCGTGCGCTTCGCGCGCGATCGAGAGGCTCTCCTCGAGGTAGCCGCGCGCCTCCCCGTAGCGGCCCATCCATGATCCGATCTGCCCGGCGTCGAACAGGGCGCGACATCTAGCCGGGGATCGCTCGCCGGCGCCAGGGTGGGCCAGCGCGGCCACCGTGACCCGCCAGCCCAGGTCGAGTAGTCCGCGGAAAATCCAGTAGCGCCTGGTTGCGCTGGCCAGGCGCAAGCCGATGTCGGCGCGGTCGGGCGCGCGTCCACACCAAGCATGCCCGGCGAGAATGTTCTCGCGTTCCAGGTCGAGCCGCCGCAGCCATACGTCCTGTTGCGGGCCCGTGAGTGCTGCGTGCGCCGCTTCAGCCAATTGCAGAAAATGCGCGAAGTGGCGGGCGCGCACGTCCTCGACCTCGCAGGCCTCTCCCAGGCGCTCCTCTGCGTAGCGCTGCACCGTTTCCAGCAGGCGGTACCGGTCGTGTTCGGGGTCGGGTACGACCAGCGATTTCTCCACGAGCTGCGAGAGTAGATCGACGATGTCGATTTCCGCAAGCGCATCGTCCGCGCTGACCGCTTCGGCCGCTTCGAGCGTCCACCCGCCCGCGAAAACTGCAAGTCGCCGCAGCAGCACCCGCTCCTGCTCCGAGAGCAGGTCGTAGCTCCAGTCGATCAGTGCCCTCAACGTGTGCTGCCGCGGCAATGCCGTGCGATCACCACCGGTGAGCAACCGGAAGCGATCGTTGAGCCGCGTCGCGATCTGCTGGACTGACAAACTGCGCACGCGCGCCGCGGCGAGTTCGAGTGCCAGTGGGATTCCGTCCAGACGGCGGCATACCTCCGCAACCGCATCGGCATTCTGGTCGGTGACCGTGAATCCGCGTTGCGCCGCCGCCGCGCGCTCGACGAAGAGTTGCACGGCATCGTTTGCCATCAGCGTGCCCGGAGTTGCTGGATCGGAAGCCGTGGGGAATGCCAGCGGCTGCAGCGGATAGATCACTTCGCCGGTCAGGTGCAGGCGCTCACGACTGGTCGCCAGCACCTTCACGGTCGGGCTGGCCTGGAGCACGTGGCGGACGATGTCGGCGCAGGCGTTCACGAGGTGCTCGCAATTATCCAGAACGAGAAGAAGCTGCCGGTCGCGCACGAACTTGAGCACGGCCTCCTCGAGCCCGTGGCCAGCCTCCTCCTTGACGCCCAGGGTCGATGCCACCGCGTTGACGACGAGCCGTGGGTCGGCAAGGGCGGCGAGCTCCACCAGCCACACGCCGTCGGGATGCTTGTCCAGCTGCGCCGCGCCGACCTGCAATGCCAGCCGCGTCTTGCCGATGCCGCCAGCGCCGAGCAGGATTACCAACCGCGCGTCGGCGAGTAGCGCAGAGACGTCATCGATTTCCTGCCCACGGCCCACGAACGACGTGAGCTGCAGCGGCAGGTTGTTCGGCGTCGACTCCAGCGAGCGCAGCGCCGGAAAGTCACGACGGAGATCGGCATGGGCGAGCTGATAGAGATGCTCGGCATTGGACAGATCGCGCAGGCGCACCGTGCCAAGGTCGACCAGGGAGAGGCCAGCAGGTAAGCGATCGCGAACGAGGTCGGCTACTGCCTGGGAAAGCAGCACCTGGCCGCCATGCCCGGCCCCCATGATCCGCGCCGCACGGTTCACCGGTCCACCGAAAAAGTCCTCGTCGCGCCTTTCGACGACGCCTACATGCAGGCCGCACCGGACGCGCAAGGCAATGCCGTTGGTGGCGTGCACATCGGCCAGCCCGCGATGCAGGTCTACCGTCGCGCCAATGGCATCCAGCGGGTCGACGAAGACCGCGTAGATTCCATCCCCGGTGGTCTTGACGACCCGCCCGCAATGCGCAACGACGGCGCGTTGCGCGATGCCGTCGTGACCAGCTAGCGCGAGCCGCATGCGCTCGGGCTCCTGCTCCCAGAGCCGCGTGCTGCCCTCGATATCCGTGAACAGGAAGGTCGTGAGCTGCGTTTGTTCGGTCACCCTCTGGTCCATGCAGACGAAGGCCTCCCCAACGGAGCCTTACATTACACTGGATCCGCGCGTTGGGCAGAGGAACCGCGCGGCTCCGGCCCCGGCTCGCACCCACGATGGGCGTGCGGCGCGACGCTGTGTCGACGCCGGCAGTCCCCAGACTCCATGACCGTAGTCATCCGCGGGAGCCTTGTATGAATCACTGCACGCTATCGTCCATCAACGGCAGATCGCGCACGGAAAGCGGTCGCCCACCCGCCGGCTTGGGGCGGGGGCCGAGGACGGCATGCATGATCCTGGCGGTCGTGGTCGCGGTCGTCGGCGTGTCTAGCGCGATGGCGCAGGTCGCACCGGACAGCAGCGAACGCACCGGCTATCGCGGCCTGTTCGCCGCCGCCGACCGCGGCGACATCGTCACCCTTCAGAAATTGCTGGCGGCGGGTGAATCGCCGGCCGCGCGGGATGGACGGGGTCGCACCCCCCTGCACGTTGCCGCCCACGCCGCTCAGGGCGCGGCGTTCCGGCCCCTCGTGGCCGGTGGCGCCGACCCCAATGCCCTCGATCTCGATCGCTACGACATCGTCACCATCGCCGCCGTGGCGAACGACATTCCGACACTCGAGGCGGCGCTCGCCGCCGGATGCAGTCCGCGCAACGTGACCAGCCGCTATGACGGAACCGCCTTGATCGCCGCCGCGCACCTCGGTCACGCCGACGTCGTGCGCACGCTGCTTCGAGCGGGAGCGCCCGTCGATCACGTGAACAATCTCGGCTGGACCGCGCTCATCGAAGCCGTTGTGCTCGGCGATGGCGGCGCGCGGCACCTCGCAACCCTCCGGGCACTCGTCGACGCGGGTGCCGACGTGAATCGCCCCGATCGCGCCGGACGTTCACCGCTCGCGCTGGCACGGAGCCGCGGCTATGCGGCGCTGGCGGACGTGCTCGCGTCGGCCGGCGCGCGGTGATCGTTGCTACCCTCCCGGATAGCAGGATCTCAGCAAGGCCCAGCAGCTAGCGCGCCGTTAGAATGACGGTCATGATCGCCCATTTCAAACCACGCGCGCGGCGCGACCATCCTCGACGCCGGCCGGGCAAAGACATCTCGCCCTTTAGCTCGGGCAGAACCACAGCCATCACCCGCACGGCGTGGGATGCGCCGATCGTCCGGCTCCAACCCGGCCGCGAACGGTCATTGCAGCAACATCATCCCTGGATTTTCTCGGGTGCCGTTGCCTCGGTGACTGGCGAGCCGGGCTCCGGCCATACCGTGGTGGTGTTGGCGGACGACGGCACGTTCCTCTGCCGCGCGGCGTACTCGCCGGAGTCCCAGATCCGGACGCGCGCATGGAGCTTCGATCCCGACGAGTCGATCGACGCTGGCTTTTTCGAGCGGCGCATCGCCACAGCGATCGAGGCGCGCCGACATATGCTGGATACGCGCCATACGGCTTGTCGCCTCGTGCATGGGGAGTCGGATGGACTGCCGGGCATCGTGGTCGACCGCTACGACAATGCGCTCGTGCTGCAGCTCACCTCGGCCGGCGCCGACCATTGGCGCGACACGATCATCGCGACGCTTGTACGACAAGTCCAGCCCGATGGGGTCTACGAGCGCTCGGATGCCGAGGTGCGCGCACTCGAGGGATTGGTGCCCCGCACCGGTGTCGCCTTCGGCCATACACCAGGTGTCGTGGAAATGCTCGAGGACGGTTTGCGGTATCGCGTCGACATCGCCGCCGGGCAAAAGACCGGCTTCTTTCTCGATCAGCGCGATAACCGCCGCACCATCCGCGCGTGCGCCGCCGGTCGGGACACGCTCAACATGTTCTGCTACACCGGCGCGTTCTCCCTCGCGGCCCTCGCCGGCGGGGCGCGCAGCGTACTGTCGGTAGACAGCTCGGCGGATGCACTAGGGGTAGCAGCCGGCAATCTAGCCCGCAATCCGGAGTTGCCGCAGGGCATCGCGGACTGGCGCGAAGCCGATGCCTTCTCCGAATTGCGTCGGCTGCGGGATAAAGGCGCCAGCTTCGAACTCGTAGTGCTCGACCCACCCAAGTTCGCGCCTACCGCCCAACACGCCGAAGGTGCCGCTCGCGCATACAAGGACATCAACTTGCTGGCGTTGAAGCTGCTGCGACCGGGTGGCCTGTTAGCCACATTTTCCTGCTCCGGAGGCATCGACGCGGGACTGTTTCGCAAAATCGTCGCCGGGGCGGCGCTGGATGCGCGCGTCACGGCGGTCGTCGAGCGCACGTTCGGCGCTAGCGCCGATCACGCGGTGTCCCTGACTTTTCCCGAAGGTGAGTACCTGAAAGGCCTGCTGGTTCGCCGTGCAGCCTCATGAAGCCAACGCCGTTGCGAGGAGTGGGCCCGCCTGATCGCTCACTCTGGGGACCACGTTCGGTGAATTGGTCGTGGAGGCGTAACCAAGCTTCCACCTACTGATCCCAGAACCGTACCGGCTGGACCGCCATGGCGCACAACCGGCGCCGCCGGTCATGCGCCGATGTCAAGGGGCTTCCTCCGAGTTACAACGGCACGCACATCGCCACACCGAGGGTCCCGTAGCCTTCCGGCGTGTATCCGGCCGCGATCATCTGCGCCCTGACATTGAGGTCCGTTGTGTAGCGGTGATTGGAGTCTGCCCGGCCGGTCCATAGCCGATACACTGGCGCCGTGCCACTCGGGCACGCTCCCGTCTGTGTATTGGGCAGCACGACATAG
>JBDSND010000058.1:0-18346 GCA_039915505.1 Casimicrobiaceae bacterium
GATCCGACCGCCCCCATGATCGCGTGCACGTCGCTCATCCGTTGTTCGAGGGTGAATATCTGGGAACTGCGGTCCGACATCCCGGTGCCCCGCTTATCGAACAAGATCAGGCGGGAGAAGGAAGCGAGGCGATTGAAAAAATTTGCGCGCGCAGGGGAATCCCACGTGGCCTCG
This sequence comes from Casimicrobiaceae bacterium, assembly GCA_039915505.1. Taxonomy (GTDB): domain Bacteria; phylum Pseudomonadota; class Gammaproteobacteria; order Burkholderiales; family Casimicrobiaceae; genus CAIWHR01. The sequence continues at coordinate 175 of JBDSND010000058.1, forward strand.
AGGCTAGATACGAAGCCGGGAACGAACACGATGTCGAGCGGACCGTCTCCGATCACCTGATAGGCGATATAAACGTCGCCACTTTTGACGTACCGGGTTTGAGGTGCTGCCACCATAGCCGAGTCTAGCATTGACGCCGATATCGGCTTTGGGGTCCGTTGTCGCGTAGGGCGTTGGGTTCGGGACAACAGGTCGCGTACCGTCACGACATACGTCTCGAAGCGTTGCCGGCGGGACCCGGCCAAAAGCGGCTATCCAAGGCCATCGCCGATAGCCGCTCGTTCGCCAGTTCACTGCTCAAATTCTGGTGCCGATCGGTTCAATACCGCGGTCAGAAGACCGCGCCACGGCCGTCGAACCTAGATTGCGTTTCCATTCTCGGAATGGAGTCCAGGCCGCTCAGCCACCGCTGTGAGGACCGACCCCAAAGCTGCCCACTCGGCACAAGTTGATCGCGTTGACGAGCAGTCCCTACCCGGATGGAGTGCACCTTGGGTCCGCCGGTGATGGTGCTCGAATAAATCGGCGTTCCACAGACTGGGCAGAATGTTTGGGAACGCTTTGTACCACTCTCGCCCGTCTTAACGTAGGTCGTGAGCTCGCCGGAGAGTAGCTTGAAAGCGTCCTCGCGCGTGAGCGCGACTGTACGAAAAGCAGAGCCAGATAAGGTCTGGCAATCAGTGCAATGGCAGATGAGGACCTTTTCTGGATCGATTTCTGCCTCATAGGTGATATTCCCGCAGTGACAACTACCATCGATTCTCATCGATAAACTCCCTTCGTTCTACAGGATCAACAATGACACCTGTTTGAGACGCCAATCTCTATGTTCCGCGCAGGCGTTTATGCTACTGGTAACTCAAACAGAATTCATAGCAAAGCAGTTTTATCGACCGCTCTTCTTCGAGCGAACCGTCTTACTTCGGCCACAACCGGCCGTCGCGCCTAATTTCCCACAGGGGCAAACGGCCGGTCCGCGGCTGGGGAGTGGTCGGTTCAAGCCCGTTCAAGCTGCACACGTGGTTGCTCGGCAGCAGCGATGCGGGCAACATGACGGTCTCCGCGCCTGCGTCCGCCACCGTGGGTACGTCGGGTGCGATCAACCTGACCTTCAGCGGACTCGCGCCAGCGACGAAGTATCTGGGCTCGGTCGCCTACAGCGGTGTTGCCGGGTTGCCCAATCCGACCATCGTTCGGGTCGACACGCCGTAAGCGGCTGATCGAGGGAGCAATGAGACCGCGGCCTTCGGGCTGCGGTCTTTTTTTGGTGCGCCCGGCAGGGCGCACGTACTTGGCGTAATCCAGGATTGACCGCAGGCGTTGCCGGACCTTCTTGGCCATGTCCGGCGCAGTCCGCTCGATCCGGCGCACGAGCGGTGCGGCAATCGCCGCCGTGATCTCGGTAACCGGGAGCGGCTCTAAGTCGGAGAGGTGATTCCGAAGGCTTGCCTTGCTCTTCGCGATAGTCCGGGGTCCACCGTGCCCGACGGACCTCGCTCTTGAGCCAATCAGTCGCAAGGGTGGCAAACGTGTTGCCGGAAGCCGCGCTCTTCGTCGCTTTTTTGACAGCTTTACTGTAAGTCGTGTCAGGTGGTCGCCGTCCTCCACCCGGCTGCGTGCCTGGTCGGCCTTCGTGCGCGCCCAGGCGAGGCTTTGCGTCTCGGAGAACTTACCGAGGGTGGCAGTCGGCGGTTTGCCGCCGCGGCGATAGCGAAACTGCCAGACCTTGACGCCGGAGGGTGGCACCCAGAGATACAGGCCGCCACCGTCGGCCATGCTACCGCTTGCTTTTAGGCTTGGTGCGGGACGCGTCCAAGGGGCTCGAGAGGTGCCGGTGACGCTTGCCCATTCCGTCTTACCTCTCACCCTGATGGGTCCGATCTAGCACTTACCATCATTCTTACCACCATCGAAGTTAGGTAGTAGCGAACCGCCGTGGACAGCGCAAAACGCCTATGTACGGGAAGCACAGCCTATGTACGGAAGCACAAACAAAAACGGCCGCCCGAAGGTGGCCGTCATTGCTGCTGCTGGTGGAGGTGGGCGGAATCGAACCGCCGTCCGGAAGCGCTCCGCAGTCGGGACTACATGCTTAGTACGTCATTTGCTCTCGCCCTGCCGCCGCGGACGGACACGCTGCGTCAGGACCAGTCACCTTGCTTTAACGTGGCACCCAAGTGACCCGGGCGTACGCGATCGCTCTGAATGTCCTCGCTGTGCCTTGCCGTCGAAGTTGCCTTCAGCGGTTCATCACCCGGGCCGAGCGCGTCCCGGTGCGAGGTCCGGCGGGATTAAGCCGCCAGAGCGTACGTTTCGTCGTTCGCAGTTAAGTTTGCGATTGCTCGAGTTTTACGAGGACAAGCGCCTCGGCATGCCCCGCGCTGTTTTGCAACCCCCGTCGAAACCAGTTCACCCCCGGTAATCGTCGGAACCGTCCGCGTGACAAACGCGCCGGCGCGCTGAGAAAACTATGATAGCACCCGGTGCCCGATGGTTCCGGCACCGCGCCCTGTTCCCTACACCGTGTGACCTTTTCGGAACACTCGGAACGGCCAAACAGATGGGGTAGACTCGATTCCCTTTCAAGCCCTCGACATCGTTCCCATGACGCTTCCATCCCTGGTTCCGGTGATTCTTTCGGGGGGCGCCGGCACGCGCCTGTGGCCGCTGTCCCGCGAGGCGGCACCCAAGCCCTTCATGCCCCTCCCCGACGGCGAAACGCTGCTCGGCAAGACCGCCCAGCGCGCGCTGGCGCTGCCCGGCATGGAAGGACTGGTCACGGTCACCAACCGAGACTACTACTTTCACACCAAGGACGTGTACGCAGGACTCGCCGCCAGCCCGGGCGAACCGCTGTTCCTGCTCGAACCCTTCGGCCGCAACACGGCTGCGGCAGTGGCCCTCGCAGCACTCTGCGTGGAAGCGCGGCATGGGGCCGACGCGGCGCTGTTGATCCTGCCGGCCGACCACCTGATTCGCGACCAGGCGGCCTTCGCCGACGCGGTCAGGCGCGCGGTCGAAGTCGCTGCCACCGGCGCGCTCGTTACCTTCGGCATCACCCCGACGCATCCCGAGACCGGCTATGGCTACATCCAGTGTGGCGCGTCGCTGGAGGCGTTTCATGGCGCACCGCCGGTCGTCGCCGGCGCACGGTTCGTGGAAAAGCCGGTGGCCGCATTGGCGCAGCAGTACGTCGAGTCCGGCAACTACGTCTGGAACTCGGGGATGTTCTGCTTCACGGCGCGCGCGATGTTGGCCGCGTTCGACCAGCACGCTCCCGAAGTGCTCGCGGCGGTACGACCGGTCTGGACCGCCATCGCCGATCGCACGACCAACGGCATGCTGGAGATCGACGCATCGCTGTTCGCCGCGGTCCCGGACATCTCGATCGATTACGCGGTGATGGAGCCGGCGGCCGCAAGCGGTGCTGTGGCCGTCGTTCGCGGCAACTTCGACTGGAGCGACGTCGGGTCGTGGCTCGCCATCTCCGACCTGATGGAGCCGGATATGGACGGCAACCGCGGCCGCGGCGAGCGGGTGTCGATCGCCACCCGTGGGACCTACGTGCACGCCGAGGATCGGGTGGTCGCAACCGTCGGCATTGAGAACCTGGTGATCATCGATACCGCCGATGCCGTGCTGGTCGCGCACCGGGATCACCTGCAGCGCGTCAAGGAGGTCGTCGGCGAGCTCAAGGCGCGCGGCCACGAGGCCTACAAGTTGCACAAAACGGTGGGGCGACCCTGGGGCGCGTACACCGTGCTGCAGGACGGACCGCGGTTCAAGATCAAGCGCATCGAGGTCAAGCCAGGCGCATCGCTGTCGCTGCAGCTTCACCACCGTCGCAGCGAGCACTGGGTGATCGTGTGCGGGATCGCCGACGTGACCCGGGGCGAGGACGTTTTCCGGCTAGGCGCCAACGAGTCGGCGTACATCCCGATCGAGACACGCCATCGCCTCGCGAACCCAGGCACCGAGCCGCTGGTGATGATCGAGGTGCAGTGCGGTGATTACCTTGGCGAGGATGACATCGTCCGGTTCGACGATAAGTACGGACGGGTGCCCGCCTGATCTGGTCGGTGAGGCCACGCTGAGCGGCGCGTTCACGAGCCCGCGGCACGGGCGTCGAGCACATTACGCAGCGACGCGGTGAAATCGCGGCGCACCAGCGCGGCAAACCTGCGCGCGGCGATGGCGGTGCGCCGCGCATCTGAGGCGAGCGTAAGCATCAGATCAGGCGACGGCGAACGGCGCACGACGGCAGCTTCCATGCGCGCGATTATCCCCTCGTCCCCACGGGAGACCGCCACCTGCTTGGTATAATCATTCCGTAGTCGTTTGGTCCCGATGTCGCCGGCCTCCTTCGCCGGGACGGCCGCCGCCCGAAGCACGCCGCACGCGGCGACCGCCGCTCCCCTTCCTGCCGACCCCGCTTTGAGCGCACGCACGCTCGCGGGTTTGGCTTCGCTCGTCCCGGCGTTACCGCACGCGGGACAGCGCGCCAAGTCGATGGCGATGACCGGCTCCGCCGATGCCCTGGCCGTCGCCCAGCTCGCGGTCGGCTGTACCAAGGGCCATAGGGTGGTCGCTGTGCTATCGGCCGACGCCCTGGCCGCACAGCGCCTGGTCGAGGAGATCGCCTGGTTCGCGCCGGGATTGCGCGTGGCACTCCTGCCGGATTGGGAGACGCTGCCCTACGACCACTTTTCGCCACACCAAGATCTCGTGTCCGAGCGCCTCGCCACGCTCTATCGCGTGTCTCGTGGCGAATGCGACGTACTCGTGGCGGCGGCGACGACCGCGCTCTATCGACTCGCGCCCCCGTCGTACCTGGCGGCGTTCACCTTTTTCATCGAGCAGGGCGAGCGCCTGGACGTCGATCGGCTGCGCAGCCAGCTTGCGCTCGCCGGCTACCAGCACGTCACCCAGGTGGTGTCCCCGGGCGAGTTCAGCGTGCGCGGTGGACTGATCGATCTTTTCCCGATGGGGAGCGCCCTGCCCTATCGCATCGATCTGTTCGATGCCGACATCGAATCCATCCGTACGTTCGACGTCGACACCCAGCGCACGCTCTACCCGGTGCCCAACGTGCGACTCCTGCCCGCGCGGGAGTTTCCGCTGGACGAGACCGGCCGTACGCGGTTCCGCGGCCGATTCCGCGAAACCTTCGAAGGCGACCCTTCGAGATCGGCGCTGTACAAGGACGTCTCCAACGGCATCGCGCCCGGCGGCATCGAGTACTACCTGCCGTTGTTCTTCGACGCGACGGCGGTGCTCGCCGACTATCTTCCCACCGACGCCGTGGTGGTCACACACGGCGACGTGGCCGATGCGATCCGCCACTTCTGGCAGGACACCGATTCGCGCTACAAGCTGCTGCGCGGCGACAAGTCGCGACCGCTCCTCGCACCGGACGTGCTCTTCCTGGCGCCCGACGCGTTCAACGGCATGCTGAAGTCGTTCTCCCGCATCGAGTTGCCCACGACCGACGATACGGCTCGCGCAGATGCCACGACTGGGCCGACCCGCCCACTCCCGTCGGTGCAGGTCGATCGCCGCGCGCCCGATCCGCTGGTTCCGCTGAAGGACCTGCTGCGCAAAGGGGGCACCCGCGTGGTGATCTGCGCCGAGAGCCCCGGCCGGCGCGACACGATGCAGCAATACTTCGCCGAGTATGGCCTGGCAGTACCGCTGACCGACGACTGGGCTCGCTTCGCGACCACGGCCACGCCCGGCGATTGCGCGCTGGTGGTGTCACCTTTGCATGCCGGGTTTGCCTTTCCCGAGGCCAAGCTCGCATTCGTCACCGAGGCCGAGCTCTACGCCGGCGTGGTGCGGCGGGGACGGCGCGACGCGGCGCGGCGCACCAACGTCGATGCCATGCTGCGCGACCTTTCGGAGGTGCGCATCGGTGACCCCGTGGTCCACGAGCAGCACGGCATCGGCCGCTATCTGGGCCTCGTCAACATGGACCTCGGCGAGGGTCCGACCGAGTTCCTGCAGCTGGTGTACGCCAACGACGCCAAACTGTATGTGCCGGTGTCCAACCTGCACCTGATCGGTCGCTACAGCGGCGCCGCACCCGAGGCAGCACCGCTGCACGAGCTCGGTGGCGGGCAGTGGGACAAGGCCAAGAAGCGGGCAGCGCGGCAGGCGCACGACACGGCGGCGGAGCTCCTCAACCTGTATGCGCAGCGCGCGGCACGCCAGGGTCACGCCTTCACGTACGACCTCCACGACTACGACGCGTTTGCCGCGGGCTTCGGCTTCGAGGAGACACCGGATCAGGCAGCGGCGATCGAAGCGGTGGTGCACGACCTCACCGCCGGCCAGCCGATGGATCGCCTGGTATGCGGCGACGTCGGCTTCGGCAAGACCGAGGTTGCGCTCCGGGCCGCGTTCGTTGCCGTTGCCGATGGCAAGCAGGTGGCCGTGCTGGTGCCGACGACGCTGCTCGCCGAACAACATTTCCAGGTCTTCTCCGACCGCTTCGCCGAGTTTCCGGTGAAGCTCGCCGAGCTGTCGCGCTTCCGGTCGGGCAAGGAGGTGAAGGCTGCGCTGGAGGGACTCGCGAGCGGCAGCATCGACCTCGTCATCGGCACCCACAAGCTGATCCAGCCCGACGTCAAGTTCAAGAACCTTGGCCTCGTGATCATCGACGAGGAGCACCGCTTCGGAGTGCGTCAGAAGGAACAGCTGAAACGGCTGCGCGCCGAGGTCGACGTGCTAACCCTGACTGCGACGCCGATTCCGCGCACCCTGGCCATGTCCCTCGAGGGCATTCGGGACTTTTCCGTGATCGCAACTGCACCGCAGCGGCGTCTCGCGATCAAGACCTTCGTCGCCCAATATTCGCCCGGCATCGTCCGCGAGGCGGCACTACGCGAGTTGAAGCGCGGCGGGCAGATCTACTACCTGCAGAACGACATCGACACCATCCGCACCACCGCGGAACGGCTGGCGCAGTCGCTTCCCGAGGCGCGGATCGCGATCGCCCACGGCCAGATGCCGGAGCGCGAGCTCGAGCACGTGATGCGCGAGTTCTACCAGCAACGCTGCAACCTTCTGGTTTGCTCGACCATCATCGAGACCGGCATCGACGTGCCCACGGCGAACACCATCATCATCGACCGTGCCGATCGCTTCGGGCTCGCGCAGTTGCATCAACTCCGCGGCCGGGTGGGACGCTCGCACCACCAGGCGTACGCCTACCTGTTGACCCCACCCGAGGAGGGCTTGGGCGCCCAGGCGAAAAAGCGCCTGGAAGCGATCCAGATGATGGAGGACCTGGGCTCCGGCTTCTACCTGTCCATGCACGATCTCGAGATCCGGGGCGCGGGCGAGGTGCTCGGAGACTCCCAGTCCGGCGAAATGCAGGAAGTGGGCTTCCAGCTCTATGCCGACATGCTGAAATCGGCGGTGCGCGCGCTCAAGGCCGGCCAGGAGCCAGATCTCGCCGCGCCCCTCGGAGTCACGACCGAGATCAACCTGCACCTACCGGCGCTGCTTCCCGAGAATTATTGCAGTGATGTGCACGAACGCCTGGTCCTCTACAAGCGCCTGGCCAATTGCGAGACCGCTGACGAGCTGGAGCTCCTGCAGGAGGAGCTCATCGACCGCTTCGGTTCCCTACCCGAGACGGCGCAGGCGCTCGTTGCCTGCCATCGGCTGCGCATCCTCGGACATCCACTCGGGGTCGTGAAGCTCGACTCGGGGCCCGAGCGCTCGACCATCCAGTTCGCCCCCAAGCCGCCCTTCGACGCCGGCAAGCTGATCCTGCTCGTGCAGCGCGACGGCCGGATCCGTTTCGCCGGGCCCGACCGGATCCGCATCGAACGCGCGGCCCCTGCGCTCGGCGAACGGGTCACCATGATCCGCGAGTTCCTCGCCAAGCTGGCATGATCCATCGTGCCACCCGCGGGCGTAAAGCGACGCCCTTCCTGGCGAAGCCATCGGCGCATCGGGGTCGAGCACCAGCCGCGACGCGCCACACGCGCGCAACACGGCCAGCATCCGCGCGGGCAGCATCTCACCGGGCACATGGACGATCTGCCCCTCGGCGATGCCCGAAGTCGCGCCATCGATTGCGGGCGCCGGCATGTTGACGAGGCTTCCCCTTCGCATGACTTTCCGCGTGCGGGCGGGCGCCCCACACCGGCGATGGTGGTCGGCGGGGCGATGAGCATCGCACGCGCGCTACTCCCGGCATCAGTGCACGTGTTCGTGCGCGACTGGCTGTCAGCCAACAACGTGCTGCTGAAGGGTCGGGACGGCCACGTGCTGGTCGACTCGGGCTACAGCCGTCACGCCCCGCTTACCCTCGAGCTCCTGGACTCGGCCGCAGGGCTACGCGGGACATCCCTTACGCTCCTCGCCAACACCCATTGCCATTCCGACCACATGGGCGGCAATGCCGCCATCGCCGCGCGCCATGGCTGCCCGATTGCGGTCCCCGCGGGCGAGGCCCCGCTCGTCACGGCCTGGGACACACAGGCGTTGCTGCTCGAGTACGCGGGACAGCATGCCGATCGCTTCACGGTGCAGGAGGTGCTCTGCGCCGGGGAGACGCGCACCTGGGGGGGTCTCGATTGGCAGCTTCTCGCGGCGCCGGGCCACGACATGCGGGCGCTGGTGTTCTACAACGGGGCGCACGGCATCCTGATCTCCGGAGACGCCTTATGGGCCAACGGCTTCGGGTTCGTGATGCCCGTCGAGATCGAGCCCGCGGCGCTGCCGGCGACGCGCGCGACGCTGGATCTCATCGCCTCGCTCGACGTCAAGGTCGTCGTCCCGGGGCACGGCGAGCCGTTCAGCGACGTCGGCACGGCGCTCGACAGCGCCTATCGAAGGCTCGCAGCCTTCGAAGCCGACCCGTCCCGGCTCCCACATCATGCGCTGAAGGTGATCCTCGCCTTCCTGCTGCTCGACCGACAACGCCTCGCGGTCGATGCGCTTCCGACGCTGGTCGAATCCGTGGGAATATTCCACGACTTCAACGCGCGATTCCTGCGGATGGCGCCGGCGGCCCTTGCCAGGTCGCTGACTCACGACCTGGTGCGCGCGGGCGCGGCGGTCTTCGAAGACGGCTGGATCGTTCCCGTCGGCCCCGCGCGACGCGCGATGCGGGAATAGACCCGGCGTGCCGACTGTTCAACACTCGGCGGTTTTGCCAGACACACACCTTGGTTTTGCGAGACACACACCTTGGTCTTGCCAGACACACACCTTGGTCTTGCCAGACACACACGGTGGTCTTGACAAAAACACTCGGCGGTCTTGCCAACAACGAAGTTCGGTGGGTGTCTCACCCGCCTTCAATGGAGGAATGCAATGCGACAGAAGCTGATCAGAATTTCCCTGCTCACCGGCGCCGTTGCAGTCGTCGTGGCGAGCGTGGCCGTGGCACAGTCGGTCACCCCCGATCGCGCGATCAAGTACCGGCAGGGAGTGATGGGTGCACAGTACTGGCACCTACGGTTCATGAATGCGATGGTTAAGGGCGACCGTCCCTTCAGCAAGGAGGAGTTCCTGACCCGAGCGACCTATGTCGAGGAGCTTTCCCATATGGCATGGGAAGGCTTCCCGCCCGGATCCGACCAGGGCGCACCGACCAAGGCGAAACCGGAGCTCTGGAAGGAGCCGGCCAAGTTCAAGCAATATCAGGATCAGTTCCAGGCCGCGGCGGCGAAATTGGTGGCAGCGTCCCGTACGGCAACCGACGTCAACGCGGTGAAGCAGCCGTTCGCCGACGTCGACAAGGCCTGCGACAACTGCCACAGCGACTTCCGTAGCAAGTAGCGCACGCGGGTGAGGCATCGCAAAGGGCCGGGTCGACCGGCCCTTTGTCATGGCGCGAGCCTACAGCCGGACCACCAGCCACCAGACCAGCGCGGCGGCGAGCGCCAGCGTGACCAGCGCAAGGACGATGGAGGTGCGGCGCACCTCCGGCGCCAGCCCCCGTGGCAGGCGCTTCACGCCGGTCATCATGGGCCCGATCACATCCTGGCGCAGGACCACGCGGTAGTACAGCACCGCCGCGACGTGCATGGCGGCGGCGCCAACGATGACCCAGGCGAGCTGCCGGTGCCAGGTGCTGAGCGCGTCGGACAAGTCCTTGGTGATGAACTTGGCCCAGGGCCCGTCGGTGGCGATATCGTCGTTGGCGTACAGCCCGAGGACCGCCTGCGCCAGCAGCAGTGCGAGCATCAGCAGCACCATCCAGCCGCCCAGCGGATTGTGGCCGACGTGCGGATCATGCGGTGGCCGCACCAGCGAGCGCGCGTAGCGCAGCACCTTGGCGGGACCGCGCACGAAGCTCGAAAAACGTGCGTAGTGGCTGCCGATCACCCCCCACACCAACCGGAAGAGCACCAGCGTCAGAATGGCGCAGCCGCCGCGCAGATGCCACGTCATCGCCGCACTACCGCCTATCTTGCCCGTCACGACCTGCGCGACCAGCAGGGCGGCGAGCGCCCAGTGGAACAAGCGCACGGGCGAGTCCCAGACTTTGACGGGCACGGCTGTCGCTTCGAGCGCAGGTGAAAGAGGCGTTGCCTTTCGGTCGTCGGATTGCACGGGATCGTATTCCTAAGCAGGTGGTGATGCTTGGAATCGCTAGCGCTGGACGAGTTCGGCGACGAAGGTGCGCACGCCGGCGAGCAGCATTTCCACCGCCAGTGCCGTCAGCACCAGGCCCGTGAGGCGCTGCAGCGCCAGCACCAGCCGCGGGCCGAGCAGGCGTTGCAAGCCGTTGGCCGTCACCAGCACCAGGGTGGTCACGACCATGGCGAGCGACAGCGCCAGCGCCCAGACCCCGATACGCTCGGGCTCGCGCGACGCGAGCAACATCACCGTGGCCAGGGCGGACGGCCCCGCAATCGCCGGCACGGCCAGGGGCACCAGGAACGGCTCGCCTTGCGACGCGTCCCCCAACACCTCGTCGGCGCCACGAAAGATCATCCGCAAGGCGATCAGGAACAAGACGATGCCCCCGGCGATCGAAAGCGAGGTCTCCGACAAATGCAGCAGCGCCAGAAAGCCTTTGCCACCGATCATGAACGCCGCCAGGATCGCGAAGGCGAACAGGCACTCCCGCAGCACTACCCACGTCCGGCGGCCCGCAGGCACCTCGCGCAACATTGCCACGACCAACGGCACGTTGCCGAACGGATCGATCACGAGCAGCAGTAGGATGGTAGCGGAAAAGAGGTCGGCATCCATGGCGGCAGGCAGCGTCTGCACCGGGGCGGGCGGAGTATATCGTCTGCATCGCCGCGGATGGGACACTGGGCATAATGCCGCGTCGCCCCGCATTTCGCTGACCGAGCGGCCCCGCATTTCCTCTCCGACCCGCCGGATCGCTCACCACGCGCGCAACCGAACCCGCACCGCGACACCGCACTCGAGACACCCGCCACCCCCACCCGCAATGGCCTTACCGCATCCGCAGGCCTACCTGCCACGCCCGCACGATGCAGCGGCTGCCACTCGCCTGCACGCCCCGGATGGCGTGCGCCACCTGATCGCGGCGCACCCTCTGTATCAGCTGCTCTGGCTCACCCTGTCCCTCATGTTTTGCATATCTCCAACCGCAAGCCCCCTTTCAAGGCATCCCGTGTACCGATTCCTAGTCGTGTTCTTCCTTGGCCTGGGCGGCGCCGCGCTGGCCGTCGCTGCGCCCCCGTCGGCGCCCGTATCCGGGATCGAGACCCAATACTTCGATCCGGCGACCCGCCCGCAGAACGATTTCTATCAGCACGTGAACGGCAAGTGGCTGGCGACGACGGAGATTCCACCGGACAAGGGCGGCTACGGGCCCGCGTACGCGCTGATCGACCAGGCCCAGGAGCATTTGCGGGCGATCATCGAGGCCGCGGCCAACGATACCGGCGCCGGGGATCCCAGTACACGCAAGATCGGCGACCTGTACGCGAGCTACATGGACGAGGCGCGGCTCGCCGATCTTGGCCTGCGCCCCTTGCAGCCCCTGCTCGATCGCATCGACGCGGTGGCCAACAAGCGCGAGCTCGCGCGCCTCATGGTCGCGCTGGAGCGCATCGGCGTGACGGTGCCGTTCGAGCTCTCGATCGACCAGGATTCCCGCCGCTCGACCGAGTACGCCGCAGGGCTGTATCAGTCGGGGCTGGGCATGCCCGATCGCGAGTACTACCTGTCGACCCAGGACCGCAAGCTCGCCAGCATCCGCGCCGGCTACCAGGTTTACATCGAACGCCTGCTCGGCCGCGCGGGAGACCGTGCCGCACCGGCAAACGCCCGCGCCATCGTCGCCCTGGAAACGGCGCTGGCGCGCGCCCAGTGGACCAAGGTCGCCAACCGCGATCCGGTCAAGACCTACAACAAGGTGGCGATCGCGGACCTCGCGACCCTCGCACCTGGCTTCGAATGGCGGGCCTACCTCAAGGCGAGCGGGCTCGACGGCCAGGTGCGCACCGTCATCGTGAGCCAACCGAGCTACCTGCGCGGCTTCGCCAAGGTCCTCGCCGACACGCCGCTGCCGGTGTGGAAGGCGTACTTTCGCTGGCAGCTGCTGCGGACCTACGCGCGGTATCTCGATCAGCGCTTCGTGGACGCAGCCTTTGCATTCGAGGGACCGGTGCTGCGCGGCATTCCTGAAAACCGGCCGCGCTGGAAGCGCGGGGTCGGCGTGGTCGAAACGTCGATGGGCTTCGCCGTAGGCAAGCTCTATGTCGCGCAGCACTTCCCGCCGGAAAGCAAGGCGCGGATGGAAACCCTGGTCGCCAATCTGCGGGAAGCCTATCGCCGCAGCATCCGCACCCTCGACTGGATGAGCCCGGAGACCCGTCGTGAAGCCGAGGCCAAGCTCGACAAGCTCACCACCAAGATCGGCTATCCGATTACCTGGCGCGACTACGCCGCGTTAGAAATCCGCCGCGACGATCTCGTGGGCAACGTCATGCGCGCGGTCAACTTCGAGTATCAGCGCAACGTCGGCAAGCTCGGCAAACCCATCGACCGCGACGAATGGTTCATGACGCCACAGACGGTGAATGCCTACTACAACCCGAGCATGAACGAGATCGTGTTTCCCGCGGCCTACCTGCAGCCGCCGTATTTCTATCCCGACGCCGACGATGCCGCCAACTATGGCGGCGTGGGGGCGACCATCGGCCACGAGATCAGCCACGGGTTCGACGACACCGGCTCGCAGTTCGACGGCGACGGCAACCTGCGGAACTGGTGGACCAAGGCGGATCACCAGCGGTTCGCGGCCAAGACCAAGGCGCTCGTCACACAGTACAACGCCTACTCACCGCTGCCGGGCTACACCATCAACGGCGCCCTGACGCTGGGCGAGAACATCGCCGACAACTCCGGGCTGGAGATCGCCTACGAGGCGTACCGGCTATCGCTGGGCGGCAAGGAGGCGCCGGTGATCGACGCCATGACCGGCGACCAGCGCTTCTTCCTGAGCTACGCCCAAGGTTGGCGCGACAAGACGCGGCCGGAGCAAACCATCGTCTATCTCAAGTCCGATACCCACGCGCCGGACAAATTCCGCTGCAACGGTTCGCTCGCCAATCTCGAAGCGTTCTACACAGCGTTCGATGTAAAGCCCGGCGACGCGATGTATCTGCCGCCGGGCAAGCGCGTGCGCATCTGGTGATCCCCCCCGCAGCACACGAGGAACCGGAGGTGCCACGTACGTTCGCCGCGGGGCACAGCGAGCTAGCGTCCCGAACTGGAAAGTTCGTTGGCTCCGCTCCCGATGGCTGCGGCGATGACCAAAACGGCGAAAACGGTGCGGATCAAGCCCGGCCGCCGGTGGCGTGTCGAAGTGACTTCAGGACTGCGTCGAACGACCGCGCAGTCCACGTACGGCTCAGTGCAGCTTCACCCGGGGCTCGAGGCGTCGCCGCAGGAATCGGCCGACGGTATCGAGGGCGACCCGCCAGTAGCCGTGGATGGAGATCTGGTGAAGCTTGTAGAGCATGGCGTACATCCAGCGTGCGACCAGGCCCTGGATGAGCAGACTGCCGCCAATTAGGCGCCCCATCAGGTTGCCCACCGCCGACACCTCGCCGAGCGACACCAGCGAGCCGAAATCCCGAAACCGGAACACCGGCAAGGCCCGGCCGGCAAGTCGGGCGTGAATGGTCTTCACGAGCAGGCTCGCCTGCTGGTGCGCGGCCTGTGCCCGCGGCGGTACGATCGCGCCGGGCTTGCCTGCGTCCGGCCACGGACATGCGGCGCAATCACCGAGGGCGAAAATGTCGGGGTCGCGGCTGGTCTGCAGATGCACGTCGACCACCAGTTGGTTGGCGCGGTTGACCTCGAGACCATCGAGGTCCTGCTGCCACGCCGGAGCCTGGATGCCGGCGGCCCACACCACCAGGTCGGCATGGAGGGTTTCGTCGCCCGCGAGACGCACGCCCTCGGGCTCGATGGCGACCACCTTGGTGCCGGTCCGTACCGCGACCCGCAGCTTGTCGAGCAGGCTGGTCGCCGCCACGGCGATGCGTTCCGGCAACGGCGGCAGGATGCGAGGTGCGGCCTCGACGACGGTGATGTCGATGTCGTCGGCGGGCACGAGGTACTCGAGCCCGTAGCCGGCGTGGGCGCGCGTGGTCTGGCGGATCTCGGCCGCCAGCTCGACGCCAGTGGCGCCCGCACCGATGATCACGATGTCGACCTTGCCGCTGCCCTCGCCGCGTGCGATCTCTCCGTCGGCGCGCACGCACGCGGATAGGAGGCGCCGGTGAAAGCGCTCCGCGTCGGCGGGCGTGTCGAGCGAGATGGCGTGCGCGGCGACGCCCGCGATGCCGAAGTCGTTGCCGACGCTGCCGACGCAGAAGATCAGGGTGTCATAGGCAATGGTGCGCGCCGGAAGGATTTCCTCGCCCTCGTCGTCGACCAATGCGGCGAGCTTCAGCCGATGTGCCGATCGATCGACACCGGCCACCGCGCCCTGGCTGAACTTGAACCCATGCCAGTGGGCAAGCGCCAGGTAGCTGACGTCGTGGGCATCGGCGTCCATTCGGCCGGCGGCAATCTCGTGGAGCAGCGGCTTCCACAGATGGGTCGCGGATCGGTCGACCAGCATCACGTCGAGGCGCCCTGCCTTGCCGAGCGAATCACCCAACTCCGTCGCGAGCGGCAATCCGCCCGCGCCGCCGCCGACGATGACCAGCCGGTGCGCGGACCGCTTTCGCGACGAAGGTTCGCGTCGCGCGGCCGCGACGTTGGCCGTCGTCGCCGGAGCATTGGTCATCGTGACACGACGAAACGAAAGGCGTGGTGCACCCGTGGATCGCGGAAATCCTCGGCGCGCGTCTCCGCGCCGATGTCGCGACCACGCGATTCGAGGGCAGGGTCGAGGGTGAATGAGCGCAGGTTGGTGGAGAAATACAATTCACCGCCGTCCCCGAGCAGCTCGAGGCACGCCTCGATCAACGCACGATGATCGCGCTGCACATCCAGGATATGGGTCATTGCCTTGGAGTTGGAAAAGGCCGGCGGATCGAGCACAACGAGGTCGTAGCGCTCCCGGCGTTCCCGCGCATCGTCGAGCCAGCGCAGCACATCGCTGCGCACCAGTCGATGCGCGGCGAGATCCAGTCCGTTCGCCCGAAAATTGCGTTCGGCCCAGGCAAGATAGACATTGGAGAGGTCGACGGTGTCGGTTGCCACGGCCCCGCCGGCGGCGGCATATACCGTGAAGCTGCCGGTATAGGCGAAGAGGTTCAGCACCCGTCGGCCCGCTACGCGTGACCGCACGATCGCACGCATCGCACGATGATCGAGAAAGAGCCCGGTGTCGACGTAGGACTCGAGATCGACCCAGAAACGCAGGCCGTTCTCCAGCACCATGAATGGCGCCCCGCGTCGACCGGTAGCCACGTGCTGCGCCCCGCCGCGGCGGCGGGCGCGGCGCTTCATCACGATCCGGGAAGGCGGTTCCCTGACCGTGGTCGCGATCGTGGCCGTGACGGCTTCGAGCCATGCCGCATGCTCGGCCGGCTCTTGGACCCATCCCGTATCGACTTCAGCGACATGAACCCGCAGTCCCGGAAGGTCCACCGGCACGTAGACGTCGATGGCGAAAGGAAACTCCGGCAGATCGCGGTCGTAGAAGCGAAAGGCGCCGAGGTCGCGGCGTCGCGCCCAACGCGACCAGTGCCGAAAATTCTTGTGCAGGCGATTGCTGAACGCGAGGAGCGCGTTTGCGGAAACCTGCGTGCGCGGCGGAAGGCTCGGGGCAGTGACCGGACGTTGCGGGGGCATGCGGGCACGCTCGCCACTGCAGACGCGGCGGGAATGTCGGGTTGGGAGCAGTGTACCCGACCATTTCGCCCCACCCACGCCCGACCGCTCGCGAGGCTCTTACCAAGGCACGCCGCCGCCTTGGTGATGCGGCGCAGCGCACGAAATATGCGCGACCCGCGCGTGGTAACCACCAGGCGCCGGAGCAGCTCCGGTGCCTTTAGAGGTGTCGAGCCGGGATGGCGGGTGCGACCACGGCGCCGTCATTTACCCGCGGGTCTCACCCGCCGGCCGTGCAACCGACACGATCAAGCGCGGCGCTGCTCGGCCTGCTGCGAATGGTCGCGCACATCGGTCACGCCAGCGTGACGAGCGCAGTGCGCGCAGCAGTAGACCTGCTCGCCGGCATCGATACCGTGACCGATGACCTTGCAACCACAATGGGCACACGCCGGTGCCAGGAGATGGGCAGCGCACTCGAAGCTGTCGAAGACATGGGTGGAACCCTCCATGGTGACTTCGAACGAACGCCGATAATCGTTGCCACAGACTTCACACTTGGCCATAGTTGCCTCCGTCGACTGAGCCGCTAGCCATGCAGTTTTCGTGCCGCGCGAGGGCTGCAACTGCCAGCCTTCGCCGACCAGCAGGCCGTAACTTTTTACCTGGTCGATGTAATCGGTTCTGCGCGTATCCGGGCGGGGAGGTGCAGTCGCGGCGATGCCGTCCGTGCCACCTGCGGGCACTCGGGAACAGGGCTTGCTTGATAATCGGTGGGCGACTGTGTCGGTGGTTGGCTTCGTGGCGTGGTTGGCTTCGTGGCGTGGTTGGCTTCGTGCGGTGGTTGGCTTCGTGCGGTGGTTGAGCTTCGTGCGGTGGTGGCTTCGACCGGTGGTCGACTTCGACCCGTGGTCGGCTTCGACTCGCAGCCACGCACCATCGCGAACGACAACTCACTGGGGCATCCCATGACACGAATCATTGCAGGCGTTTTCGAGACATTCACCGAGGCCGCGCGGACCCGCGAGGCACTCGTCGAGGCAGGCTTTGGAGCTGGTGATATCTGCAGCTTCTTCAACAACGCACCCGGCCAGCACGCGGAGATCCCGACCGGTGGGGACGAGACCAAGGATCCCGAGGCGCAGGACGCCGCCAAGGGCGCTGCAGGCGGCGCGGCCGTCGGCGCAGGGGTGGGCCTTGCCGTGGGACTGGCCGCGGGTCCGGCGGCGCTCGCCATCGCCGGCGTGGGAGCGTACATCGGCTCGCTCGCCGGGACCGGTCAAGCGACCGAAGACGAGGATGGGCCGCCGCACCGCCGACCGGCCGGAGTGATGGTGGCGGTGAACGTCGGCGACGGTGCCCGGGAGACGGACGCGGTGCGCGTGCTCCATGCCTGCGGCGCCGACAACATCGAGCGCGCCCAAGGGCAGTGGGTGGACGGAGACTGGATCGACTTCAATCCGATCGCCGACCCGGTGCTGGTCGAGCAGACGTCGCTGCACGCGCCCGGCAACGACTGATCGTTCTCGTTACCGCGACCAAGCAAAGGACAACCCGCGGGTTGCCCTTTTGCTTTTGCGGTTCTGGTGTCGGGACCCCCCTCGGGTCCTACTTCACGTGGGCCAGCAGCGGCACGATCATCAACGCAACGATGTTGATGATCTTGATCAGGGGATTCACCGCGGGACCGGCGGTGTCCTTGTAGGGATCCCCCACCGTGTCGCCGGTGATCGAGGCCTCGTGTGCCTCGGAGCCCTTGCCGCCGTATTCGCCGTCCTCGATCAGCTTCTTGGCGTTGTCCCAGGCGCCGCCGCCGGCGGTCATGGAGACCGCGGTGAAGAAGCCCACGATGATCACGCCTATCAGCAGCCCACCGAGGGCCTGATAGGACAGGATGCCCACGAACACGGTGACCACGATTGGAATGAGC
>JBDSND010000130.1:0-19966 GCA_039915505.1 Casimicrobiaceae bacterium
TGTGCCGCCTGGTGATCGCGGTCGACGTGGGACGGGTGATCAATCCAGACGGCGTGGCGAATCAGATCGAAGGCGGCGCGATCCAGGCGGCGGGCTGGACGCTGCGCGAAGCGGTGCGCTTCGACCGTACGCGCATCGCCAGTGTCGACTGGGAAAGCTATCCTGTTCTCCGGTTCGAGGACGTGCCCGAAGTAAGCGTGGAGCTGATCGATCGCCTCGACCTGCCGTCGGTAGGCGCGGGGGAGGCGTCGATGGGTCCGACCGCCGGCGCGATCGCCAATGCGGTTGCCGATGCGTTGGGCGTGCGCTTCCGTGCTCTGCCACTCACCGCCGACCGTCTGCGCGCCGCGATCGGCTGAAGCCCCCTTCCACGCCCGATGCCCCATTCCCCCACTCCGACCGCGCCGACTTCGAGGCAGGATTCATGACCGATACCACCATGCATCTCCTCAGCGCTGGCGCCGCCAAGGGTTTGGTCGAGGCCCGGCGCGAAGCGTTCGAGCGTGCTGCCGGGGTGCGGCTGGAAAGTCAGTTCGGTGCGGTGGGGGCGGTGCGGGAAATGCTCGACGCGGGCGCACCCTGTGACCTGCTGATCCTCACCCAGGCCATGCAGGACGAGCTCGCCCAGCGAGGTGTGGTCGACGCGGCGACGATCCGTCCCCTCGGGCGCGTCTACACCGGGGTCGCGGTTCCGGCGGACAGCGTGCGCCCGGCCATCGGCGATGCCGAAGCGCTCGGCGCCGCGTTGCTCGCCGCCAGCGCGATCTACTTTCCCGATCCGCAGCGGGCGACGGCGGGCATCCATTTCGCGAACACCCTCGTGCAGCTCGGGATCCGCGAGCGCGTCGCCGCTCGCTTGCATGCATACCCGAATGGCGCGACCGCGATGCGGGCGATGGCCGATGCGGACGACCCGCACGCCATCGGCTGTACCCAGGTCACCGAGATCCTCTATACCCCCGGGGTGGCCTTGGTGGGTCGACTGCCCAAGGCGTTCGAGCTCTCCACGGTCTATGCGGCCGGTGCCTGTACCCGCTCCCGTCATGCGGACGCGGCGCGGCAGCTGATCGAGATCCTGGCCGGCGCCGCCGCGGCTGCGGCGCGCAAGGCTGGCGGCTTCGAGCCCGTCTAGCCCCGCGCGGACAATCGCGGTACCTGCAGGGCGCGGGCTGGCTGCCAGCTCGGCCCGCCGTGTGACTCTCGGACCGCCGCGTGAACTTTCAACCCGCCGTGTTCCAGCGCGCCGTGTGACATCCCAGCGCGCCGTGCGACATCCCCGCCGTCAGCCGACCCAACCCGCGGCGCGAGCGATCACATTGCGTCGAAGTCCTGGGCCATCCGGACGCGTAGCGCGGCGTCCGGCAGAGGGCCATGGAGGGCGCGCATGTTCTCGACCATGTGCAGCGGGTTCGATGTGGCCGGGATCGCGCAGGTTACCGCCGGATGGGCGATCACAAACTTCAAAAAGAGTTGCGACCAAGCCGTGCAATCGATCTCGCGGGCATACGCGGGTAGCGCCCGACCGCGCACCGCGCCGAAGAGATTGCCGCCGTCGAAAGGCCGGTTGATGATCACCGCCACGCGGCGTTCCGCGGCCAAGGGTAGCAGCCGCGCCTCGACATCGCGGTGCGCGAGGTTGTAGGTGAACTGCACGAAGTCGAACGCCTCGCTGGTCAGCGCCCGCGCCATGGCGTCGTGACGCGAGCCATGCGACGTCGTGATGCCGAGATAGGGAATCCGGCCATCGGCCTTCATGGCCTTGAGGGTGCCGAGGTGGGTCTCCCAATCCAGCATGTTGTGGATCTGCATGAGATCGAGGCGCGGCACGCCCCAGAGCTGCCGGGAACGTTCCATTTGCAGCATCCCGAGGGCTCGACCGAGGGTCCAGACCTTGGTGGCTGCGAAGAGTGGACCCCTTGCACGCACCTGCGGGAGGAGCTCGCCTACCACCGACTCCGCGGTGCCGTACATCGGCGAGGAATCGATCACCGCACCGCCGCCGTCGAAGAACGCCTGCAGCACCGGCAGCCGCTGCTGGCGCGCGGCCTGGATCGAACCCGCATCGAACGTGATCCACGTACCCATGCCGATAGCCGGCACGAGCTCGCCGGTGATGGGAATAGGTCGGCGGATTGGCTGCCGCGCGGGCGCCCCGGCACCGACATCGGCGCGGCCCGTGGACGCGCTCACGGCGGTCGCCGCGAAGGCCGCACCGAGCAGGCGGCGACGGAGCGGCGAAGCGAGGCGGGTACTGAAGCGGGTCATGGCGGGGCTGCACTATGGGGATACATTGCGGCGGAGGCACTCGTCGGCAGGCACTCGTCGGGAGGCACTCGTCGGGAGGCACTCGTCGGTTCGACCTCCGCTGGCTTGCGGGAGTTCAGGGCAGGCTGCTGCGGCCGGCGGTAGAATCGACGCATCGATCACGCGCAGGAAGTAGCTCACCATGTCCTATCAGTCCATGCTCGTTCACGTCGACGATGGCGAGCGCGTCGTGATGCGCCTGGGCGCGGCGGCGCGCCTGGCGCGCAGCTTCGATGCGGAGCTGATCGGCGCCTATGCCATCGCCGCGAACCCGATCACGCCGACGGTCTCGGCGGTGCTGCCGGACAGCATCGTCACGGAGCGCATGCGCGAAATGGGCGAGGCCCAGGCTTCGGCGGAAGCGTTGTTCCGGGCGGCCGCGGCGCGGGCGCGGGTGACGGCTGCGGAGTGGCGCGCGCCGGCGGGCGAGCCGATCCCGGCGCTGGTCGCCCACGCCCGATGCTCCGACCTGGTGATTCTCGGCCAGCGTGATCCCGAGGATGGCAACGGTGACTTCGCCGCGGACGTCGCCAACACCGTGGTCCTCCAATCGGGGCGTCCGGTGCTGGTGCTGCCCTGCGCCGGGTCGGCCACGGCCATCGGTACGACCGCGCTCGTCGCCTGGAACGGCACACGGGAATCGGCGCGGGCCGTCGCCGACGCGATGCCGCTGCTCGCGCGCGCCGAGCGCGTCATCCTGCTCAGCATCGCCAAGGACGACGACGATAACGCGATGGGAAGCCAGCCCGAGCAACGGGTGCTGGCATGGCTGCGCTTCCACGGCATCGAGGCCATCGCGCGCCATCATCGCCCGGCCGAATCCGATGTCTCCGAGCTCATACACCGCGAGGCGGGCGGCAGCGGCGCCGACCTGATCGTGATGGGCGCCTACAGCCAATCCCGCCTTCAGGAACGGGTGCTCGGCGGCGTCACCCGGCGCCTCCTCGACACCATGACCGTGCCGGTGCTGATGTCGCATTGACCGGGGCGGCCACTGTAGTGTGAACGGGCCCTGGTTTACCGCGGCTGGCGCGCAAGGTGCTCGTCGCGCGATTCTCGTCGGCTGCTGATTCATGTGCAAGCGACTCGACCGGCGTGCCGGAGCGCCGGAGTTCGGGCCGCCCGGATACGCGGGCTGCATCCACCCTGCCCCTCGACGCGTATTCATCCCCATGCCTTTCGACTGCGGAAACTCCCCATGACCGTTTCCTCCAGCGCGCGCAGGCGGCTCCTGCAGGCGTTGAGCGCCGGCGCAGCCGCGCTCGTGGCCGCGTGCTCGCCGCTCAACGTGCTGAATGGCTTGGCCACCGCCGACGGATCGCACCGTGTCGGCTCGCTCACCTACGGCGATCATCCCCGTCATGGCCTCGACGTCTATGCACCCGACGATGGTGCGGCCCTGCCGGCGCCGGTGATCGTGTTCTTCTACGGCGGCAACTGGAACAGTGGGGATCGGCGCGACTATGGTTTCGTCGGGGAGGCGCTCGCCGGCCAGGGCTTCGTGGTCGTCATTCCGGACTACCGCTTGTACCCCGAGGTGCGCTTCCCGGGATTCCTGCAGGACGGCGCGCGGGCGGTCCGCTGGACGGTCGACCATATCGGTGAGTGGGGCGGCGACCCGCGGCGCGTGGTGCTGATGGGGCACTCCGCGGGCGCGTATAACGCCGCGATGCTGGCCCTCGATCGGCAATGGCTGGCCGGCGCCGGTGTCGCACCGGGAACAATCCGGGCGCTGGTCGGCCTCGCTGGTCCGTACGACTTCCTGCCGCTGCAGAGCCCGATCACGCGGGGCGTGTTCGGCTATCCGGACACACCCATTTCCACACAGCCGATCCAGTTCGCGAGCGCCGCTGCGCCGCCTGCGCTACTCGTTACCGGCGAGACCGATGGGGTGGTCGACCCGGGCAACAGCAGCCGGCTTGCGATGGCTTTGCGCACGCGCGGTGCGCAGGCCGCGGTGATCACCTATCCCGGTCTCGGGCATCGGCTGCTGGTCGGCGCGCTGGCGACCCCGCTGGGCTTCCTGGCGCCGGTGCGGGACGACGTGGCGACCTTCGTGAAGGCGCGTACCGGATCGGCGCCGACTCGGCGTGCCGATCGCACCCAACAGGTGCCTTGACCGGGACAATCCCGGGTCATCGACGGCCCTGGGTTGGACAAAACGTCCTCCGCCGCGCTGCTGCATCCAGAAGCACGTACGGTTCGTACCATGAGGTGCGGCGTGCTTGCGTCGCGCATTTGCGACGTCGATTCGCCACCCCTTGCGGAGAGCAGCATGAGCATGACGAACCTTGCTATTAGCGGTATTGAACAGGGCCTGGTGCCCGATCCGTTCGTGCGGGCCGGCATCCGCCGCATGGTGAGGCAGCGCCTGGTTGATATCCACGCCGGTGACGCGGCGCGTAGCGCGGAGGTCGCGGCGGCATTCGTTCGCGAGCTTCGTGGCGGGCCGGTGGCGCTGGTCCCCGAGAAGGCCAATGCGCAGCATTACGAGGTGCCTGCGGAGTTCTTCGGTCACGTGCTCGGAACACATCGCAAGTACAGCGCCTGCTACTGGCCGGCCGGGGTGGACGACCTGGACGCCGCGGAAGCCGCTGCACTCGAAGTCACGTGTCGCCGGGCGGGCATCGCCGACGGCCAGGACATCCTCGAGCTCGGCTGCGGATGGGGCTCGCTGACCCTGTGGATGGCGGCTCGCTATCCGAAGGCGCGGATCACTGCCGTTTCCAACTCGGGGTCCCAACGGACATTCATTACCGCACAAGCGCGGCGCCGCAACCTCGGCAACGTGCAGGTGATTACCGCCGACATGAATGCGTTCGCCTCCGAGCACCGGCACGATCGCGTCGTCTCGGTGGAGATGTTCGAGCACATGCGCAACTGGCCGGAAATGTTTCGCCGTGTCGGCGAGTGGCTGCGTCCCGATGGCCGCTTCTTCATGCACGTGTTCACCCATCGCCGCACCCCTTACGCATTCGTCGAGCGCGACCCTTCGGACTGGATGAGCCGCCACTTCTTCTCGGGCGGCATGATGCCGAGCGACGACCTCGCCCTGCACTTCCAGGACCACCTGCGCCTCTGCGATCACTGGCGTTGGAGCGGCCGTGAGTACGAGCGCACCGCCAATGCGTGGCTCGCCAACATGGACGACGCGCGCGCGGCGCTCTGGCCGATCCTCGAGGCGACCTATGGTGCGGAGGCGGCAACGCAGTGGTGGATGCGCTGGCGGGTGTTCTTCATGTCCTGTGCCGAGCTATTCGGCTATGCCGGCGGGGAGGAGTGGGGCGTTTCGCACTATCTCTTCGAGCCTCGCGCATGAGGCTTGCGCGTTCCCGGCCCGTGGTGCCCGCGTCGACACGCCGTCCAGTGCGTCGCGGCGGGTGCGGTGCGCCTGCACCACGCACGGCTGCGGGCCGGGGAGCCGCGAGCCGATGCCGCGTGCGCCGAACGGTGGTCGCAACACTCGCGCTCGGCAGCGTGCTCGCGTGGTCGTCGGCATGGGCGTCCCCGACGACGTGGAACTTCGCGGTTGAGCTCGACGGCAAGTCCATCGGCACCCACCGGTTCACCCTCCGCGACCACGGCGGGCACCGGGAGCTGGTGAGCGCGGCGCGCTTTCGGGTGACGCTGCTCGGCATACCGGTCTATCGCTATAGCCACGACGCCACCGAGCAATGGCAGGGCAATTGCCTTACCGCGCTGCGCGCCCACACCGATGACAACGGCCAGGTCTCGGCCGTCGAGGCGGGGCCGGGCGCTAATGGGGCTCTGCAGGTGCAACGTGGCGGCACAACCGCCGCACTCGAAGGTTGCGTGATGAGCTTCGCCTATTGGAACCCGCGCATCCTGACCCAGCGCCGGCTGCTCAACGCCCAGACCGGCGCCTACGAAGACGTGCGCTTGCAACCGTTGCCGGAGGCATCGGTGCGGGTGCATGGCGTCGAGGTGCCGGCGCGAGGTTTTCGCATCACCGCCGCGGGCAAGCCCATCGACCTCTGGTACTCCAAGGACGACGAGTGGCTCGCCCTCGACACCGTCGTCGACGGCGGACGCCGTATGCGGTATCGCCAGCCATGAGCGCACCCAACGTCCGGCCGGCGTGGGCGCGCCTGGCGCGCTGGGTCGACAACGAGGCCGCCGCGGGCGCTCTGCGCGAGGCCGCTCCCCACGCAATCGATTGGTGGCGGGTCGTGCCGTATGTGGCGATCCATCTCGCCTGCCTGGCCGTATTCGTGGTCGGCAGCAGCGCTACCGCCGTCGGCGTTGCGATCGCGCTCTACGTGCTGCGCATGTTCGCGATCACTGGCTTCTACCACCGCGGGTTCTCGCACCGCGCGTTTCGCACGTCGCGGTTGACCCAGTTCGTGTTTGCGACCCTGGCGACCACGGCGGCCCAGCGCGGTCCCCTGTGGTGGGTGTCGCACCATCGCCATCACCACGCCCATGCCGATGCCGCGGCGGATGCGCATTCGCCGCGCCAACATGGATTCGTGTGGAGCCACACGGGCTGGTTTCTAGCCGCGAACAACTTTGCTACGCGCACCGATCAGGTCCGCGACCTGGCGCGGTTCCCGGAGCTGCGTTTCCTCGACCGGTTCGACGTGTTGCCGCCGCTGGCCCTCGCGATCATTCTCTACGGCCTCGGCGCCTGGCTCGACCACATCGCGCCTGGTTTTGGTACCAGCGGGCCGCAACTCTTCGTCTGGGGTTTTTGTGTGTCGACCGTGGTGCTCTGGCACGCGACCTTCTGCATCAATTCCCTCGCGCACCGCGCCGGCAGGCGGCGCTACGCAACCCGCGACGATTCCCGCAACAATGCGGCGCTCGCGGTGCTCACGCTGGGCGAGGGCTGGCACAACAATCACCACCACTTCCCCGGTGCGGCCCGGCAGGGCTTCTACTGGTGGGAAATCGACTGCACGTACTATGCCTTGAAGGGCCTCGCTGCATGCGGCATCGTCTGGGACCTCAAGGTCGTGCCGGAAGCGATGCTGGCCGCGCGGCGGGTGGCATGAAGATCGCCATCGTCGGCACCGGGATCGCGGGCAACGTGGTGGCGCACCGGCTCTATCCCCGGCACGACATCACCGTGTTCGAAGCCGGCGAGCACATCGGCGGTCACACCCACACCCACGATGTCGAGCTCGATGGCGAGCGGCACGCCATCGACACCGGGTTCATCGTGTTCAACGACTGGACCTATCCCCGTTTCATCGCCCTGCTGGAGGAGCTCGGGGTAGCCTCGCAGCCGAGCGAGATGAGCTTCTCGGTCCGCAACGAGGCGAGCGGCCTGGAGTACAACGGCACCTCGATCGACACGCTGTTCGCGCAGCGGACGAACCTCTTTCGGCCGTCGTTTCACCGTATGGTCCGCGACATCCTGCGGTTCAACCGCGAGGCACTCGAACTGCTCGCGGGCGACGACCCGATCACCCTGGGCGATTACCTTGAGGCCCGTCGATACTCACCGCAGTTCGTCCGCGACTACCTGGTGCCGATGGGGGCGGCGATATGGTCCACCGACCCGGCCCGCATGCTGGCGTTTCCGGCCCGCTACTTCGTGCGGTTCTTCCACAACCACGGCATGCTGTCGGTCGATCGCCGACCGCAGTGGCGGACCATTCGCGGAGGTTCGGCGCGCTATGTCGACAAGTTGGTGGCACCGTTCCGGCATCGCATCCGCGTGCGCACGCCGATCGAGAGCGTCCGCCGGCGCGCCGATCACGTCCTCGTGCAGCCCTACGGCGCACCCGGCGAGCGCTTCGACCAGGTGTTCCTCGCGTGCCACGCCGACCAGGCGCTGCGTCTCCTCGCCGATCCGACGCCCCTCGAACGGCAGGTGCTGGGCGCGATTCCGTACCAGGAGAACGAGGCGGTGCTGCACACCGACGTCGCATTGCTGCCCCGACGTCGGCGCGCCTGGGCGGCCTGGAACTACCACGTCCTGCCCGAACCGGCTGGGCGGGTCGCGCTCACCTACAACATGAACATCCTGCAGAGCCTGCGCTCGCGGCAGACCTTCTGCGTGACGTTGAACCGGACCGAGTCCATCGATCCGGCGCGGATACTGAAGCGCATCACCTATCACCACCCGGTGTACACCCCGGCGGGCGTGGCCGCCCAGGCACGCCAGGGCGAGGTCAACGGCGTGCGGCGAACGTACTACTGTGGCGCCTACTGGCGCTACGGCTTCCATGAGGACGGCGTGGCGAGCGCCGTCGCGGCTTTAAGTCACTTCGAGGCGACGTGCGATGCAAAGCGCGATCTATCACGGGTGGCTTAGGCACCGCCGGTTCGTGCCGCGGGCGCACGAATTCCGCTACGGCCTGTTCCTGATGTACCTGGACCTTGCCGAGCTCGACCAGGTGTTTGCCGGACGCTGGTTATGGTCGAGCCGGCGGCGCGCCGCGGCGCGTTTCGATCGTGCCGACCATTTCGGTGACCCGGCGGTATCGCTCGATCGCACCGTGCGCGACCTCGTGCAGGCGGAATCGGGCCGGCGGCTGACGGGTCCCATCCGGCTGCTCACCCACCTGCGCTACTTCGGCCATTGTTTCAATCCGGTGAGCTTCTTCTACTGCTTCGATGAGGCCGACACGGGTGTGGAAGCGATCGTTGCCGAGGTGACCAATACCCCGTGGAAGGAGCGACACTGCTATGTCCTGGATACCCCGGAGCCGGCAACTGGCGACTATCGGCAATATCGGCCCGCCAAGGCCATGCACGTCTCGCCGTTCATGCCCATGGACGTCGCGTATCGCTGGGGCTTCAGTGCCCCGGGAGAAACCTTGGCCGTCCACATGGCGCTCGATCGCGGCGGCGGCAAGGTGTTCGACGCCACCATGCGCCTCGAGCGCGAGCCCGTGTCGGGACCGGCGCTGGCCCGCGTGCTGGCGCGCTATCCGCTCATGACCCTGCAGGTGGTCGCGGGCATCCATTGGCAAGCCCTGCGACTGTGGGCGAAGGGCGTGCCGGTGCAAACCCATCCTACGCGCGGCGCTGCGTCCCCGCAGCCGTCCGGGCCCGCCCATCATCTGCGGCACTGATCACGGAGTCACCTCATGAAGACCACCATCCTCGAGCGCCCGCGCGCCATTGCCCTGTCGCGCGACGTCGAGCGCGGGCCCTTGCTGGGCCGTTTTGCCGAGCGGCTGGTGCGCGGTCGCCTCGCCAAGCTGACCGATGGTGCAGTGCTGCTGCACGACCACGGCCGAGTGACGCGCTTCGGCGACCCCCAGTACTCAGGGTCGCTCGTGGCCAGCGTGCACGTCCGGGATCCGCGCTTCTATACCGAGCTGGCCTTCGGAGGTTCGGTGGGCGCGGGCGAGGCGTACATGCTGGGTTACTGGACAGTGGACGACCTCACCGCACTGGTTCGCATCCTGGTGCGCAATCGCGACGCCCTCGACGGCATCGATAGCGGCATCGCCCGATTGCAGCTGCCGCTGCAGAAGGCGCTGCACTGGACGGCGCGTAACACCCGCCGCGGCAGCCAGCGCAACATCGCCGCGCACTACGACCTGTCCAATCCATTCTTCGCACTCATGCTCGATCCGACCATGATGTACTCGAGCGCGGTGTTCGACCGGCCCGGGATGACCCTGGAGGATGGCTCGATCGCCAAGCTGGAGCAGGTCTGCCGCAAGCTCGACCTCGGCCCAACGGATCACGTGCTGGAGATCGGCACGGGCTGGGGCGGCTTCGCGCTGCACGCGGTGCGAAACTATGGTTGCCGGGTCACGACCACCACCATCTCCCGCCGCCAGTACGAGCTCGCGGTCGAGCGCATCGCCGCCGCCGGATTGTCCGACCGGATCACCGTGCTGCTGGCCGACTACCGCGATCTCACCGGCGCGTACGACAAGCTGGTGTCGATCGAGATGATCGAGGCGGTGGGTCATCGCTACTTCGCGACGTTCTTCGGCAAGTGCTCGAGCCTGCTCAAGCCTGAGGGCATGATGCTGCTCCAGGCGATCACTATCGCCGATCATCGCTACGAAGCGGCACTGCGCTCCGTGGACTTCATCCAGAAGTACATCTTTCCCGGATGCTGCATTCCATCGGTGGGCGCGATGAGTGCTGCCGTCGCCGCCGCCACCGACATGCGCATCTTCCATCTCGAGGACATCGGCCCGTACTACGCCACGACCCTTCGGGCGTGGCGCGAGAACGTGTTCGCGCGCCGCGACGAGGTGCGGGCGATGGGCCTGGACGACGCTTTCCTGCGGATGTGGGAGTTCTACCTGTGCTATTGCGAGGGTGGCTTCGCCGAGCGGGCGCTGGGCGACGTGCAGATGCTGATGGTCAAGCCGGGGGCCCGCCCGGCACCGCTCGCGCCACGCTTGCCGGCATCGGCGGGACGCTAGCGCGGCCCGGTCGCCGGGTGGCGATGGCGGCGGCGCGAGGGTGCGGCGCCCGCGCGTTGCCCGGCTATGCAGCCGTGCGAACGTCCTCGACGCAGCAGACGGGCGTTGCGCGCGGGTTCAATGCCGGTGGACGGTCACGACGTCCCCGGGGATGTTCGCGGTCCTCGGTTCCGGCGCGGCGTCGATAGACAAAGGTCGCCTTAGCCTTGCGCCAGGCGCTCGCCGTGCTCGCGGGTGGCGTGGAAGCCGACTTTCGACCAGCGATCGACGGTCACCTGCAGGTTGTACTTGTTGGTGGCCAGGAATACCGGATTGCCGTCGACGTCGGTGCCGATCGAGGCGGCCTGCTCGCGCTCGAAGTTGCGCCGCGTCGCCTCGTCGGGGAACGTGAGCCAGCGCGCGGTGGAGACGAGCGCGGGATCGTAGATCGCGTCGACCTTGTACTCGCGGGCGAGGCGATCGGCGACAACTTCGAACTGAAGTTGGCCGACGGCGCCCAGCAGCAGCGTATTGCCCTGCACGGTCTCGAAGACCTGGATGGCGCCTTCCTCGCCGAGCTCCTGCAACCCTTTCTGCAGCTGCTTCGACTTGAACGGATCGCGCGGCCGCGCCACCCGAAAGAGCTCTGGCGCGAAATACGGGATGCCCTTGTAGGCGAGCGCCTCGCCGTCGGTCAGGGTGTCGCCGATCTGCAGCTGGCCGTGATTGTGGATGCCGAGGATATCGCCGGCCACGGCGTCCTCGCTCGACACCCGCTCGTTGGCCATGAACGTCAGGGCATTGGCGAGCTTCATCTCGCGGGCGGTGCGCAGGTGCCGCACCTTCATCCCCGGGGTGTAGCGGCCGGAGCACACCCGGAAGAAGGCGATGCGGTCACGATGCTTGGGATCCATGTTGGCCTGGATCTTGAACACGAAGCCGGAGAATGGGGGCTCGGCAGGATGCACCACCCGCGCACTGCCGTCGCGCGGCTGCGGCGGCGGCGCCCATTCCACCAGCGCCTGTAGCACTTCCTGCACTCCAAAGTTATTGATCCCCGAGCCGAAGAAGACCGGGGTCTGCTGGCCAGCCAGGAACAGTTTGAGGTCGAACGGATGACTGGCGCTCTGGATGAGGTCGATGTCGCGGCGCACCGCCGGCATCTCGTCGGGGAAGAGCGCATCGAGGCGCGGATTGGCGAGGGCCTCGATGTGCTCCTGCTGCTCGCTACGGCGTTCCTCGCCAGGACTGAAGCGGATCAGCCGGTCCTCGATCAGGTCGAACACTCCGCGGAACGCCTTGCCCATGCCGATGGGCCAAGTCACCGGGGCGCAGTCGATCTGCAGCACCGACTCGATCTCCTCCAGCAGGGCGATCGGCTCGCGCACCTCGCGGTCCATCTTGTTCACGAAGGTGATGATCGGCGTGTCGCGTAACCGGCAGACCTCGAGCAGCTTGATGGTCTGCGCTTCAACGCCCTTGGCCGCGTCGATCACCATCACGGCGGCGTCGACCGCGGTGAGCACCCGGTAGGTGTCCTCCGAGAAGTCCTGGTGGCCCGGGGTGTCGAGCAGGTTGATGGTGTGGTCGGCGTACTCGAACTGCATCACCGAGCTCGTGACCGAGATGCCGCGCTGTTTCTCGACCTCCATCCAATCCGATGTCGCGTGGCGCGCACTCTTGCGCGCCTTGACCGTGCCGGCGAGCTGGATCGCGCCACCGAAGAGCAGCAGCTTTTCGGTGAGCGTCGTCTTGCCCGCGTCCGGGTGGGAGATGATCGCGAACGTGCGTCGCTTGGCGACGTCGCGCAGCAGGTTGGGAGGGTACGGAGGCGCGTTCATGAGGCACACTGGCCGGCAGCCGGGGCCAGCCTGGAAAACAAAAGCCGCCGGCTGGAAGCGCGGGCGGCGAACACTGATTATAGCGCCACCGGAACGCCCCCGGCGCCGGGGCCAGCCGCGACCGGCTGCGCCGTCGACAAGCAATGCACCGGGGCCCGCCTTCCCTCCGCCCCTGATCGCCGCCCCCTGATCGCCCCGCCCCGTCCGACGTGACCGCCACGCCGTCCGACGTCACCGCCGCCCCCGTTCGACCGTCACCGCAGTCTCTCATCCGACCGTCACCGCCGCCCCTCGTCCGACCGTCACTTCCGCCCCTCGTCCGAGGTGACCGCCGCCCGCCGTCCGACCGTCACCGCCGCCTCGTTCGACCGTCACCGCCGCCCGCCGTCCGACCGTCACCGCCGCCCGCCCTCCGACCGTCACCGCCGCCACTCGTCCGACCGTCACTGCCGTCTCTCATCCGACCGTCACCGCCACTGCCGAGGCAACTGGCTGCGGCGGCCGTGGTCTCATTCCGCATTGCCAAGGAGGACCCATGAACAAGATCGCCTGGATTGCCGGACTAGCGCTTACTGCACTCGGCAGTGCGCACGCCGAGGACATCGGCTGCGCATCCACGACGTTTCGGCTGCTCGGTGCGAACGACAAGGTCTGCGTGTCGGCCTTCGATGATCCCCGCGTTCCCGGGGTGTCGTGCCACGTGAGCCAGGCGCGCACCGGTGGCATCAAGGGTCCGCTCGGGTTGGCCGAGGACCCGTCGCGCTTTTCCATCGCCTGCCGGCAGGTCGGTCCCATCAACCTGCCGGATAAGCTGCCCGACGAGGAAAGCGTATTCAGCGAGAGCACCTCGATCCTGTTCAAGGAGACCAAGGTAGTGCGGATGTTCGACGCCAAGCGTCGGACGCTGGTCTACCTAGCGATCAGCCGCAAGGTGGTCGAGGGCTCGCCGATGAACGCCATCTCGACGGTACCGGTGATGCCGTGGCAAGGCCGCTAGAGAGGCGTTAATTGGGGTCAGAGTGGACTAACCGAAGTCGGTTAATTGGGGTCAGAGTGGACTAACTGAAGTCGTGCAGCCCATGGCGAGGGTTGAGGGCCGTTATTTCACTCTGACCCTATTTTATTTGATGCCCTCCTCGTTTCCGCGCGCGCCGAGGGCGTTCCAGGGGGTGCGCTCGCCCCGGCAGCGCGGTCATCCACCGGCGGCCAGGCAAGCATAGTCGCGCGGAACGCAGTGCAACCGTGGCGGCCGCTCACCGGCCGCGGACCGGCTACCATAGTGGTGATCTCTTCCGCGCGGCCCCCGATGCGCCTCATCGCCCACCTCGACATGGACGCCTTCTATGCGTCCGTGGAGCTCCTGCGCTACCCCGAGCTGCGCGGTCGGCCGGTGGTCATCGGCGGCGGGCGGCGCCACGAGCCGGAGGCGGTCACCGATCCGGCGACGGGCGCGACGCGGTATCGCTTTCAAACCCTGCGCGGCTATGTGGGCCGTGGTGTGGTCACCACCGCCACCTACGAGGCGCGTGCCCTGGGCCTGCATTCCGCGCAGCCGATGATGCGCGCGGCGGCGCTCGCCCCCGAGGCCATTCTGCTGCCCGTGGATTTCGACGCGTACCGGCACTATTCCCGCCAGTTCAAGGCCGCGGTCGCGGCCCTCGCGCCGACGATCGAGGATCGCGGCATCGACGAGATCTACATCGATCTCACGGACGTCACCCCGCCCGGCGGGGCGCTCTGCGAGGAGCCCGCCCCGGACGCCGATCGCTGGCACACCGCGCGGGACGTCGCCGCGAGCCTCAAGGCGGCGGTGCGCTCCACGACCGGCCTCACCTGCTCAATCGCGGTGGCCCCGAACAAGCTGCTCGCCAAGATCGCTTCCG
Source organism: Casimicrobiaceae bacterium (assembly GCA_039915505.1). Lineage (GTDB taxonomy): Bacteria > Pseudomonadota > Gammaproteobacteria > Burkholderiales > Casimicrobiaceae > CAIWHR01. The sequence goes on from JBDSND010000130.1 coordinate 14,374, forward strand.
AGCTCGACAAGCCGGACGGCCTGACCCTCCTCCGCCCCGCCGATATCCCGTCACGCATCTGGCCGCTTCCGGTCAGGCGGATCAATGGCATCGGTCCAAAATCGAGCGCCCGGCTGCAGGCACTGGGCATTGCGACCATCGGTGCGCTGGCGTCTGCCGACTCGGCCTTCCTGATCCGCGAATTCGGACCCCACTACGGTGCGTGGCTGCACGAAGCCGCGCACGGCCGCGACTATCGTGCCGTCGTGACCCATTCCGAGCCCAAGTCCATCAGCCGCGAGCGCACCTTCGAGCGCGATCTCTCGCCGCGCGACGACCGGGCCGCGCTGTCGGCCATCTTCACCGAGCTGTGCGCGGGGGTGGCCGACGACCTGACACGCAAGGGTTACGTCGGCCGAACGATCGGGCTGAAGCTGCGTTTCGACAACTTTCGCACCGTGACACGGGACCAGACCATCGTCACCGCTACTGCCGATCCCGCGCTCATACGCCGCGCCGCCGGCGAATGCTTGCGCCGGGTGACGCTGGAGCGCCGTATCCGGCTGCTTGGGGTGCGTGTGGGCGCCTTGGTCTGCGCTGATGCCACGACGGAGATTGCCGGTCCGCCCGTCCCCGATCCGATGGCCTACTCGCTTTTCTGAGAGCCGCGTTTGACGCTTCTGAAGGTGAGCGCCGCTCCGGCGCACGGAACTTTGGGGGTTTGTCCGACATCCCCAGCGGCCGTAAACGTTCAATCTTGCGGCTTAGGAGGTGCCTAACCATCTCGCGACGGCTGTAGCATACCGATGGGCGAGGGTTCTGGACACTAGAGCCTCATTGGACAAGGAGCGCACATGAAAAGGGCATTGTTACTCGGTGCGGTCACGCTGGCACTCGCCGGCTGTGCCGCCGGGCCGTACTACGACAGCTATGGGTACGGCTACGGACCTGGACCTGGAATTTACGATTCCGGCTACTCCGATTACGGCTACGGTGCTCCGGCATATTACGGTCCGAGCAGCCTCGGAGTTGGGTACTACTATTACGAAAGCGATGGTAGGCGCTACTGGCGCGACGGGCGGCGCGACCATGATGGCAACTGGCGCGATCGCGGCGACCGCTGGCGTGACCGAGGCGATGGATGGGACCGGGGCGACCGTGTCCCGCGACCTGCCGAGCAGATGGTGAATCCGCGCGGGTTCCACGGCGAATCCGGCAACGAAGCCGGCATGGGGCGCGGCAACTCGCAGCAATAGGCCTCGGCAGTACGTGCATAACAGAAAGGCCCGCCTGCGCGGGCCTTTCGCAATTCTGACGGCAGGATCGGGTACTGCGCCTTTAGCGGCCCTTTCCTTTCGCCGCCCGGCGCGGTGAGGCCGGGACGGTCCGCAGCTTGGCGGTCGGTTCCGCCATGCCACTGATTTCGCCAACGAGCCACGTCCGAAAGACCGCAAGCTTGGGAGAGGCTGAGAAAGACGGCGGATACACCAGATAGAACTTCCGGTCCGACGGCACGGTGATGGGGAACGGCTGCACGAGCGTGCCATTGAGGAGGTCCATGCTCGTGAGTGAGCTCCTCCCAAGCGCAATGCCTTGGCCCTCGGCTGCGGCTTGCAGCATATGCGCGGAATCGTTGAAGGTGGGTCCTCGCGTTGGTTCCGGCCACGGCAGACCCGCCGCCCGGAACCACGGCTCCCAGTACTCGTCTTCCGAGCGCAGCAAGGTGTAGCGCGCCATGTCCTGGGGCTGCGCAGGCACGCCTTGCGGCAGGTGGGGACTGCACACGGGCGAGAACGCGTCCTCCATGAGGAGTTGCGCCGTCAACCCCGGCCAGCTGCCCATGCCGTAACGCACCGCGACGTCGACATCGTCACGCCGGAAATCGGCGAGGTTCAAGGTCGCGCGCACGTCGATGTCGATCTCGGGATGCTCGTTCATGAACTTGCGCATGCGCGGCAGCAGCCAGCGCGCGGCGAAGGACGGGACGACGCTCACCGTGAGCTGACGCGGATTCTTCTGGTTCACGATCTCGCTCATGGCGGCACCTATCTCCGCCAGCGCGCCGCGCACACGGGTCGCGAAGCGCTCGCCCTCGTCGGTGAGTCGGATGCCTCGGCCAGCGCGCTCCACGAGTCGCACCCCCAGCTCCTCCTCCAACGCTTTCACCTGATGACTAATTGCACCGTGGGTGAGGTGCAGGGCTTCGCCAGCCCTGCTTAAGCTGCCTGTACGGGCGACCGCCTCGAACGCCCGAAGCGCCTGCATCGCCGGAAGACGGATCGTCATGGTCGAATCAACATGTCAATTTCGTTAACAATTCTTGCGAAAAAAAATCGATTGTTCGTCTGCCATTGCCGCTCTACATTCACTTCACGGCGCAGCGCCGCTCGAGGAGCCAAACATGGCAACGGCATTCGTACTTTTACCCGCTGGCGCGGGAATCGGCAAGATCGCACTCGAGCAGGGACCACGGTCCGAAGCCCGTATCAGGATCCGTGCCCGCGAGCAATCCGCCGAGGCAGGGGTCCGCGACGACCACCGCGTCCGAGACCGTATCCGGCAGGAGCTCGGCGAGCCCCATGTCGACGTGCTGTGGCGGCTTTCAACCCCGGCATGGGCCCGTGCGCGGCGGCGGGCGATGCTGCCGCGTGGCTTCCGGGTCGCGAACTTGGTCGACGCGGCGATTCTCTGGTCGAGCGCCCTGGGCATGACCTTCGTGGCGGCGGCCGCACTCTGGCAAGTGTGATCATCTTGCCATCGACTGAGCGTGCGATCCCCGCGCAAGTAGCGGCGAGGGAGGCGCCAGCCGGGGGCCGGATCCCTCTGGCCTAGGGTGTGGCGGGCACCAGCGTCGACGGCGGCTCGCCGCCGATCGACGTCGCGGGCTGGCTGGTTCGCGCCAGTGCCGCTTCGAGGGTGGTGACAATGCGGGTGGCCCCGGCCGCATCCAGGCGCTGCGTAGCACGGGAGATATCGCCATGCGGGTGCCAGAGGCCGATCACGATTTCGGTGTGCGGCAGTCGGTTCCTGAGGCGCTTGCAGAGTGCGGCGGCGTGCAGAACGGCCGCCGGCGGCAGCGCCGAGATGCAGATCACCGACGGAGCGAGCGCAGTCACGCGATTGACCAGTTCGCTGCGCTGCACATCAGCGCCCACCAGTTCGACCGGCACGCCGCGGATCTCGAGGGCGTGCTGCAACATCGCGCCGACCAGCTCGTCGGCTTCGTCCCGCGCCGAAAGTACGCACACGGGCTGGCGAAGGATGGCGGGCGCGCGGTCCGCAGGCTCGCTCGCAGGCGCGGAGTCCGCCGCGGGCATGCCGAGGGTCGTGTCGCGCACTTCCTCGATGAGACGCCGCGTGGTGTCCAGGATCGAGCGCTTGCGCTCTTCGGTCAGGGCGTTCTCGTGACGGTCGCGCTCGGCGAGGTCGAGCGCCGGGATGAGCAGATTGTCGTACAGCGCCAGCAGCCCGCTGGTTTGGGCGAAGTCCTCGGCGAGCTCGGTCGCTTCCTCCTGGTCGAGCGCAAGAAGGCGTTGATAGAAACGGTCCTGCGGCGAGAGCACGGGCTCGTCCCCCAGCATGACGTTCAGGAACGCGAGCTGGGGCAGATGTCGACCCAGCACCACGAGGCATACGGTGAGCGGCGTTGCGAGCAGCAGTCCGACCGCGCCCCATAGCCAGGTCCAGAAGATTGCGGCCGCCATGATGGCGAGCGCCGATAGCCCCGTGCTGGCGCCGTAGAGCCACGGCTCGATGATGTTGTTGCTGATGAGCTCCAGCACCACGAACACCGCCAACGTCCAGATCACGAGGGACCAGCCGTCGGAGATCGCGAAGGCGAGTGCGACGGGCATGGCCGCGGCGATCCACGAGCCGATGTAGGGGATGAACCGCAGGGTAGTCGCCAGCAGTCCCCACAGCGCCGCATTCGGAACCCCGATGAAGTAGAGCGCAATTCCCACTGGCACGCCGTAGCTCGCGTTGACAATGAGCTGCATGCGCAGGTACCGGCTGACTCGGTCGCCCGCCTCTTCAATAAGCTGGGTCGTACGGTTGAGCTCTCCACGGCCAATGAGCCGGATCGCCCGATCGCGCAGGTCCTCCTGCTTCACCAGCATGATGAAGGTGAAGATGATTACCGCCGCGGCCATGGTGAGCGGTGCGAGCAGCGGCGCACTCCATTCCCGGATCAGCTCGAGCGGCCCCAGGGTCGGCGTTTCGATAGTGACCGGCACCGGCTTGCTGCTTTCGGCGGCCAGTCGCGAGCGGCGTGTCGGCGGACCCGCTTCCTTCGCTTTATCCGCTTCCTGCGCAGCGGCGATCTCGGTGCCGATCTCCTTGATCGTGCGGGTCGCCTTGCCGATGCTTCCTTCCGGCCCGCGCTGCACCTTGTTGATCTTGGTCTGGATGTTGTACTTGTACTCGGGCAGGCTCGCGGCCAGGGTGAGGAACTGGCTGGCGGTGATCCACACGACGCCCCCGATCACGCCGAACGACAGGGCCGCGACCACGGTAGTCGCGACTACGCGCGGCAGGCCAACGCGTTCGAGCAGTCGTACCGCCGGTGCCAGCAGGAAGCTCAGCAGGACCGATAGCGCGAGCGGGATGAGCACCTCACGACCGAAGTACAGGATGCCGGTCACGACCACGAAGGTGACGATGGCGGTGAGGCGCGAGCCCGGCGGTACGGGCGCTAACGGTGGCACTGGCTACCTTGGAGGTGAGATCTGCGGGTGCGCCGGTTTCGGACGCCCGGTAGCGGGAGCCCGAACCGGGCGGCATTATGACGGTACTCCGTCGATCGGGATCAAATGGGGCCAAATGGCCGCCAGGGATACAGTGTGCACCGTTCTGCCGGGATCAAGCATGCGGCGTAGCCCGGCGGCACCCGCCGAGGTTGAGAGGGTCGCGGTGGTGCATCCGACCATCGACCTGGCGCGATACGAATGCGGGCGCAGCCATAGTCCCGCAGTGACCAAGCGCGCGCCAAGCCTCCGCGCGCGTGCCCTCCTCTGAGTGGTGTGGCGTCTGGGAGCTGCATCTCCGCAAGTGTGGGCCCCGCATGGTGGGGTTGCAGCGCAGCTGCATCGGGCATCAGAGTCAGTGCGGCCGACGGTCGGGCTGCGCTACCATGCCGCGTGCGCCTTGGCGCGACCTTGTGAGAATCCATGGACCGATCCGATTCCGACTTCGCGGCCAGGGTCGCCGCAAAACTGTACACCGCAGTACTCTCGGACGTGCTCGACGAGCTCGGGCATCGCGTCCAGGCGATGCCGCCCTGCATCCGTCCACTCGACGACAGCCTGGTCCTGGTAGGGTTTGCGCGTACCGGCCTCTACCGCGAGGTCTACCACGTGGAGCCCGACGAGAATCCGTACGAGCTCGAGATGGCGCTGGTCGACGATCTGCGCCCGCACGACGTCGCGGTATTCGGCTGTGGCGGATCGACGCGTATCGCGCCTTGGGGAGAGCTGCTCACCACGGCGGCACGCGCGCGCGGTGCCGCCGGCTGCCTCACCGATGGTTTTGTCCGCGACGTGCGCCAGATCCGCGCGCTCGGCTTCCCGGTGTTTCATGGCGGCATTGCCCCGCTCGATTCCAAGGGAAGGGGCAA
>JBDSND010000143.1:0-8139 GCA_039915505.1 Casimicrobiaceae bacterium
GAGCCGCATACCTTGTTGATGGTCATTGCCGGGATGGCATTGGGCAGCCCGGACTTGATAAGCGCCTGCCGCGCGGGATTCTGGCCGCTACCGGCCGTCAGCACCTGGCCCAGGATGACTTCGGAAATCTGCTCGCCGGCGATGCCGCTCTGCTCGAGCAGTGCACGAATCACGGTGGCGCCGAGTTCGGGTGCCGGCGTCTTGGCGAGGGAGCCGCCGAACTTGCCGACGGCGGTGCGTAGTGCGTGGGTGATGACGATGTCAGTCATAGGTGTCTCCGTTGGAACGGGGCCGCGCGCGGCGAGTTCGCGACGGCACGCCTTGGTGCAAGCTCATCTTAGCGCAAGCGGCGGTTCGCTGCAGAGCGGGTGCGCGCCCATGACGTTGCGAGAATGCCAACGCGCGTGCCCGCATTGTCGATCCCTTGCCTGCCCTAGCGTCACTCCACCTTGGCGCGTACGTACGATCCGGGAGCGGGCTCGAGGGGCTGGTGCCGCGCGTTGCCGGGTTTGCGCGGTGCACCCCGCAGTCCGCCGCCGTGCTCCTGGAGCCACCCCCCCCAATGTGGCCACCAGCTCCCCGGTTGCTGGTCCGCCGCGTCGAGCCATGCATCGGGCGCGTCGGCGAGGCGCCGATTGATCCAGTGGTGCCGACGCTTCGCGGCCGGTGGGTTCACCACTCCGGCGATGTGCCCGGAGGCGCCGAGGGCGAACTGCACGTCGCCACCGAGGAGGGCGACAGTCCGGTACGCCGCTTTCCACGGGACGATGTGGTCGTCGCGCGAGGCGTAGACGTAGGCGGGCACGTCGATGCTGCCGAGGTCGATCGACTCGCCCAGTACCGTGAGCGCGTCGGGCTCGCACAACTGGTTATCGAGATACATGTTGCGCAGGTAGTAGGCGTACATCGGTCCCGGAAGGTTGCAGGAGTCGCTGTTCCAGTACAGCAGGTCGAAGGCCGGTGGGGTCGTGCCCTTGAGGTAGTTGTTGACCACGTAATTCCAGACGAGCTCGTTGGCACGAAGGCTCGCGAAGGCGGTCGCGAGCTCGCCGCCGTGGACGCGCTGTCCCGACAGGAGGGAGGGCTCGCGCGCCTCGAGGAGCCGATGGGAGATGTACACGCCGATCTCTCCGGGATCGGCATAGTCGAGCAGGGTGGTGAGAAAGCTGGCACTCGCCACCCGGCGTTCGCCGCGGGCCGCGAGCACGGCCAGGGCGCACGCGAGGATCGCGCCCCCCACGCAGAACCCGAGTACGTTTGCGGCATCGCACCGGGTGATCCGGCGGACGACATCGAGCGCCTCGAGCACGCCTTGGTCGACGTAGTCGTCCCAGGTGAGATGGCCGAGCGACTCCGGAATGTTGCGCCAAGAGATCATGAACACGGTATGACCCTCCCCGACGGCCCAGCGCACGAACGAGTTCTGCGGCTGCAGGTCGAGGATGTAGTACTTGTTGATGCAGGGCGGCACGATCAGCAGCGGCCGCTTGTGCACTTTGGCCGTCGACGGCCGGTATTGGATGAGCTCGATGAGATCGTTGCGATGGATCACGTCGCCGGGCGTGACAGCCAGGTTGCGACCGAGCTCGAAGGCAGCCTCGTCGGTCATCGAGATCCGGCCGCGCCGCACGTCGGTCAGCAGATTCTCGTAGCCGCGCAGGAGGCTCTGTCCTTCGCTCGCCAGCGCCGCTTTCCAGACCTCGGGGTTGGTCGCCGCGAAGTTGGTGGGTGCCATGGCATCGACGAGCTGCCGGGTCATGAAAGTGACGCGCCGCTTCTCGGGTGCGGGCAAGGGCGACAGCGCGGCGAGCCCCTGCATATACTCGGCAGTCAGCAGGTATTGCTGCTTCATCAACGCGAAGTAGGGCAGTGCGCTCCACTCGGACGCCGTGAAGCGGCGATCACCGGCGGCGGGCTCGGCAACGACCGGCAACGCGCCGCCATGTTGCGGATGGAGCAGCGCCTGTTGCGCCGCCAGCCAAAGGGCCCGGAATCGCGATTCGTAACGTGCATTGAGCGCGGCCACGTCTTCGGCGTGGCCCACCGGCACCCCCTGCATGTCGGCGCCGACCGGGGGATCCGCCTCGGTGGGCGATGCCGCGCTTGCATTGACCGGCCGCATCCACCATTGTGACCATTGCTGCGAAACGTCCTGCCACTGCGCTGCAAGATCGCGCCATGGGCTTCTATCGTCACGCTCGTTCAATGCCATGACCCTCCATCGCGTCCCCGCCGCCGCTGCTGACTCGGCGCCGTGCATGCATCGTCACGCACGTTCACCATGACCTTCCGTCGCGTGCCCGCCGGCGCCTCGGCGCTGTGCACGCAGCGCCCTGCACACGGCCACGGCCTGCATAACCACCACTGGACGCCGTCGTGCACATTATCGTGATCGCCTGGGTGTACGTCATCGGCATGGTGGCAATGACCTACGAATCGATGCTGGGGGGACTCCTGGTATTTGTGACCGCCGGACTCGCTCCGGTTCTGCTGCTCGCCGCACTCAAGATACGCCGGCTGCGTGCGGCGCGCGACGGGGCAGATCCGCCGTCAACCCTCGAGCAGCCCGTGCACGACGGCGATCACCGTGACCCCTAGGCCGATGAGCAGCAGTTGACGCGCAGTCTCCATCGGTTGTGGATGGCGATGCAGGCTCGGAATGAGATCCGCGACCGCCACATAGAGCAGGCTCGCCGCGGCAATGGCGAGCACTGTCGGCAGCACGCTGTGCATGTCCTCGAGCGCGAAATAGCCCGCCAGCCCCCCCACCAGGGTCGCGATCCCGGTCGCGACGTTGAAGGCAAATGCCTTGCGCCGGGAGTACCCGGAGTGCAGGAGCACTGCGAAGTCGCCGACTTGCTGCGGTATGGCATGCGCCACCACCGCGACCGTGGTGGCCACGCCGAGCGCGGGGGTCGCGAGAAAGGCGGCGGCGAGCACCACCCCATCGCAGAAGTTGTGCACGCTGTTGCCGATCAGGATCATGAGCCCGGACCGGCCGTAATCGTGATCGCCGGCATGGGCGGCGTGGGCGAGCGCACCGGCCTCGGCGGCGGGCTCGACCGCCTGCTCGCCGTGGCTGTGACGCCAGAGCACCAGCTTCTCCAGGAGGAAAAACGCCAGCAAACCGCCCAGCACGGTAACCATCACCCGCTCGGCCGGCGCCTCTTCCAGTGCATGAGGCAGGAGCTCGAGAAACACTGCGCCGAGTAGCGCCCCGACGGCGAAGCTCACCAGCCGGCCGATCCGCGACGGCTTGAGCACGAGTGTGCCCGCCGCCGCGAGGATGGCAAGCACGCCGCCGGCGAGGCAGGCAAGGATGATGGCGAGTAAAGGCGTCAACGCAGCACGGGAGCGGCTAGGCGCCCGGTTGGCGCGCTCGCGATTATACGGAAGCGCCGTGAGGCGGCTCGATCCAGGCACACGCCGCCATGCGGCCGGACGCATGATGGCGCCGATGCGAAAAGAACCGCGCCGCGTCGGTCCTGGTGCACCAGCCGCCGCCAGTTATGGCGCGCACGCCAGCGCGGGCGAGGGCCAGGCGTGCCAGCGCGTACAGGTCTGCGTGCCACTTGCCGGGCGCACCGGCCACGAACGCCGCCATCGCCGCTGGCTCGCGTGCGAGGAACGCGTCGCGGACCTCGGGACCGACCTCGAAGGCGTCGGGTCCGATGGCCGGCCCCAGCCACGCGACCTCGTTGCGGCTGCCCAGTGCGCGCAAGGCTTCGACCGTCGCCTCGACGACTCCCGCGGCGAGGCCGCGCCACCCGGCGTGCGCGACGCCGATGCTGCGCCCGTGGCTATCGGCGATGAGTACCGGCAGGCAGTCGGCGACCCGCACCACGCACACCGCACCCGGGGTGGCGGTGACCGCGGCGTCAGCCTCGGGCCATGCCGACGGCGCCGAGGCCGCGGCGGCGCCGATCGTGATCACCCGCGTGCCGTGCACCTGGCGCAGCCAGTGCGGTTCATCCGGCAGGAAGGCGCGAAGACGCGCGCGGTTGACGCACACCGCATCATCCGGCTCGTCGGCGCCGCCGAGATCGAGGCTCGACCGGGGTCCTGTCGCGACCCCGCCCCGGCGCGTCGTCATGAGGCCGCGCACGCCCGTCGCGGCCGGCCAGTCGGGCACGATCCAGTCGAGGCCTGCCGCCGTCAGGCGCGGCTGCAGGTCGGAGTCATCGGACAGCGCGCGGATTGGTCTCATCGCGATGATGACGGCACGCTCGGCCGCAACGTTGCCAGGAGTGCCTCGAGATCGCCAGGCAGCGGTGAGGTCCACGCGCATGCCGCGCCGGTGACCGGATGCATCAGACCGAGGCGCGCGGCGTGCAGCGCCTGGCGACCGAAGGCGATCGGCTGTCTCCTGCCGTAGGCGGGGTCGCCCACGAGCGGATGGCCAATGGAAGCGAGATGGACGCGGATCTGGTGGGTGCGGCCCGTCTCCAGCCGGCAGCGCAGCAGGGTCGCGCCGACCAGGCGCTCGACGACCTCGAAATGCGTTCGCGCCGGCTTGCCGGTGGCGACCACGGCCATCGACGTGCGCCGGGTCGGGTGTCGGCCGATGGGGGCATCGACGGTGCCGTCGCGTGCGATCGCGCCGGTAGCGACGGCGACGTACTCGCGCGTCACGCTGCGCGCCTGCAACTGGCGCACGAGCGCGGTCTGCGCTTCGAGCGTCTTGGCCACCACCAGCAGTCCGCTCGTATCCTTGTCGAGGCGATGCACGATGCCCGCGCGCGGCACCTCGCCGAGTGCCGGGGCATGATGGAGCAGGGCGTTGAGCAGGGTGCCTGCCCAGTTGCCCGTGCCCGGATGCACCACCAGACCAGCCGGCTTGTCGATGACGATGATGGCGGCATCCTCGTGCACCACGGCGAGCGCGATCGCCTGCGGCGCGTCGGCCGTTTCGGCAGGATCGGGCCGGGCGTGGACGATCACGGCTTCGCCGCCGCGCACCTTGTAGCGCGGCTCGGCTGGCTGGCCATCGACGGTGACGAGGCCCGCGGCGATCCACACCTGCAGCCGGCTGCGGGAGAACTGCGGCAGGGATCGCGCGAGGGCCTGGTCGAAGCGCACGCCCGACCATTCGGGCGCAAGCGTAAGGATGTGGATGTGTTCGCCGGCAGCGTTCCCCGCGGCGAAGCCGCCAGGCGCAGGGTCAGGCGCGATGGGACACACGCTGGGACGCACGCCGGGACATGCGCTGGGACGCGCGACGGGACACGCCATGGGACATACAACGGGACGCACGGAGGCAGCCGGCTCCGGCGCGGGGCGCGCGAAAGCCGTCGGTTATAATCGCCCCCTCATCCGGAGATACATTGCGCATGTCCGCATCGCCTGTCCTGCCAGCTCTTTTTCCCGCTGTTCTCCCCCTTTTGTCGCCCGCGCGCCTGCCCGCCGCGGCTGTCCCGTCGACCGTACGCTCGGCGCCGGCCGCCACGTCCGGCCGGGCGCGTACGGGCGCATGGGCCGCCTGGCTGATGTGGGGGATTGCGGCGCTTCTTGCCGTCAGCGTGGCCGGTTGCAGCTGGCTGCCCGAGGTCAAGGACGAGACGGCAGACTGGAGCGCCGAGAAGCTCTATCGCGAAGCGCACGACAACATGGTGTCGGGAAATTATACGCGCGCGACCAAGCTGTTCGAGATCCTCGAATCGCGTTTTCCCTACGGTCGCCTCGCCCAGCAGGCAATCCTCGAATCGGCGTACGCCAACTATCGCAACAGCGAGCCTGCCGCGGCCATCGCCGCCGCCGATCGGTTCATCCGTACCTATCCGAATCATCCTAACGTCGACTACGCGTATTACGTCAAAGGCCTGGTGAACTTCCGCGAGGACCAGGGACTGCTCGGCTATGTCTACGAAGCCGACCTCTCGGAGCGCGAGCCCAAGGCGATGCGCGAAAGCTTCGACACGTTCAAGGACCTCGTCGCCAAGTTTCCGCAGAGCAAGTACGCGGCCGACGCGGACACGCGAATGCGCTATCTGACCAACTCGCTCGCGCTCTACGAGGTGAAGTTGGGGCGCTATTACTTCAATCGCGGGGCTTACGTTGCGGCGGCCAACCGCGCCCAGCTCGCTATTACCAACTATCCGCGGACCCCGGCCACCGAGGATGCGCTCGATCTCCTGGCGCGCAGCTACGACAAGCTGGAGTTGCCGCAACTGCGCGACGACGCATGGCGGGTGCTGAAGTCGACGTTTCCCAACAGTCGCTACTTCGCCGAGGCGCCGTCGCGGCCGTGGTGGAAGCTCTGGTAGGGTCGCGCTAGCGGCCCGCAGGTCTGTACCGGCGGTTGCGTTTCCCGCGCCCCGCCGATCAGCCTGGCGTGCTTGCCGGCTCGGCCGCGGGCGCGAAGAACGCTTCGACGTCGGCCAGCTCGCGGGTGCGACGCATCGGCGGCAGGCTCTTCCAAATCCGTCCGCCATACGGCTTGTCGACCAGGCGGGGGTCGCACAGCATCAGCACCCCTCGATCGGTTTCGGAACGGATCAGCCGCCCTGCGCCCTGTTTCAAGCTGATCACCGCCTGCGGTAGCTGATAATCGAAGAAGGGGTTGCCGCCGGCGGCTCGCAAGTGCTCGAGCCGAGCGGCCAGCAGAGGGTCGTCCGGCGGCGCGAACGGCAGCTTGTCGATCACGACGACGGAAAGCGCATCTCCGGGCACGTCCACACCTTCCCAGAAGCTCTGGCTGCCGAGCAGCACCGCATTGCCGAGGGTGCGAAAGCGCGTCAGGAGCTCGCTGCGGGCGCCGTCGCCTTGGACGAGCATTGGCCATTCCAGGTTCTCGCGGCGCATGGCTTCGGCGAGCAGTTCCCGGGCCGCATGAAGCGCGCGCAACGTGGTGAAGAGCAGGAAGGCGCGTCCGCCACTCGCCTTCAACACCGGCAGGGCCGCGGCGATGACGGCTTCGGTGTGCTCGCGCGAGTTCGGCGCCGGTAGATTGCGCGGGACGTAAAGCAGCGCCTGGCGTGCATAGTCGAAGGGACTGTCCCAGCATCCCGTGGTGGCGTCGGCGAGACCGAGCTCGCGCTGGTAGAGGGAGAAATCGCGGCCGACGGCGAGGGTGGCGGAGGTAAAGATCCACGCGCGGCCCGACGCCGTCACCTGGTTGGAAAAAAGCGTGGCGATCGACAGCGGTGACGCGTGCAGCTGCCAGCCTTGTGGCGTCACGTCCACCCAGCGGATCCAGGCCTGCGGTGGGGCGTCCGGATCGGCCGCGGCTTCGCTTGCCGCCGCGTCGGATCGCGCCGCAATCGTCTCGTCCCGCCAGCGGGCCAGGGTCGCGCTTGCGTCCTGGGCGCGCCGCGCACACTGGCCGAGCGCTTCGCTGCGCTCGGCGAAAAGCTCGAGATCGGCGGCGAGCCGATCGAGAGCCGCCGCGAGGCCGTCGAGGGCCTCGGCGACGCCTGGACGCGCCAGGGCCAACGCCCGCGGCAGCTTGCCGGGCACCTCGCCGAGGGCCAGGCGCAGCTTGCGCAACGCCGGTTGCAGGCCTGCCGCGGCGTCGGGCAGCTCGCGGACCTCACGGGCCTCGGTGCGGGCGGCGACCTCGGCATCGCGAGCCAGCTCGGCGAGTTGCCCGGCGGTAACCTGGCTGCCGAAGAACAGCGTCGCGGTGTCGGGAAGCTGGTGCGCTTCATCGAGGATGACGGTGTTGCACGCCGGCAGCAGCTCGGCAAGGCCTTCGTCGCGCAACATCACATCGGCGAAGAACAGGTGATGGTTGACCACCACCACGTCGGCCTCGAGCGCGGCCTTTCTCGCCTGCAGGACGAAGCAGTCGCCGTGATGCGGACACTCGCCGCCGAGGCAGTTGTCCCGTGTCGAGGTCACCAGCGGCCACACCGTCGCGTTTTCCGGGACATCGGCGAGCTCGCCCCGGTCCCCCGTCGTGGACTCCCTCGCGAAGGCCACGATCCTGGCGAGATGGCGGACATCGTCGCGCGACGGCAGCCGGCCATCCGCGGCCGTCCGGGCGAGGTGGTAATGACAGACGTAGTTCGCGCGGCCCTTGAGCAACGCCAGGGTCACCGGGACGCCCAGGGCGCGCCGCACCGTCGGCAGGTCGCGCTGGAAGAGCTGGTCCTGCAGGGTCTTGGTGCCGGTGGAGACGATGACCTTGCCCCCGGACAG
>JBDSND010000146.1:0-5817 GCA_039915505.1 Casimicrobiaceae bacterium
GGTCGATTGCCCGAGAGGCAGGTAGGATGGCGAGCAAACTTTCGCTGTTTGCGGCCGAGTGAAAACCAAATGCGGGGGTGCGGCGGCATCGTTGCGTCCGCCATTTCCGCACCGGCATCGCGCGCCTCGCCAAACGACGGTATCGCCGCGCGTGGGCGAGACGAACCCGCGCTTGGGCAGCCGGCGCTGCAGCGGTGGCGCCGCCCCCGTGGCTGATCCAAACGTCGAGCTTGGGATGGCGATGGGAGCAGGGTCGTGGTGCGCCATCCGGCGCGGCCCGCACGCTACTCATGGTCGCGGCGAAGAATCCCCAGGCGTTGCTCGAAGCGGCGTAAGAAGCTCAACCGGAAGGCTTTGCGCCGTGCCGTCCACCGAGTCCCTTTCGAAATTATGACTTATGACCTGAGCAGAAATTCAGTGGGTCATTACATGGTGCGGCCCGGACTGTAGTTAAGGCAAGTTTAATGAGGCTTCGATCCCCTGCTCTGTGGTCCCCTACTTAGGCAGCTTCGTCGCCACAATCTTCACCTCTCGATCGCGGGCGGCGCGGCGGCGGAGCAGCGCGAATCCCGCCAAGCTCGAGCCGAAAAGCGCGAGGCTGCCCGGCTCTGGAACCGAAAATCGTTGCGCGCCGATGGGCGCCGCGATATCGATCAACCCGAGACCAGCGCCGATTGTTCCCATCAGCGTCAGCCCTGCATACAGTTGCGTACCTTGACCTGTAGGCACTGCAAAATATGGCGTGCCCGTTAGGCCGGAGATGTCGTAGCCGTTCAACCCGCCACCCTCAAATGGTAAATTCAGCGAGGTAGTCAACGTCCCAGCGTTGGCGCTGGCGAACACGACCAACGCGTCGGGCGACTGGTCGATATCAACGCCGCTCAGCACGGTCGAGGTAGCGCCGCCGAAGTTGTTGGAGTAGGCGACCGACGTAACTCTCGGGTCATCGCCGACATTGGGATCTCCCATCACGTAGGCAAGCGGCACGTCCAACTGCACCAGCCCAGTGTCGACGTTGATGCGCAGGTTCTGATCGTTATCGCTGACGAGGCGCAGGCGGTCGACCACCGGGTTGAAATCGACGCCGAAGAGATTTCCCATGACGGTCAGAAACGGAAACGGCGATGTCGTGTCGGCGGGATCGGCAACAAGCACCGAAGCCAGAGTGGCTGCTCCAGTCATCGTATTGATCGTATAGATGCGCCCCGATCCGTTGGTTGAATTAACGCCGACCGCATAAAGCCGGCCGTTGTTGGCCCCGAGGGAGGGCCGAAAATCGATGCCCACGAGCGAATCACCGGCGGTCAAACCGGTAACGCTGCCGACGGTTGCCACCGCGCCCGGTGTCAACTAAACATCATGTAAAACAATAGTTTATGGACCAAGTCGCACGTCGGTGTAAAAAAGATCGACAACTTGTACTAGCGGCCCGCGAAGGCCGCATATCAGTCCGTACATCCGCCGCCCTGGGTATGAGTAATGATGACGCGGCGCAGGCTGCGGGCTCTTACAGATCCGGAAGGGAGCAGCCTATTGAAAACCCGTATATCAATTGGTTATGGTAAGACTCCAAGGGTGTTGGTCGTAACGAAACCGCAAGCCGAGCCGACGAACCGCTCGGCACGAGCGGCACCTAAGCAGTCGGCCCGATTACGGAGGCATCTCCTTGCTAACAACCGTTATCAAGGGAATTAGGCCCGCTGATTGCAGACTTTAGGAGAGTACCGTATATCCGTACGGTATGACCTATCCCGTCCAGCTCTACCGCTTCCGCTACCGCGATCGCCTTCCCGGCAAATGGGTGCAGGCCCGCTACCGTGCCCAGCGTTGACGAGATCCGCGGCCGGTACTCCGAGTACGAGTGGATCGGTGAGCCGTTTGGGGTGAGGGAACGACCACGGGTGCGTTCCGACCATTCTGCAAATGAGGCCAGTCAGCCAACGGCGCCTCGCCTGCTCCTGCCTGGCAGCCGCACTCGGCGCAGACTGGGAGCAAAGCCGCCTGTTGTCATGACGCCTGTCAGTTGCTCGAAAAGTCCCCACTGTTGCCCCGGCGTTACCCAGAACCAAAACGAAAACGGCCTACCCTAAGGTAAGCCGTTGACTATCTTGGTTGCGGGGGCAGGATTTGAACCTGCGACCTTCGGGTTATGAGCCCGACGAGCTGCCAGACTGCTCCACCCCGCGGCAGGATTGCAATTATACCGGCGGATGTCGGATACGGTCAATCACCGGATGCCTTCAACGCGTTCGCTACGATTGCCTGCAGCAGCCCAGCTAGCGTTATGACCTTGCGCGTAGGTAGCGGGCTCCTAGCACCAGTACACCGAGCGCGAGCAGCAGCAGCTGCCACTCGCCCAATGTTGGGATCGAGGCGGCGGGATTGGACGTCGGGGGCGGCGGCGCGGCCGCGGCAATGACGATCTGCCAGTTGTCGATGCCGGCTGCCAGGCTGTAACCCCCGCCATTGATCCCGGTGCCATTGGCGCGGAAAAAGCCGAACTGGATGGGCGCGCCGGTGGCGCTGAAATTCGGATGCTGGGTATTGTCGAATATCGCGGTCGTCGTGACATTGACCAGGCCAAAGTCCGCGGCGGTCAGCGCGGACAGGCTATGGTTGACGAACGTGGTGCCGGGTCCGGTGATCACCGTGCTGCTGCTGAGGATATAGATGTTGCCGTTCTGCAATAACGCCGGCCCGGTCGACTGCCCATTCCCGAAGCAGCCCGAAGTGCACGCCGCATCTTCCGAATAGGACAAGGACGCAATCGCACCCGAGGTCGCAGGCGCGTACGTGAATGGCGTGTAGATGCTGGCACCGAGAACGATGGTCTGGCTGCCGGACGGCGCCGCATTGAGGTTGTCGGTCACATTGCGAAACGCGCCAGGGTTACCGCCCGAGGCGACTTGTCCGGCAACGACGGACCCGCCGTTACCGGACGTGAACGTCGTGAGGGTCCAGTTGGTGTCGAGGAATGTCGAGTCGGAAACGCTCGCCTGCGCAGCCGCGACACTGGATAGCAACATACCTACGACGAACAACGCGGCATGTGACCAAGCCAACGCAACCGAGGCCCCCGTCGTCCGCGATTTTTGAGAAGTCATCGTGTTTCCCCTGAGTTGATCGTACCGGCAACGCCGCATCCACAAGTACCAACGGGATCGACACCAACATCTCAACAGGGGCGCCATCCACCGCGGCGAATCATACGCTATTGCCGCGAGGCCGTTACAATAAGTTGACGGCGTCGACTCGCGGTCAGTTCGAGTCAACGCGCTGCTCGTGCGAACGTGGTCGAACGCGTTCGGTCGCCGCGAACGCAGGAGTCAGGATCCCATCAGGTGTCGTGCGCGAAACACGGCGGGCCGATAAGGAATGAGGATGAGCCCGACCGCACGTCGCGCACACGAGCTTGCCAGCCCGCCTTGCCGCGCTGCCCCGTTCGAGCTCCTTCAGCTTGGCCTGCATGGCCGCGCCCACGACCATCTGCGGATTCGACGGAGGACTGGCACCTTCCGCCGCCTCGCGCGCGGCGATCTCCTGCCGCGCCAACTCGATGGCTGCGGGAAACGACTCCGCCTTCGCGAGTCCCTCGCCGAAGAACGCCTGACCGAAGTACGTGCCATCGCTGCGGAAGCCGCAACCGAAGGACGTGCGGTCCGCCTGCGACGCGGTGATGACCATGGTGTGGTCATCCTGCAGCGCTGGAATGAAGCTTCCGGAATAGCAGGCCGAGACGACGATGATCCGCCAGGTGATGCCGGCCTCGTCGAGCAGACTGCGCAGCACGCCCGGCGTCAGCTGCACCAGCTCGAGAGGCGGTAGCTCCACGCTCAACGATTCAGGTGAGCCGTGGCTCGCGAGGTAAACCATCACCACGTCCTCGTCGGCATCGATGGCGGCGCCGATTTCGTTCAGGGTCTCGCGCAGGTTGCTGACCGTGGCGATCGGCGTCTGCAGCAGGGTGCGCGGATTGTTGAGCAGCGTCACCGACCGATCGTGCGTATCCCAACGGTCGTCCATCACGCGCTGCGCGAGCTCCAGGTCCTTGCGAAAGACGTCCTCGCTGGCGTAGCCGCCGAAGCTCACCACGTAGAGGTCAGTAACGCCCGGCCGCTCGTCTGCGAGCCCGGACAACGCCTCGTCGAGGAGCTGGACCTGGGCGGCGAGCACCTGCTCCGACGCTGGATTCGGATAATTCGGATCGACGCCGCCGTGCAGCGCGGGTTGGCGCCACCAGGGTCCGGTCGGGATCAACAGCGGCGCCAGCCACAATGGCGCCGCGAGTACCAGGCCGCCGGCGATTGCACGCAGCCACCGACGCGATGGCGTTGGCGACGGCGCGAGCGCCACCCCCACCGCACGCGCCAGCATGGCGACCAGCCACGCTACCACCACCGCCTCGACGTACTCGATCAGTGGCACGACCGGAGGCCCCCAGCGCAGCACGCTGTCGTGCGCGATCTGCGCGAGCTGGATGACAGGAAGCGCCGACAGCACCACGACCGGAACCACCAGGGCGAGCACACGCTGGTGGAAGACGACGGCCAGCACCGCCGCCGAGACCAGCAGCAAGCCAATGGAAAAGATCTCGCTGCCGGCACCGTACAAAGACAGATGCGCGCCCGGGTTGTAACGCACCCAGTCGCTCGCGAAATCGACGATCGCCGACGCCAGGAACAGCCACAGCAGGTCGGCGATTTCGAAGTGGAATGCGTCGCGGCGCACCGGCAGGAAGAATGCGAGCCGCGCGCCTGCGCGCAGGTTGTGCAACAGTTGGAGGAAGGAGGACCGCATGGTCGAGGGCGGCGCCGGGAGCGCCGTAGAGAAGTTCAGTGGCGGCTTGGCCCGCTCGCGTGGGCGGCAATGTAGGCCTGCACCTGGGCCACATCGGCGGGCAGCACGTCGCAGCGTTGCGGACGCTCTTCCAGGTCGCGGTACCCGTCGGGGCGCGCCGGGTCGCGACCGAGTGCCTCGCGGATCGTCGCCGCGAACTTCGCCGGCAGCGCGGTCTCGACGCACACCATCGGCACCGTGGATTCGCGATTCTCCAACGCAACCTTGACGCCATCCGCCGTATGCGGATCGATGACCACGCCGTAGAGTTCCGCGCAATGGCGGATGGTCCGGATTCGGTCTTGGTGCGAACTCTTACCGGAGGCGAAGCCCGAGGCCTGCACCCGCGCCCATGCGGGCGTGCCGGCAAGATCGAATTCGCCGTCGCGGGCGAGCCGGCCCCACAGCGAACGGACCGCAGCTGGATCGCGCTCGACGATGTCGAAGATGTAACGCTCGAAGTTCGACGCCTTGGAGATGTCCATCGACGGGCTCGAGGTCGCGTGGGTCTCGGCGTTGCGGCGCGGACGGTAGCGGCCGGTGCGAAAGAACTCGTCGAGGACGTCATTCTCGTTGGCGGCCAGCACCAGGCGCCGGATCGGCAGGCCCATGCTGCGCGCCACGTGCCCGGCGAGAATATTGCCGAAGTTGCCGGAGGGCACGGCGAAATCGACCGGATCGCCAACCGTGGCCGCGACCGCCAAGTAGCCCTTAAAGTAATACACCACCTGCGCCGCGACCCGCGCCCAGTTGATCGAGTTGACGGTACCAATGCGCCATTTGGCCTTGAACGCCGCATCGCCACTCACCGCCTTGACGATGTCCTGGCAGTCGTCGAACACGCCCTCGATCGCAATGTTGTGGATGTTGGGCTCGGAAAGGGAATACATCTGTGCCTGTTGGAAGGGACTCATGCGGCCCTTCGGCGACAGCATGAATACCTGCACGCGGTCCTTGCCGCGCATCGCGTATTCGGCGGAG
>JBDSND010000163.1:0-26667 GCA_039915505.1 Casimicrobiaceae bacterium
TACACCGCCAAGGACAACATTGCCTTCGACGGCCTCGCGCGGGTGTCGCACGTCACCGACGCGACCGACTGGCGGGTCGAGTATCCCTTCGTGGTGCTCCTGCCGGACACCGAGCTCGAGGTCCGCGGTCTGGTGGAAGGCTGCATCGAGCTCGGCCTCACTATCATTCCGCGGGGCGGCGGCACGGGGTACACGGGCGGGGCCATTCCGCTCAATGCCCGGTCGGCGGTGATCAATGTCGAGAAGCTCGAGCGGCTTTCGGTCGTCGAGCGCGTGACCCTCCCCGGACGTGCCGAGCCGGTGCCGACGATCGAGGCCGGATCGGGCGTGGTGACCAAGCGGGTGATGGACGTCGCCGAGCGGGATAAGCTCGTGTTCGCCGTCGATCCGACGTCGGCCGATGCCTCGTGCATCGGTGGCAACGTGGCCATGAACGCCGGGGGCAAGAAGGCCGTGCTGTGGGGCACCGCCCTCGACAATCTGCTGTCGTGGCGCATGGTCACACCCGATGCCGACTGGCTGGAGGTGACGCGCGTCGACCACAATCTCGGCAAGATCCACGACGCGCCGACCGCCACGTTCGAGCTGCAGTGGTTCGGCGCCGACGGCAAGACCTTGAAGCGGCGCGAGACCCTCGCTGTCCGCGGCGTGGATTTTCGCCGGGTGGGGCTCGGCAAGGACGTGACCGACAAATTCCTGGCGGGACTTCCCGGGGTGCAGAAGGAAGGCTGCGACGGGATCATCACCTCGGCGCGGTTCATCCTGCACCGCATGCCGCCGGCCATCCGCACCGTGTGCCTGGAGTTCTTCGGCCAGGCGCGCGAGTCCACGCCGTCGATCGTCGAGATCAAGCGCTACCTCGACGCGCGACCGCACGGCGCGATCCTCGCCGGACTCGAGCATCTCGACTCACGCTACGTCCGCGCCGTGGGCTACGCCACCAAGGCCAAGCGCCATGGCTGCCCCAAGATGGTCCTGCTGGCCGACATCGTCGGCGAGTCCGAGGACGGGGTCGCCCGTGCCGCTTCGGAGGTGGTGCGCATCGCCAATGCGCGTGGCGGCGAAGGGTTCGTTGCCGTGTCGCCGGAGACGCGTAAGCGCTTCTGGCTCGACCGCTCGCGCACCGCGGCGATCGCCAAGCACACCAACGCGTTCAAGATCAACGAGGACGTGGTGATCCCTCTGGAGCGCCTCGGCGACTATACCGACGGCGTCGAGCGCATCAACATCGAGCTCTCGATTCGCAATAAGCTGCGCCTGACCGATGCCCTTGCCGGGTTCTTCCGCGGGCCGATGCCGGCAGCCCACGACGAGGTACGCGTGGCCGAGGAGATCGTCGCGGCCAAGGTAGAGGAAGCGCAGGAAGTCATCGAGGCAACCCGAGCGCGCTGGCACGATTTCCTGGCGCGCATCGACGAGACGTTCCTGGCGCTGCAGGATCACTCGGTGGTGGTGTCGTGGAAGACCGAGTTGAAGGCACGCCTGGACGAGATCTTCGCGGGCATTGCGTTCGACGCGATCCGCAACCGCTATGCCGCGATCCACAAGGAGATCCTGCGCAGCCGCGTGTTCATCGCCTTGCACATGCATGCCGGCGACGGCAACGTGCACACCAACATCCCGGTCAACTCCGACGATTACGGGATGCTGCAGCAAGCGAACGCCTCGGTGGCCCGGATCATGGCCCTCGCCCGCGACCTGGGAGGCGTGATCTCGGGTGAGCACGGCATTGGCATCACCAAGATCGAATATCTCACGCCCGAGGAGATCGCGCCGTTCGCCGCGTACAAGACCAAGGTCGATCCCCGGGGGCGCTTCAACGCCGGCAAGCTGCTGCCTGGGTCCGACCTGCGCAACGCCTACACCCCGAGCTTCAGCCTGCTGGGGGCGGAATCGCTGATCCTCGAGCAGTCCGAGACGGGCAATATCCTCGACTCGATCAAGGACTGCCTGCGCTGCGGCAAGTGCAAGCCGGTGTGCGCGACCCACGTGCCGCGTGCCAACCTGCTCTACAGCCCAAGGAACAAGATCCTCGGCACCTCGCTGCTGATCGAGGCCTTTCTGTACGAAGAGCAGACCCGCCGCGGCGTGTCGCTGCGGCACTTCGACGAGTTCCGCGACGTCGCCGACCATTGCACCGTCTGCCATAAGTGCGAGCGCCCCTGCCCGGTCGACATCGACTTCGGCGACGTGTCGATCGCGATGCGCAACCTGCTGCGCCACGAGGGCAAGCAGCGCACCAGCATCGCCACGCGGGCGGCGATGTTCTTCCTCTCGGCGACCGATCCCACGACGATCAAGCTCACCAAGACCGCGATGATCGACGTCGGCTATCGGCTGCAGCGCGTCGCCCACGGCGTCGCGAGGACGCTCGGACTCGTCCAGAAGCAGACCCGTCGTCCGCCGTCGACCACCGGCCCGCAGCCCGTCATCGCCCAGGTCATCCATTTCATCAACAAGCCAATGCCCGGCGGCCTGCCGAAGCGCACTGCCCGGGCGCTCCTCGACATCGAGGACGACACGGTCGTGCCGATCATCCGCGATCCGAAGAAGCTGACCGAGGATTCCGACGCGGTGTTCTACTTCCCCGGCTGTGGTTCCGAGCGCCTTTTCTCCCAGGTCGGGCTCGCCACGCAGGCGATGCTCTATCACGTTGGTGCGCAGTGCGTGCTCCCGCCCGGCTACCTGTGCTGCGGCTACCCGCAGACGGCCGCCGGACAGCATGACAAGGGCCAGGAGATCATCACCGACAACCGGGTGCTGTTCCACCGGGTGGCGAACACCCTCAACTATCTCGACATCAAGACCGTGGTCGTGTCCTGTGGTACCTGCCTCGACCAGCTCGAGAAATACGAGTTCGAGAAGGTCTTTCCGGGATGCCGGCTGCTCGACATCCACGAGTACCTGCTCGAGAAGGGGATCAAGCTCGACGGGGTCGAGGGGGTGCGGTACATGTACCACGATCCCTGCCACACCCCGATGAAGCAGCACCAGCCGCTCAAGGTGGTGAACGCGCTCATGGGCAGCAAGGTCATCCTCAACGACCGTTGCTGCGGCGAATCGGGCACGCTCGCCACGACCCGGCCCGATGTCTCGACCCAGGTGCGCTTTCGCAAGGAAGAGGAGATGCGCAAAGGTGCGACGATGCTGCGCGAGGACGGCTTCGCCGGCGAGGTCAAGGTGCTGACCTCGTGCCCGTCGTGCCTGCAGGGCCTTGCGCGCTTCGATCGCGACTCGGGAACGGAGGCGGACTACATCGTCGTGGAGTTGGCGCGCCACCTTCTCGGCAAAGACTGGATGGCCGAGTATGTTCACGCCGCCAATCACGGCGGCATCGAGCGGGTGCTGCTGTAGCGCGCACGCTGTTCGCTACACCGAATCCCCTCGGGGGCGCCTTGCTGTCACCCAACTCGATGCATGCAGCTGGGCAAGTCCACGCTGTCTTGGTGCGGCACGCCCCCTGCGACGGGAACCGGACGCGCCCTGGTGGAAAAGGAGCCGGGACCGGTTTCGGATGGTCCTGGTAGGGTCGGCGGACCGCCGCATGCCGCGCGCGGATGAAATCTGCGCGTCGCCCCTGTGCTATAAGCCGGGGCGGCCGATATCACAGGACGGATAGCCAAGCTTGCGTGATCAGCACGAATGCACGACATCATGAATCCTGAAGTAACGGACCACGCGCAAGACGCCGTGACGCCCGACCCCGACGCGGGTGCGAGCGACGATGCGATCGCCTTTACCGACGCCGAGTCCGCCGGGCGGTGGCTCAAATCCCTGCCGCTGACCAACGTCAACCAGCTCAGCGCCGCGCTGCTCAATGAGCTCCGGGCGATGACCCTGATCGACTACCCGCCGCGGGAACGCGCCCGGATTGCCGAGCTGATCCGCGAGCAGGTAGCCTATCTGCACACCGAGCTCGCGCGCCGCTACGCCGGCAAGCCCCAGCCTGCGGGCGATCGCGAGCTCGACGCTGCCGAGCAGGCGATTGGCCTCTGGAATGCCCTGTGGGAACAGTATTCGGCGTGCCTTAAGCCGCTCCTCGATGGCGACGCGGAGCTCGAGGGGGTCAAAGCCAAGGTGCTGCAGCGCGGCCTCTACGTCGGCAAGCAGCTGCTGCTGGTGTATGGCCTCGCCCGCCGGTCGCCACCACCGCAGTTGTGGCAGGAGATCCACGCGTATTACCGGATTGCGGAGCTGCTCGGCTGCACCGGCAGCTCGGTATCGGACGAGCTCATGCCAAGCGCCGTTGGGCTTTCCTGCTACTCCACTTACAGCCATGCTCTGCTGCTCGCGCTGGCCGATCCTTGCGCCATGTCCGTGAAACAGATCGAGCTCACCGATCGCTGGCTGCAGATGTGGGCCCGCAAGATCTTTCCTTACCCGCAGCCGCGCGACACCGAAGGTCCCCTGCTGCTGGTTGAGCTCGACGCCCATCGCGGCGCGGCACTCGTGTCCGCGCCACCCAAGGTGGTCGCCGAATCGATGCGCTTCGGTCATCCGCACAAGCTCCTCACTTCCGTTCGCGGCCGGTTGAAGCGCCTGCAGAGCGGCGCCGATCCCGCGGAGCTCCAGCTCGGCCGCGATTGCGGGATCGAGCAGTCCACCCTGCTGCTCTCGCACCTCGACGCCAGGTGGAACCAGCTGCCGCGAAGCACCACCGGCATCCCCACGGCGACCGTTTCCCTCTGCGGCGGCGGGTTGGCGGCGGCGTTCTTCCGGGTGAGCGGCCGGACGTTCGAACGCAGCGATCCGCTCGGCAGGACCTCGACCTACGCCGCCGGCAGCCGCGGCCTGCAACTGCAGACCCTCGGCGCGGTCGCCGATTACGACAGCGGCCGCGAAGACGCCGAGCGCAAGTGGACACTCGAGGAATGGCAGGGCTCGTGCGATCACCGTGAGGCGGCCCTCGCCCGAGTGTCCGACGTGGCGCATCGCTGGTACCTCGATCAGCTCGTGTACGTGCGCGAAGCCGAGCACAACCGCAACCGCGTGGGGTACGTCACCCGTGTGGCGCAAGGTGACGAAGGCGAGTTGCTGATGTCGTTACGATTCTTTTCCGGCAAGCCCACGGCGGTGGCCGCCTCGCCGGCCACTACGGCGATGGGCGAGGACCCGCCGGTGCCCTGCTTACTGCTCGCCGAAACGCCCGACGACAAGTCAAGTCTCATCCTGCCGTCGCGCACGTTTCATCCGGGCCGCATCTTCCGGTCCATCGATGGCGGGCCGGAGCGTCAGTACCGTCTGGTGCGTCTTCTCCAGCGCGGCGCCGATTTCGAGCGCGCATCGTTCGAAATCGTCGAGTAGCCCCGCCTGCCCACCGAGACGCGGGTCCCCGGCGCGTGGCTCGCACCGCGCGACCCGGCGCCGCGCGGTGCGCTACCCAGACCCAGACCCGAACCCGCTGGAAGCCGGCCGAATCGCGGCTGGGGCCAACCTGGGTGCGCTGCGGCACCTTGCGTCCAGGGGCTCGGAGGATACTTCCCGTCTGCAGCGACGCCGCGGGCGAATTCCCGCCGCGTCGTGGCATCCGACACAGCCAGGGAGGTGTTGCTAATGGCCAATCGACTCGCAGACGAGACGAGCCCGTATCTCCGGCAGCACGCCGGCAATCCTGTCGACTGGTACCCGTGGGGCGAGGAGGCGAAGGTCCGCGCCAAGGCCGAGGACAAGCCGATCCTGCTGTCGATCGGCTACTCGGCGTGCCACTGGTGCCACGTGATGGCGCACGAATCCTTCGAAGATCCCGACGTCGCCGCGCTCATGAACGCGCTGTTCGTCAACGTCAAGGTTGACCGCGAGGAGCGACCCGATCTCGATCAGGTCTACCAGCTCGCCCACGCACTCCTGGCAAGACGCTCCGGCGGCTGGCCGCTGACCATGGTGCTCACCCCGGACGGCGAGCCCTTCTTCGGCGGCACGTATTTCCCAAAGGAAGGCCGGCACGGACTGCCGGGTTTTCGCGAAATTCTGCCCAAGCTCGCCGCGGCATACCGGGAGCAGGGTCCGGCGATCGCGGAACAGACCGCCCGCCTCAAGGAAGCGCTGGGCCGCCTTGCGCCCCGGCCGACCGAAGGCGCCCTGCCCCTTAGCGCCAGTGCCGCCGCGCTGGCGAGTCTCAAGCGTAGCTTCGACGCGGTGAACGGGGGCTTTGGCGCCGCGCCCAAGTTTCCCCACCCCACGGAACTCACGCTCTGCCTTCGGGCCTATGTCCGCTCGCACGACGCGGAGGCGCTGGCGATGGTCGAGCGTACGCTCGCGGCGATGGCCGCCGGCGGCATCCACGACCAGCTCGGTGGCGGCTTCTGCCGTTACTCGGTGGACGCCGCGTGGACGATCCCGCATTTCGAAAAGATGCTCTACGACAACGGTCCGCTACTGGGACTTTATGCCGACCTCTCGCGGATCGAGCCGGCCGGCCAGGGCGCCCACGTTGCCCGCGGTGTCGTGGGTTGGGCGACGCGCGAGATGCGCGCGCCCGACGGGACGTTCTATTCGAGCCTCGATGCCGACAGCGAGGGCGAGGAAGGCAAGTTCTACGTTTGGACCCGGGACGAGGTGCAGGCCGTGCTCGATCGGGACGAATTGGCCGTGGCCGTGCCGCACTTCGGTTTTGCCGGCCCGCCGAATTTCGAGCATGCCGCGTGGCACTTGCGGATAGTGACCCCGCTCGACGACGTGGCCGACCAGCTCGGCATCAGCTTGCCGGACGCACAGGCGCGGTTGATGGGGGCCAAGGCGGCGTTGTTCGCGGCGCGCGCGCAGCGGGTACGGCCGGGACTCGACGACAAGATCCTCACCTCGTGGAATGCGCTCATGGTCGCAGGACTCGCGCGCGCCGGTCGGGCGCTCGACGAGCCCGGCTGGATCGACCTCGCGGTCGCCGCGGTCGATGCACTGCGCCGGATGAGCTGGAAGGACGGCCGATTGTTCGCCACCCGGCAAGCGGGGCGGGCACGCCTCAATGCCTACCTCGACGACTATGCCTTTCTCCTCGCCGCGCTGGTCGAGCTCATGCAGTCGCGCTTCCGGCTCGACGACTATCGCTGGGCCCGGGAACTCGCGGACGTGCTGCTCGACGCCTTCGAGGATCGCAGCCACGGCGGCTTCTGGTTCACGAGCCACGACCACGAGACGCTCATCGAGCGCCAGAAGCCGGGGCCCGACAATGCGACTCCGTCCGGCAACGGCATCGCCGCGCAGGCGTTGATCGCCCTCGGCCATCTCGCCTCCGAGATGCGTTACCTCGAGGCCGCGGAACGCGCCGTCCGGGCCTTCGGCGGCTCGATGCGCGACGCACCGGCGGGCTTCGCCACCCTGCTCGCCGCGATGGAGGACCTCGAGCATCCGCCGACGACGGTACTCCTCGCCGGCGACGACCCTGCCTGCGCGGCGTGGCAGGGTGCGCTGGAGCACACCTACCGGCCCTTCGTGCGCATTTTCAACGTGGGACGGGCGACGCTGCCCGCCGAGCTCAATCGCGGCGCAGCGCCGGGGACTGGTGCCCGCGCCTGGGTTTGCCGCGGCACCGAGTGCCTTCCCGCCGTGTCATCGCTCACGGAGTTGCGCGAACTACTCGCCTGACGCGCCGCGCCGGCATTGCCGCCACCACGAACGAAGCGGCGCGCCCGCTTCGCCATGTCATCCGGCCGAGGGGCGCCCGCGTTTTCCGGTACCATGCCGCCGGGTTCCATCCAAGTTACGGGAGAAGTCATGAGAATCGCTGCCACAACGCTCGCTGTCGCCGCCCTTGCGGTGGCCTCCGTCGCGAGTGCCCAGTCCGCCGAGGACCTGCTCAAAAAGAACGGCTGCACGGCGTGTCACGCCATCGACAAGAAGGTTGTCGGGCCGGCCTACAAGGACGTGGCGGTCAAGTACGCCAAGGAGCCCCGCGATGCCGTCACGGCGCGCCTCTCGGACAAGGTCAAGAAGGGCGGCTCGGGCGTGTGGGGCCCGGTGCCGATGCCGCCCAATGCGCAAGTGAACGATGCCGACATCAAGACCATGGTCGTCTACATCCTCGACCTCAATAAGGGTGGCGCGCCAGCCAAGAAGTAAGTTGCGGAGTAGGACCCGGGCCATGAGCCCAGTCGGGCCGGTGTTACCCGTGAACGAATACAGGGCCGGTGTTCCGCCGCCCGCTCCGCGATCGGCGGAACGGCTGATGAGACGCCCCCTCCCCCTAGGCCGGTCTTGGCGCGCGGGACCGCTCGCCGCGCTGCCACCCGTTCGGGGGCGCATGATCGTGCGAAGGGGGCGCTTTGACGGTCCATGAAGGAGTCGGGTAACCTTGCGATGTCCGTGCAGGAGAGCGCGGCGCCCCGCAGGGCGCTGCCGCCGAAGGCGCAACTCCCGCAACCGCTCAGGCAAAGAGGACTGCCGGACGTGAATCACTCTGGAGAGAGGCCGCGAACTATTCGTGCGGCCCACCGAAGGGGCACCGGCGTGGCGTTCTCGGGACGCTCGCTGCAATCTCTCAGGTAAAAGGACAGACGGGCGAACGCGCCACCACGCGCCTTCGCCCTTTTCGTTTGGATCACCGGGAGAGACGCGTGCTGCAAAAAACTCCGCTCAACGCCGTGCACCGCGCGGCGGGCGCCCGCATGGTCGACTTCGGCGGCTGGGACATGCCGGTGCACTACGGCTCGCAGATCGAGGAACACCACGCCGTGCGTCGCGGCGCCGGGATGTTCGACGTTTCGCACATGCGGGTGCTCGATCTCGAAGGTACCGGCGCGCGCGATTTCCTCCGCTACGTACTGGCCAACAACGTCGACAAACTAAAGACCGCAGGCAAGGCCCTATATGCCTGCATGCTGAACCCGGAAGGCGGTGTCATCGACGACCTGATCGTCTATTTCCTGCGCGAGGACTGGTTCCGGATCGTGGTCAACGCCGGTACCGCCGACAAGGACGTGGCGTGGCTGTGCACGCTGCTCGAGCGGCGCGCGCCTGGACTCGCCCTGCGGGTGCGCGAGGATCTCGGCATCATCGCCGTGCAGGGACCGGATGCCCGGGCCAAGGTCTGGGAAGCGTTGCCGCAGGTGCGCGCCGCGACCGCCGAGCTGAAGCCATTCAGCGCCGCTATCGTCGACGACCTCTTCGTCGCGCGCACCGGGTACACGGGCGAGGACGGCTTCGAGATCGTCCTGCCGGCCACGCGCTTGGCGGCGACCTGGCAGGCACTGGCCGCGGTCGGCGTGCGCGCCTGCGGCCTCGGTGCGCGCGATACGCTGCGTCTGGAGGCCGGCATGAACCTGTATGGCCAGGACATGGACGAGCGCACCTCACCGCTGGAATCGGGTCTTGCCTGGACCGTCGATCTTGCCGCTGCGCGTGATTTCGTCGGCAAGGAAGCACTTGAGGCGCGGGCCCCGGCGCGGGACCAGATGGGGCTGGTGCTGGTCTCGCGCGGCGGGATGTTACGCGCGCATCAATTGGTGCGCACGGCGCACGGCGACGGCGAGATCACCAGCGGTTCGTTCAGTCCGACGCTCGAGCGTTCGATTGCCCTTGCCAGGCTGCCGCGCGCCGTTGCGCCCGGAGATCTGCTGCAGGTCGTCGTACGTGACCGCGAGCAGCAGGCACGGGTAATCAAGCCGCCCTTCGCGCGCCACGGCAAGGCGCTCATTCAACTCGAGGAGATACGATGAATATTCCGGCGGACCTCAACTACACCGCTTCGCACGAGTGGGTACGCCGCGAGACCGACGGCACGGTGACGATTGGCATTACCGACCATGCCCAGGCGGCACTCGGCGATCTCGTCTATCTCGAGCTTCCCGAGGTGGGACGCAAGCTCGCCCAGGGCGAGGCCTGCGCCGTGGTTGAGTCGGTGAAGGCGGCGTCCGACGTGTATGCGCCCATGGCAGGTGAGGTGGTCGCAGTCAACGCGGCGATCACGGCGACGCCGGAGTCCGTCAATCAGGACGCCTACGCCGCGTGGCTCTATCGGCTACGTCCCGACGCGGCGGAGGCCACCAACCTCCTCGACGCCAAGGGCTATCAGGCGGCGATCGGCGAGGACTGACTAAACACCACCCAGGCCGAATCGATGACCATGAATGCACCAGGCGAATCGGCGCCCGAAACGCTTGTGGCGCTCGAGCAGCACGACGCCTTCCGGGCACGCCACATCGGCCCCTCCGCTGCCGACGAAGCGGCGATGCTGGCGACCCTGGGGCTGGCCTCGCGCGCCGCCTTGATCGACGCGGTCGTGCCCGCCACTATTCGCCGCACCGAACCGATGGCGCTGCCCGGGCCGCTCACCGAAGCCGAGGCGCTCGATCGGCTGGCGAGCCTGGCGGCGCGCAACCAGGTGCTGAAATCGTACATCGGCCAGGGTTACCACGGCACGATCACCCCGCCGGTAATCGCTCGCAACGTCCTGGAAAATCCGGCCTGGTACACCGCGTACACGCCCTATCAGCCGGAGATTTCGCAGGGTCGCCTGGAGGCGCTGCTGAACTTCCAGACCATGATCACCGATCTCACCGGCATGGCGATCGCGAACGCATCGCTCCTGGACGAGGGCACCGCGGCTGCAGAAGCCATGACCCTGTGCCAGCGCATGGGACGGTCGAAGCACACGCGCCTCTTCGTGGCCGACGATGTGCTGCCGCAGACCCTCGCCGTCTTGCGCACGCGAGCCGAGCCGCTTCACATCGAGGTGCAAACGGGTCCTGCCGGCGATGCCGCGGCCGCGGAAGCCTTCGCGGTGCTGCTGCAGTACCCGGGGGTCGACGGCGGTGTGCACGATCATCGCGCCCTCGTCGAAGCGGTACACGTGAGGGGCGCTCTGGTGATCGTAGCGGCCGACCTGCTCGCTCTCACGGTCCTCGCACCCCCCGGTGAATGGGGGGCCGACGTGGTGGTCGGCACTTCGCAGCGCTTTGGCGTGCCGATGGGGTACGGTGGCCCGCACGCGGCCTACCTTGCTACCCGTGACGCGTTCAAGCGCTCGATGCCGGGCCGGCTGGTGGGCGTTACGGTGGACGCTGCGGGCAACCCCGCCTTTCGGCTCGCCCTGCAGACGCGCGAGCAGCACATCCGTCGCGAGAAGGCGACGTCCAACATCTGCACGGCCCAGGTGCTGCTCGCGGTGATGGCGAGCATGTACGCGGTCTATCACGGCCCCGACGGACTGACGCGGATCGCCCGGCGGGTGCATCGTCTGGCGGCGATCCTGGCCGAAGGGCTCGCGCGCCTCGGTGTCGCGCGTGCGTCGCAGGTGCCATTCTTCGATACCATCACGCTCGCCACCGGCGAGCATACCAAGGCCATCCACGCGCGCGCCGTGGCCTCGGGCATGAACTTCCGCCGCATCGACGCCGCCACGCTGGGCATCGCCCTCGACGAGACCACGACCCGGGCACAGGTCGAGCGGATCTGGGCCGTGTTCCAGGGCGCGCTTTCCCAGGACAGCGCCGCGCCGTGCTGGGTCGACGAACTGGACGCGGGAGTGACCGACGCCCTGCCAGCCGCGCTCGCGCGCACGTCGACGTTCCTCACCCATCCCACCTTCAACCGGTACCACTCCGAGACCGAGATGCTGCGTTATCTGCGCCGCCTCGCCGATCGCGACGTCGCGCTCGATCGGTCGATGATCCCGCTCGGCTCGTGCACGATGAAGCTCAACGCCACTGCGGAAATGCTGCCGATCACGTGGCCCGCTTTCGCACACCTGCATCCGTTCGCGCCGCCTGACCAGGCCCAGGGCTATCGCGAACTCGTCGCCGATCTCGAGCGCATGCTCGCGACCATCACCGGCTACGCGGCGTTCTCCCTGCAGCCCAACGCCGGCTCGCAGGGGGAGTACGCGGGCCTCCTCGCCATCCTCGCCTACCACGCCAGCCGCGGCGACGCGCACCGCGACGTGTGCCTCATCCCCGCCTCGGCGCACGGCACCAATCCGGCCTCGGCACAGATGGCCGGGATGCGGGTGGTGGTGGTGGGCTGCGATCGCGAGGGCAACGTCGACCTCGCAGAGCTCGAGGCGAAGGCCGCGCAGCACCGCGACGCGCTGGCGGCGATCATGGTCACCTACCCGTCGACCCACGGCGTGTTCGAGGCGGGCATCCGGAGGTTGTGCGAGATCGTGCACGAACACGGCGGCCAGGTGTACGTCGATGGTGCCAATCTCAACGCCCTCGTCGGCCTTGCCGCACCCGGCGAGTTCGGCGCCGACGTGTCTCACCTCAACTTGCACAAGACGTTCTGCATTCCGCACGGTGGAGGCGGTCCGGGTGTGGGGCCGGTGGGGGTGCGTGCGCACCTCGCGGCGTTCCTGCCGCGCACGACGCTCGACGGCCAGGACGGCATCGGGTTCGTCGCGGCGGCGCCATACGGCAGCGCTTCGATCCTGCCGATCTCGTGGATGTTTATCGTCATGATGGGCGAGCAAGGCCTGACCTCGGCGACCTCGATCGCCATCCTCAACGCGAACTACGTTGCCCGCCGCCTGGCGCCGCATTACCCGGTCCTCTACGCCGGCCGGGATGGACTGGTCGCGCACGAATGCATCCTCGATCTGCGCCCGCTCAAGGACAGCGCCGACATCGCCGTCGACGACGTCGCCAAGCGCCTCATGGACTATGGCTTCCACGCCCCGACCATGAGCTTCCCGGTGCCCGGCACCTTGATGGTCGAGCCGACCGAAAGCGAGTCGAAGGCGGAGCTCGATCGCTTCGTCGAGGCGATGATCGCGATTCGCGACGAGATCCGCACCATCGAAGCGGGCCAGGGCTCGCGCACCGACAATCCCATGAAGCACGCGCCGCACACGGCTCAGGCGGTGACGGCCGACGACTGGACGCACAGTTATACGCGCAGCGTGGCCGCGTATCCCATGGCCGCCCTGCGGGAGGCCAAGTACTGGCCGCCGGTGGGACGGGTCGACAACGCCCACGGCGATCGCAATCTCTTTTGCAGTTGCGTGCCGATGAGTGAGCTGGCGGACAGCGACCAAGACCGCCCGGCCGACAGTCGCGAATCGCGCCCGGCCGATACCGCGGCAGCGACGACCTGATGCACATCGCGGTGCTGGGCGCCGGTGTCATCGGCGTCACCGCCGCGTGGTATCTCGCCGGCGAGGGGCACGCGGTGACCGTGGTCGACCGCCAGCCGGCTGCGGCGCGCGAGACCTCGTTCGCCAACGGCGGGCAGATCGCGGCCTCGCACGCCGAGCCATGGGCCAACCCGCACGCGCCCGCGAAGATCCTGCAATGGCTGGGGCAGGAGGACGCTCCGCTGCTGTTCCGGCTCCGCATGGACCCGGCGCAATGGCGCTGGGGCCTGCGCTTCCTGCGCGAATGCCTGCCGGCGCGGACACGCCGCAACACCCTCGCTTGCCTGCGGCTTGCGCTCTACTCGCGCGCACAACTCGCCGCACTGAGGGCATCGACGGGCATCGAGTACGACGGCCTCCAGCGCGGCATCCTGGCCTTTCATACCGATGCGGAGGACTTCCGGCGCGATGCCGCGGCCGCGGCGCTGCTCCGCGCGTACGGTGGCGACCAGGTTCCGCAGAGTCCAGACGCCTGCATCGCCATCGAACCGGCCCTCGCATCGCTCGGGTCCCGCCTGGCCGGAGGAATCTACAGCGCAAGCGACGAGTCGGGCGACGCCCATCGCTTCACCACGGCGCTGGCCGCGCGCGCTCGTGAGGCCGGGGTGGCGTTCGCATGGGACACGGTGGTCGAGGGTCTCAGCCTGCGCGCAGGTCGGGTCGTAGCCGCGCGGTGCACCCAAGGCGGCACGAGGTTCGACCTTGCCGCCGACGCGTTCGTGGTGGCGCTGGGCAGTTACGCCCCGCTGCTGTTGCGGCCGGTCGGCATCGACATTCCCGTCTATCCGGTCAAGGGCTATTCGGCGACGATCACGGTGGGAGACCACCGCGGTGCGCCGGTGGTCTCGCTCACCGATCCCGCCGCGAAGATCGTCATCTCGCGGCTTGGCAATCGACTGCGTGCGGCCGGCACCGCCGAGCTCAATGGCTACGACCTCGCGCCGAATCCCGTGCGCAGCGACGCGCTGGTGGCGCGCGTCTTCGACCTCTTTCCCGATGCGGGCGAGCGCGGCAGCGTGACGACCTGGACCGGGCTCCGGCCGGCCACGCCGTCGAACGTACCGATCATCGGTCGCTCGCGCGTGGACAACCTCTTCCTCGACACCGGCCACGGCACCCTTGGCTGGACGATGGCGTGCGGTTCGGGACGCGCGCTCGCCGACATCGTCGCCGGTCGTGTGCCCTCGGTCGATTTTCCCTTCGGGAGCGGCGCGTCCTGACCGAAAGCTGCCCGCCAAGGTGGTCGGCGACGGAGCGCTTTGTCGTGCGCGTCTATAATTGCCGCTTCGTTGCCGAAGGTGCTGCTCGTGATCCGTTTCGTTCTCGCTGTCCTGCTGTTTCCCCTCGTTTCGACCGTCTTCGCCCAGGCGCCGCTGCCGGCGCCGAGCATCAATGCCGCGGCCTACCTGCTGCTCGACGTGACCAGCGGCCAGGCGCTAGCCGCGCAGAACGAGAACGAGCGTCGCGATCCTGCTTCCCTCACCAAGCTGATGACGGCGTACCTCGCGTTCAGTGCCCTGCGCGACAACACGATCACCGGCTCGCAGATGGTCAACGTATCGACTGCCGCGTGGAAGGCGGAAGGGTCGCGGATGTTCATCGAGCCGCGCAAGGCGGTGTCGGTCGACGAGCTCCTCCGCGGAATGATCGTGCAGTCGGGCAACGACGCCTCGATTGCCCTTGCCGAGCTCGTCGCCGGCACCGAGTCCGCCTTTGCGGAGCGCATGAATGCCGAGGCCAAGCGACTGGGACTTGCCAATACCCACTTCACCAACGCCACGGGGCTTGCCGAGTCGCAGCATTATTCGACGGCGGCCGACATGGCCCGCCTCGCGGCCGCGGTGATCCGCGACTTCCCCGACTTCTACCCGCTGTACTCGATGAAGGAGTATCGCTACAACAACATCAGTCAGCCGAATCGCAACCGCCTGCTGTGGACCGACCCCTACGTCGATGGCATGAAGACAGGCCACACCGAGGCCGCGGGCTGGTGCCTCGTAGCCTCTGCGAAACGCGGTCAGCGGCGCCTGCTGTCGGTCGTGCTCGGTGCCGCCTCGGATGCTGCGCGTGCCAGCGAGAGCCAAAAGCTCATCAACTACGGCTTCCAGGCCTTCGATACGGTCCAGCTCTACCAGCCGGGGCAGACGATCTCGAGTCTGCGGGTCTGGAAGGGCGCGGACAAGGAAGTACCCTCGGGGTTCGTGGCCGAACACTACCTGACCGTGCCCAAAGGACGGGCCGACAAGCTCGCAGTGTCGATGACCGCGGTTGAGCCCTTGACCGCGCCGGTCACCCGCGGGCAGCGTGTCGGTGCCGTGAAGGTCGGCTTCGATGGTAAGCAGGTCGCGGAATTTCCGCTGGTCGCCCTGAAGGACGTGCCGCTCGGCAGCTTTTTCGCGCGGACCTGGGATACCGTGCGACTCTGGTTCAAGTAAGGAGGCGGCAACGATGATCGTCTATCTCAATGGCACATTCCTTCCGATCGAGGATGCGAAGATCTCGGTGCTCGATCGCGGGTTCATCTACGGCGACGGCGTTTACGAGCTGGTGCCGGTGTATGGCCGGGAGCCGTTCCGCCTGCCGCATCACCTCGCGCGCCTCAAGAACAGCCTCGCTGGCATCGGTCTCGCCAATCCGCACGACGACGCGCAGTGGGAGGCGATTATCCGGCGCCTGGTTGGGGAGCAGCCGTTCGAGGATCAAGGCGTGTACTTTCAGATCACGCGCGGCGTGGCCAAACGCGATCATGCGTTTCCGGCTGGCGTGACGCCGACGGTGTTCATGATGAGCAATCCCCTGGTTACGCCGACGGCGGAGCAGGTGGCGCGGGGAGTCGCCGTCGTGACCGCCGAGGACAACCGCTGGAAGCGCTGCGACTTGAAGACCATCTCGCTGCTCGGCAACGTGCTGATGCGCCAGCTCGCGGCCGAGGCAGGGGCCGTCGAGACAGTCATGTTCCGCGACGACTATTTGACGGAGGCTTCGGCCTCGAACGTGCTGGTCGTGATTGGTGGCACCATCGTCGCTCCGCCGAAGGACAATCTCATTTTGCCGGGGATTACTTACGACGCGACCCACGAGTTCGCCCGGGATGCCGGCGTGCCGTTTGCAATCAGGCCGGTCACCCGTGCCGAGGCGCTCGCGGCCGATGAAATGTGGTTGTCGTCCTCGACCAAGGAAGTCATCGCGGTCACCACCGTGGATGGCCGGGCGTTCGGATCCGGAAGCCCGGGACCGGTCTTCCGGCGCATGCACGCGCTGTTTCAGGAACGCAAGCCGACGTCCACCTCCGCGGCGCGTCCGCCCACCGCGGGCGCCGCTGCTTCACGGTAACGTTCGGCGGGCCAGAGCGCGGTCGTCGCTGCGTTCCCGCGTTGTCCCTGGATTTAACGGCTCCGCGCTGGCAATCAGCCGAGCGGCAGCTCCTGCGGCAGCGCGTATCGGCCGTGGACGAACACCAGGCCGACGCCTGGCCGGCGTTCGCAATGCTCCACCTGACCGACGAACAGCATGTGATCGCCGGTGCGGTGGCGAGCGAAGTGCCGGCATTCGAGCCACGCGACGCAACCCTCGATGAGCGGCGCGTCGGCGAGCCCCAAGCGATGGTTTACCCCGGCAAAGCGGTCCTCGTGAGGCTCCGAGAAGCGCCGCGCGAGCTCGACCTGGTCGTGGGCGAGCACGTTCACGGTGTAGCGCTGCGCGTGCTCGAAAGCCGCAAGCGTATTGGCGCGCAGGTGCAAGCTCCACAGGACGAGCGGGGGGGCCAGCGACACCGCATTGAACGAGTTCGCCGTGAAGCCGGCGTAGCTGCCGTCCCGGGCGCGGGCGGCGATGACCGTCACGCCAGTGGCGAACTGGGCGAGTGCATCGCGGAATTGCCGTTCGTTAAACGGCGAGGATCGGTCCG
The DNA here is from genome assembly GCA_039915505.1 of Casimicrobiaceae bacterium. GTDB lineage: Bacteria > Pseudomonadota > Gammaproteobacteria > Burkholderiales > Casimicrobiaceae > CAIWHR01. The sequence continues at coordinate 16,971 of JBDSND010000163.1, forward strand.
GCGCGGCCGGGGCGGAAGGCATGCTTGAGGGAGAGGTGTGCGCGAAGGAAGAGTTCAACGGCGATCTTAGCCCATGTCCCCAGTAAGTGCCTGACTCGTAACGCGATGGGGTCGTAGCGCAAGGGGGTCGTTGTAAGTTATCCGCATGATAAGTACACCGACCCGTTACCTGGATCGTTTTAAGACGTGCATAACGCGGTGGGGTCGTTGTAAGTTATCCGCATTGATAAAGTACACCGACCCCATTACCCGAATCCTTTTGAGGCAAGGCCGACATCCTTTCGGCGCAGCGCCTGCTAAACTCAGTCGGCCCCCGGGGTAGCCGGCCAACGATTTCGCACACGATGCCCGAGCAACTGCAAAAGCTCATCGCCAGGCGCTACAGCGGACGGGACCTGCCCATCGCGCTCGTACTGCCGGATGGTGATCGGATGCCGCTCTCGCCGACGCCCGAGGTCGAAGTCGTCGCGCGGACCTGGCAAGGCCTGAAGGCGCTTGCCGACCCGGCCATGGGCGCACTGGCGCGGGCCTACGTGCAGGGCGAGATCGATTTCTCCGGTAGCGCCAAGCGCATCCTGCGGATCGCCGAGTCCCTGGTCGGCGACATCACCCACGGCCATGAACGGGTCACCGCGCGCTTGCGGCAACACATCCATCAGCGCCGCAGCAATCGCAAGAACATCCAGTATCACTACGACGTCTCGAATGCCTTCTATCGTCTGTGGCTGGACGAGCGCATGGTGTATTCCTGCGCATACTTCCGCAGTGACACCGATACGCTCGATCAGGCGCAGGCGCGCAAGCTCGACCACATCTGTCGCAAGCTGCAGCTCGCACCGGACGAGAGCTTTCTCGACATCGGCTGCGGCTGGGGCGGGCTGATCTTCTGGGCCGCCGAGCAGTACGGGGTGCGCGCCAAGGGCATCACCCTCTCGCAGAATCAGTTCGAGCACGTGCAACGCGAGATCAAGGCGCGCAAGCTCGACGGATGCGTGGAGGTTGAGCTGCTCGATTACCTCGACCTGCCGGACGTCGCGCACTACGACAAGATCGCCAGTGTCGGCATGTTCGAACATGTCGGTGTGGCGCGCTTCCCGCGTTACTTCGGCAAGATCCAGCAGTTGCTGAAGCCGGGTGGCCTGGTGCTCAATCACGGCATCACCCACAACTGGCTCGGTCGCGGCGGGCTCGGTAGCGGCATCAGCGAGTTCGTCGAGGAGTATGTCTTCCCTGGCGGGGAGCTTGCCCATGTTTCCGACGTGATCGTGGGGATGACGGCGGAAGGCCTCGAGCTCCTCGATGCCGAGCCCCTGCGCGAGCATTACGGACGCACGCTATGGAACTGGGTCGAGCGCCTCGAAGCGCATGCCGAACCGGCCCGCGCCGAGGTCGGCGAGGAAAAGTACCGGATCTGGCGCATCTACCTCGCTGGCTCCGCACATGCCTTCGACCGTGGCTGGCTCAACCTCTTCCAATTGCTGGCCGGCAAGCCTCATCCGGACGGGCGCTTGCCCCATCCCTGGACGCGGGAGTACATGTACGCACCGCCGTTCTAGTGTCCAGAATCGGAAGTTCGCCGCACGAAACGTCGAGAGACGGCGCGCTGCCTCGTCGCTTGCCTTGCGAACGTTCTCGACATTCGCTGCAGCGAGCTCCCCGCCGCGCACCGTTTTCGCCGTTCTTGGGCGCCGCCGCAGCCATCGTAAGCGTATTCAACGAACCTCCGATTCGGGACACCAAGCGCCCGGGCGACGCCGGTTGGGAACGGGCGGCCCGACCCCACATTCGGAATCGTCGAGACGCCCATGCCCATCCTGCCCTCCTCTCCCGCCACCCCCGGCGAGTCTCCCCTGGTCTTCCCGTGCGCATTCCCCATCAAGATCATGGGCCTCACCCAGGATGCGTTCGCCCAGACCATCGTCGATGTCGTGAAGAAGCACGCGCCGGATTTCGATCCGCGCACACTCGAGATGCGGGCCTCAACGGCGGGCAAGTACCTGTCGCTGACGTGCACGATCATGGCGACCTCGCGCGACCAGCTCGACGAGCTCTATCGCGAGCTGTCGTCGCATCCGATGGTCACGATGGTGCTCTGAGCGGGGATCCGATGCGGGCCGTGGACACCGCCCCGGCCTGAGCCCTCCATGCCGGACGACACGCTCGCGACCTCTGCGGAGGTGCTGGTCCGCTCCCTTGGGCGCACCGCCTATACACCGACCTGGCACGCCATGCAGGCGATCACCCTCGCCCGCACGCCCGAATCGTCGGACGAGATCTGGATCACCGAGCACGACAGTGTGTACACCCTGGGGCTTGCCGGTCGTGCCGAGCATCTGCACCGTGCCAATGGCATACCGGTGCTCAAGGTGGATCGGGGTGGCCAGGTCACCTATCACGGGCCGGGCCAGCTGGTGCTCTACGTCCTGGTCGATCTCAAGCGACGTCACCTCGGCATTCGCACGCTCGTGCGTGCCCTCGAGGGGGCAGTGATAGACTGGCTCTCCCCGTTCGGCATCGCCGCCTATGGCAAGCAAGGCGCGCCTGGCGTATATGTGCGCCGCGGTGATTGTGAAGCCAAGATCGGGGCCCTGGGCTTGCGGGTGCGTAATGGCTGCACGTACCACGGCCTGGCCGTGAACATTGCCATGGACCTCTCTCCTTTCGCCGACATCGACCCGTGCGGCTACGCCGGGCTCGCCGTGACCCAGGTCGCGGACTTCGTGATGCCGCCCTCGCTGGAGGCTGCTGGCGAGGCGCTCGCGCCCTGCGTGGCCCGCCGCATCGTCGAGTCTAGCCGTTGATGGACGGGCCACACGATGCAGTGGTGATCACGCCCGGCGTCAAGCAGAAGGGCGAGGCCAAGACAAGCCGCAGCCGCATCCCGATCAAGATCGTTCCGGCCGAGCGTCTCAAGAAGCCCGAGTGGATTCGCGCCCGCGCGCCCTCCTCGCCGCGTTTCCACGAGATCAAGCGCATCCTGCGCGAGCATCATCTTCATACCGTATGCGAAGAGGCCTCCTGCCCAAATATTGGCGAATGCTTCAGCAAGGGGACGGCGACCTTCATGATCATGGGCGATGTCTGCACGCGGCGTTGCCCGTTTTGTGACGTCGGCCATGGCCGGCCGTTGCCGCTCGATGCCGAGGAGCCCGCGAATCTCGCGCGCACGATTGCCGCGCTCGGGCTCACCTACGTGGTCATCACCAGCGTCGACCGCGACGATCTGCGCGACGGCGGTGCGCAGCATTTCGTCGACTGCATCCGTGCGGTGCGAAGCGCCTCACCGCAGACCCGGATCGAAGTGCTGGTGCCGGACTTCCGCGGACGACTCGAACGCGCGCTTGGCGTCCTGGCCGCGGCACCGCCCGACGTGATGAATCACAACCTCGAGACGGTGCCGCGCCTGTACCGCGAGGTCCGTCCCGGTTCGGATTACACCCACTCGCTTGCCCTGCTCCGCGAATTCAAATGGCGCTTTCCCGATGTCCCGACCAAGTCGGGCCTGATGGTGGGCCTGGGCGAGACCGACGACGAGATCGTCGCGGTGATGGCCGACATGCGGCGCCACGACATCGACATGCTCACCTTGGGGCAATACCTCCAGCCGAGCGCCGGGCACCTGCCCGTGCAGCGCTACGTTCATCCCGACGCCTTCGCGGCGTTCGAGGCGAAGGCCTACGCGCTCGGGTTCCGCCACGCCGCGGTCGGGGCGATGGTGCGCTCGTCCTATCACGCCGACCGTCAAGCCGAGGATCTGCTGACTGGGGCGTGACGGATTCAACCTCCCGACGCATCGGGCAGGGGCGCGCCTTTGGGCCATAGCATCCAGACGTGGCCTTCCTGCCGCATGCGTCCAGCTTGCTGTCCCGCTTCGGGGCCGAAGCCCCAGAAGTAATCGACCCGCACCGCGCCGCGGATGGCGCCGCCGGTGTCCTGGGCGATCACCATGCGCTGCAGCGGTCGCGAGGTCGAGGGATACGTGGTGGCGAGAAAGAGCGGGGCACCGAGCGGTACGGCGCGGGGGTCGACCGCCACCGTCCGTTCGCGCAGCAGCGGCACGCCCAGGCTGCCGATCGGGCCATCGATCATTGCCTCGAGCGACCCGGGCGGAAACGGCGGCACCTCGCGGAAGAAAACATAGCTCGGATTCGCTTCCAGGATCTCCGGAAGCTTGTCGGGGTTGCGACGACCCCAGGCACGGATGTTTTGCATTGACGTGCGCTCGATCTCGAGATAGCCGCGCTCGGCGAGCACACGGCCGATGGCACGGTAGGGATGGCCGTTCTGATCGGCGTAGCCCAGGCGCACGACGCTGCCGTCCTCGAGCTGGATGCGTCCCGATCCCTGGATCTCGAGAAAGAACGCCTCGACCGGGTCCTCGACGTAGACCAGTGCACGACTCGAAAGCTCCGCACGTCCCGCGTCGATGCCGGCGCGATCCCAGTAGGGCACGACGCGCCGCCCCTCGACGCGCCCGCGCAGGCGTTTGCCCTTGAATTCGGGATAGAGCTCCGACAGATCGATGGTGAGCAGGTCGTCCGGAGGACCGTAGAGCGGCGCCGGATACCGGGCCGACCAGGTCCGGCTGCCGAGTAGTAAAGGCTCGTAATAGCCGGTCACGAGGCCGGTGTCGCGCCCATCCGGAGCGGTGACCTGGTATGGGCTAAAATGAGTCTCGAAAAAATTCCGCACCGCGACGTCGTCACGCGCATCCAGCGTTGCCGCTGCACGACAAGGTGCCTCCCATGGCGCCGAGCGCGCCGGCTTGCCGAGCAGGGCCTTACAACCCATCAGGAATGCCGGCCAAACGGCGCGGACCTCATCGTCGCGCCAGCCAGGCAGGACGTCGAACGTGACAGGCTGGTATTGCGCCGGTAGCGTCGGGGCCGGCGGCGTCGGTGGCGTCGGTGGCGTGGGTGAAATAGGCGGCGCCGGTGGCGTCACGGCGCAGCCGGCGAGAATCGCAACCAGCGTCACCAGCAGCAGGCGCCTGGCGGTGACCGAGAGCTCAAGGGCGGGGAAGAGGTCAAGCGTCAGCATGGGATGGTTCCTGCTCGAATCGATGGTGGCACTGCTGGTGGCGGTGGCGATCGTCTGGTGGACGATGCGTCCTGCCGGCCGGCGCGATCGCGCCGACCAAGGCGAGAAGGGTGCGGCGTCGAAGACCGATGAGCGCGACGGCGGCAAGCGGGGTTAGAACCCGGGCGGTCAGGGCCGCGAAGACGCTTCTGCCAAAGCAACCACGCTTCTGCGCACAACCGGTCTCGATGCGGCCATCGACGGCTAAAGCTCAAGGCCGATGCGCAGCGGCTAATGCAGCACGCGCGGCACCGATAGCGTGAACGGGGGAATGGGGGTCTCGAAGCTGCGACCGTCTTCGCCGACCATCTGGTAGCTGCCTTGCATCGTGCCCATCGGCGTGGCCAGCGTCGCCCCGCTGGTGTACTCGAACGCCTCCCCGGGCTGCAACAACGGCTGCTGGCCGACCACGCCAAGGCCGCGCACTTCCTGGACCTTGTCGTTGGCGTCGGTGATGATCCAATGGCGGCTGATGAGCTGCGCCGGCACGTCGCCGGAATTGGTAAGTGTTACCGTGTACGCAAACACGTACTGGCTCTGCGACGGCTCGGAGCGGTCCGCGAGGTACGCAGTCCGAACACTCACGCTGATCTTGGTTCGCTTGTCGTCCATAAGAGGGCCGCACCATAAGAGGCCGCCGTAAGAGGGCCTCCATTAAGGGGCCGCACCGTTCCACCAAGGAAATTATAAGCCATGCCCCACTATCGAATTGCGCCGTCGCTCCTGTCCGCGGACTTCGCCCGGCTCGGGGAGGAAGTACGCGCGGTGATCGCCGCCGGCGCCGATCTGGTTCATTTCGACGTGATGGACAACCATTACGTTCCCAACCTCACCGTGGGACCGCTGGTGTGTGCCGCAATCGAGCCGCATGCCACCGTCCCGATCGACGTGCACCTCATGGTGAAGCCGGTCGATCGCATCATTCCGGACTTCGCCAAGGCGGGCGCCGGCATCATCAGCTTTCATCCCGAGGCGAGCGAGCACGTCGATCGCACCATCGGCCTGATTCACGAGACGGGCTGCAAGGCGGGGCTGGTATTCAATCCCGCGACATCGCTCGACTGGCTCGACTACACCCTCGACAACCTAGACCTCGTGTTGGTCATGGCGGTGAATCCCGGCTTCGGCGGCCAGGCGTTCATACCGGCGGCGCTCGACAAGCTCGCGGCGGCACGCCGGCGCATCGACGAGGTGACTGCTCGAACGGGACGCACGATCCTGCTCGAGGTCGACGGTGGTATCAAGGCGGACAACATCGGCGCCGCGGCCCGGGCGGGCGCGGATACTTTCGTCGCCGGCAGTGCCATCTTCGGTGGCGGCGACTACCGTGCGACGATCGCGGCGATGCGTCGCGAGCTCGCCGCTGCAGCGACGCCGCGAGCCGCGCCTCAATGACAATGACGGCCACGCCCGCCGCGGGCACGATCGGCCGATTGCCGTGCCCGCTGTCGGTGGGCGGGGTCGCCATCGACCTCGACGGGACCCTTCTCGACACCCTGCACGACCTCGCGGCCGGCCTGAATGCGTTCCTGGTCGAGTGGAAGTATCCGCCGTTGCCGGTGACCACCATCCGCGAATACGTGGGCAAGGGCATGGATACCCTGGTCCGGCGCGCCCTCGCCAAGGTGCGCGGCAGCACCCCGGAGGCGATCGAGGCCGACGAGGTTGCCCGTGCGCTGGCCTGCTACCAACGTCACTATGCTGCGATCCTCGGCCAGCACACGCTCATCTTCGACGGCGTGCGCGAAGGGCTGGCGCGTCTGCATGCGATGGGATTGCCGCTGGCGGTGATCACCAACAAGGCGAGCCGGTTCGTGCGGCCCCACCTCGAGCACGCGGGCATTGCCGATTACTTTCGCCTGGTCATCTGCGCCGAGGACCTGCCGACCAGGAAACCGCATCCGGGACCGCTCGTGCACGTGGCGCAGGCATTCGGCCTCGCGCCGCGGCACCTGCTGATGATCGGGGACTCCGGCAACGATGCCGAGGCGGCGCGCGCCGCGGGCTGTCCGGTGCTGATCGTGCCGTATGGCTACAGCGAGGGGGAGCCGGTGGAAGCCATCGATGCCGATGGTATAGTCCCCTCGCTCCTGGTGGCCGCCGAGTGCGTGCGGCCGCTTGCCGTGTCGCCGTGAGCCTGACATGACCATGGACTTCCTCGCGCTTCTTCCCGGCACCGTCTCCCGGTGCTGGCGCGCGCCCCCTTGGCGCCGCTGGCGCTAGCGTCCCGTGCGTCACGCCGCACGCATTGGCGGCGTCGACCTGTCCGTACCACCCTGCATGACCGCCAGACGGCGACACTCGCTATCGACGCGAGCTAAGGCCGTGAGGAGAGTGCCTTGACCGAAGCCGAATTCCGCGCGCTCGCGGCCGAGGGCTACAACCGCATTCCGCTGGTGCTCGAGTCGTTTGCCGACCTCGACACGCCGCTGTCCCTGTACCTCAAGCTCGCGTCCGGGCCGATGAGCTTCCTGCTCGAATCGGTCGTGGGCGGCGAGCGGTTCGGCCGCTACTCGTTCATCGGCCTGCCAGCCCGCCTTCGCATTCGCGCGCGCGGCACCGGTATCGAGGTGATCGACAAGCAGGCAGTGCTCGAGCGCCACGAAGGCGATCCACTGGCGTTCATCGAGACCTTCATGCACCGTTACCGCGCGGCGCCGCGACCCGGGCTGCCGCGGTTCTGCGGGGGGCTCGCCGGAATGTTCGGCTACGACACCGTCCGGCACATCGAGCCGCGCCTCGCGCCCGGCGCGCGCAGCGATCACGACGCCATCGACGCCATCCCGGACGTGCTGTTGCTGCTCACGGAGGAGCTCGCCGTCGTCGACAATCTGGCCGGCAAGATCTCCCTCATCGTCTACGTCGACCCGGCCGAGCCCGACGCCTATGTCCGCGGCCAGGACCGTCTGGCCGAGCTCCGCCAGCGCCTGCGGGCACCGGTGGCGTTGCCGCTGCAGCCCGCGACCCGCGTCACCACAGCGGCGAGTGCCATGGGTCAGGAGGCGTTCGAGGCGGCGGTGGCCCATGCCAAGGACTACATCGCCGCGGGCGACGTGATGCAGGTCGTGCTGTCGCAGCGCATGTCCCGGCCCTTCGCGGAATCGCCCTTGTCGCTCTACCGGGCGCTGCGTTCGCTCAACCCGTCTCCGTACATGTTCTATTACGACTTCGGCGACTTCCACGTGGTCGGTGCGTCCCCCGAGATTCTGGTCCGCAAGGAAGGTCACACTGTGACACTACGGCCGATCGCAGGCACCCGCACCCGCGGCGCCGACCGCGAGGCGGATGAGCGGAACGCGGCGGAGCTGCTGGCCGATCCTAAGGAGATCGCCGAGCACGTGATGCTGGTCGATCTCGGACGCAACGACGTCGGTCGGGTCGCGCAGACCGGTACGGTCAAGGTCACCGAGCGCATGGTCGTCGAGCGCTACTCGCACGTCATGCACATCGTCTCCAACGTCGAGGGCCGGCTGAAGCCGGGACTGACGGCGCTCGACGTATTGCGGGCCGCCTTTCCGGCGGGCACGGTGAGCGGTGCACCCAAGGTGCGCGCCATGGGGATCATCGACGAGCTCGAAACGTGCCGGCGCGCCGTGTACGCCGGCGCTGTCGGCTATCTCTCGTTCCAGGATGACCTGGATACCGCCATTGCCATCCGCACCGCCGTGCTCCACGACGGCCACCTGTATGTCCAGGTTGGCGCCGGCATCGTGCACGACTCGGTGCCGAGCTCGGAATGGGAGGAAACGCTCAACAAGGCCCGCGCCGTGCTGCGCGCCGCCGACATGGTGCAGCGGGGGCTCGACTCCTGATTAATGATTAATGGGGTCAGATCACTTTAGCGGCAGTCGCGGCAAGAGCAGATGACTAAAGGGGTCCGATCACTAGGACCAACTAATGGGGTCAAGGCAGTAGTGTCCCAACGTTATTCGAAAAGGATCAACTGGTTACTGGAAATGCGCTCGATGTCGTCGGTATCGGCAACGGCGCTGGTTGCGGCGGGATCCTGTTGGGACGTGCCGGCATGCGACGAGACACGGACGGCCGAACGACGACACAGACGGCCGAACGACGACGAGCACGGCCGAACGACGACGAGCACGGCCGAATGACGACGAGCACGGCCGAACGACGACATGGACGGCCAACCGACTACGGCAGGATCACTCGCCGGCGGCGTCGATACGATGCTGTGTGCTGGCCGGAATCAATCCCCCGCCATGCGCCTCGGAAATCTCCAGGATCTTTTTCAGCGCGGCGACCGCGCTGTGGATCGCCGTACACGTCTCGCGTACCCGGGAGGCGGGAAGCACGAGCTGGTCTCCGGGAATGGCATCCTCGCACGCGATGTTTAGGCTCAACGCCGCAAGCGCATCGAGGACCTTGCACACCTCGACGGAGGTTTCCTTGGTGTTGGATCGATCCACCCGAAGATGGTATCAGCTTTCGTCGCGCCCGGCCCGCGTGGCAACAAACTGCTTCACGAACTCGCACATGCTGGTGACTTCGCTGCTCTTGTCGAAAAAGCGGTCCGGAGTCACGCCCATGCTTTCGGCTGCCCGTCGATAGGGACTGGTTGTATGGTTCGTGAGCACGGCGCAGACCGGACCGGGATTCA
>JBDSND010000156.1:0-25657 GCA_039915505.1 Casimicrobiaceae bacterium
GGGTGTCGCGGATGCGCTGGAGCGCGGCGACGATGTCCCGACCGCCGGCGACATGGGCGGGATCGCTACGCGGCCCCACCAGCACGAAGTCGTTGTACATCACCGGCAGGCGCTTGACGCCGTGGCCCTCGGCGATGAACTTCTCCTCCGCGGCACGCGCGTGCACGAACACCACGTCGGCATCGCCGCGCCGCGCCACGTCGAGCGCCTGGCCCGTGCCCAGGGCGACGACCCGCACTGCGATGCCGGTCCCCTGCTCGAACTTCGGCAGCAGGTAGCCGAACAGCCCGGACTGCTCGGTCGAGGTCGTCGACGCGACGGTCACGAACGGCGCTGCAGCCAACGCCGGCGCAGCAGCGAGGCTGAGCGCACACAGCGCCAGACGGAACAGGCGGCGAATCGTCATGGCAATTCTCCTTCGAGGAACCGCCGCGCCTCGACCGAGGCGGGCGCCTGAAAAAAACGGCTGGCCGGCGCGCGCTCGGCGAGCCGGCCGCGGTCGAGCAGCAGGATCTCGTCGCCCATCCGGCGCGCCTGGCCAAGGTTGTGGGTGACGAGCACGATCTTGGTGCCGGCCGCGTGCACCGCGCCGATGACACGCTCGATCTCCTGGGTCGCGCCCGGATCGAGATTGGCCGTCGGCTCGTCCAGGAACAGGACCTCGGGGCGCAGCGTCCAGACGCGGGCCAATGCCAGGCGCTGCTGCTCACCACCGGAGAGCACGCGGGCGGGACTGTCCGCGAGGTGCGCAAGCCCGACGTGTTCCAGGGCCTCTGCGGCGCGGCCGCGGCATGCATCACGGTCGACGCCGGCCACGTGCAGCGCATAGGCGACGTTGGCGAGTGCCGAGCGGCGCAGCATGACGGGCCGCTGGAACACCATCGCCTGACGGCGCGGTCGACCCGGCACTTCGGGCGTGTTCCAGGCCACCGTGCCCGCAGTCGGTTGCAGCAGGCCGTGGCAGAGTCGCAGCAGCACGCTCTTGCCCGCGCCATTGGCGCCCAGGATCACCGTGCGCGGCCCGGCGTCGAGCACGAGCGAGAGGTGGTCGACGATCCGCCGGCCGGCGCGCTCGAAGACCAGCCCGTCGAGCACGAGCGGCAGCAGCGATGCTTCCCGCCGGTTTGCGACCTCCCGACTCATCCGAACCGCCGCTGGGCCGTTTCCCGGACGGCGTAGGCGGCGGCGTTGAGCGCCAGCACGATCAGGATCAGGATCAGGCCGAGCGCCAACGCTAGCGGCAGGTCGCCCTTGCTCGTTTCGAGCGCGATGCTGGTGGTCATGACCCGCGTGATCCCGCGGATGTTGCCACCGACGATCATCACCGCCCCCACTTCCGCCGCGGCGCGGCCGAACCCCGCCAGCACCACGGTGAACAGCGAATAGCGCAGGTCCCAGAGCAGGGTGCGTACCAGCCGACCGCGGGTCGCGCCGAGTGATTGCAGGATCTCGCGGTATTCCTCCCAACCGTCGGCGACGATCTGGCGTGCGAGCGCGGTCACGATCGGCACGATCAGGATTACCTGCGCCACCACCATGGCCTCCGGGGTGAATAGCAGTCCGAATGCGCCGAACGGACCGGCGCGCGACAGCAGCACGTACACCGCCAGTCCGACGACCACCGGTGGCAGGCCCATCAGTGCGTTCAGCACCACGATGACGGTACGCCGGCCGCGGAATGCGTGCACCGCAATCCACGCGCCGATGGGCAGTCCGATCACGCTCGCCAGGATCGCCGCCGTGAGGCTGACCTGCAGGCTGAGCGCGATGATGCCGAAGAGCTCCGGATCGCCCGACAGCACCAGGGCGAGCGCGGTGCCGGCGGCGTTGCCGAAGGTGTTCATCCGGCGCGGGCGACAACATATGTACTATCTTGCATATTATGTACTATCTTGCATATATGATGCCGGCAAGGCAGCATCGACTCTGTGGGGTATCCGTCAATGCTACGACATCGCCACCGGTCGCCTAATATGCAGTTCAATGCATAAGTGAAGCTCTCGCCGACCCTCGCGTGGACCCACGGCGATCCGCCGGTGGCAGTCGATCCCAGGCTTCTACCTCTGCTGCAGGGCATCTCCGATTCCGGCTCGCTCGCCGCGGCGGTCGAGACGCTGCAGCTCTCCTATCGGGCTGCATGGGGCCTGCTGCGCAGCTACGAGGCACGCATGGGCGCCGCGCTGGTCGCGCTCTCGCGCGGTCGCGGGGCGCGTCTCACGCCGCTCGGCGAGCGGCTCCTGCAGGCTCATCGCAACGGTACGGCGCGCTTGGCTGACCTCGTGCCGGCGCTCACCGTCGATCTTCGTCCCTTACCATCGACCTCGACAGCGCCAGCGCGCCACCGCGTTCCTCGCCTCGTCATCGCTGCCAGCCACGATCTCGCCCTCGCGGCCCTACGCGACGACCTCGCCCGCAGCGCAGCCCTGGCGATCGAGATTGCCTTCATGGGGAGCCTGCACGCCCTGGAGCGCTTTCACGCGGGCGACGTCACCGTCGCGGGATTCCACGTTCCGATCCAGACGCGTGGGTCGGCGCTCATCGATCTCGCGCCATTCCGCAGGCTGTTGCGCGTCCGGCGCGACCGCCTGCTGCGCTTCGTGGACCGCGAGCAGGGCTTGATACTCGCCCGCGGCAATCCGCGCAAGGTACGCAGTTTCCGTGACGTCGCCGCACGGCAATTGCGCTTCGTGAATCGCCAGCGCGGCTCGGGCACCCGGATCCTGATCGACGCCTTGTTGACGCGCGAACACATCGCCCCGGCGCGCATCGATGGCTACGGTGTCGAGGAATTCACCCATCGCGCGGTCGCCGCCACCATCGCCGCGGGCGGCGCGGAGGCTGGCTTCGGACTGCGGGCCGCGGCCGACGAGCTCGGCCTCGGGTTCGTGCCGCTCACCCACGAAACGTATTACCTCGCGCTCACGCGCGCCGCGCTGCGGACGCCTGCGGTTTCGGCACTCGTCGCCTACCTCCGCGCGCCGGGATTCGCCGCCCTGGTGCGCGACCTGCCCGGCTATCGCGGCGAGCACGCGGGCACGCCACTGCCGGTGACGGCTCTCTAAAGGTGTCCCGAATCGGAAGTTCCGCTGCCTGCGGGAGCCATCGTAAGCGGTGTTTAACGAACTTCCGATTCGGGACACTCTAGCGCCCGGGCATCGTGTTACGGTCACGGCTCGATCGTCATGCCCCGGAGCAGGTTCGTGCCAAACGTTCTCGCCGTAGTCATCGCGACCCTTGCACTGGCCATCCAAGGACCCGCGGCCGGAGCGGCCCTCGGCGCGACGATGACGGCGATCGAGTTCTACAACCCGGGCCTCGATCATTACTTCGTGAGCCCGCTGGCCCCGGACATCGACGCCCTCGATAGCGGGCGGTTTTCAGGCTGGTACCGCACCGGCGCCTCGTTCCAGGTGTTTATCGCACCCGCGGCGACCACCAGCCCGGTCTGTCGGTACTACATCCCGCCTGAGCATGGCGACTCGCACTTCTTCTCGGCGTCGCCCGCGGAGTGCAACAGCGTCGCCGCGCGGATCGGCACCGACCCGAACTACAGCGGCTACGTCCTGGAGTCGGCGGCGGTGTTCTACGTCGGCTTGCCGGACACCTCGACCGGCGCGTGCGCGCCGACGCTCGTGCCCCTGTACCGCTTGTGGAACGGGCGGGCGGACTCGAACCACCGCTACACCACCGACCCGGCCATCAAGCAGGCCATGATCGCGCGCGGCTACCTCGCCGAAGGCTATGGCCCGGATGCTGTCGCCATGTGCGTCGCACCCGCAGCGGCGCCCGTGCTCGCCGTGGCGAGCGCTACCACGTCCTTCGCGCCCGGTTGTGACGCGACGCCAGCGTCAGGGGTGCTGTATCTCGGCGGCGAAGTCGAGCCCTATCTCGCCGTGCACCCCGCCAACCCCAGGCACCTGGTGGGGGTCTGGCAGCAGGACCGGTGGTCCAATGGCGGCGCCCGTGGCGTCGCCACCGGGATTTCGCTCGACGGGGGGCGCAGCTGGACCCGCAGCACGGCGGCACCCGCCTTCTCGCGCTGCACCGGCGGCGCAGCCGTCGGCGCCGATTACGCGCGCGCCACCGATCCATGGGTGACATTCTCGCCGGACGGGACGGTGCACCAGATCGCGGTGGCCTTCAACGGGCCCACGTTCGGCTTGACGGCAAGCAACGCCGTGCTCGCCAGTCGATCGGCCGACGGCGGGTTCACCTGGAGCGCGCCGGTCGCACTCGTGCGTGACGCCCGCACGGCCTTCAATGACAAGGAGAGCATCACCGCCGATCCGTTCGATGCACACTATGTCTATGCGGCGTGGGACCGGCTGGTGCAAAGCGGGGGAGGACCCGCGTGGTTCGCGCGCACGGTCGATGGTGGCGCGACATGGGAACCGGCCCGGGCAATCTACGATCCGGGTACGCAAAGCCAGACGCTGAACAACCAGATCGTCGTGCTCGCCGACGGCACGCTGCTTGATTTCTTCACCCGATTCGATACCACCGCTAACAACCTGCTGACCGCGACCCTGGCGATCATACGGTCGACCGACCGCGGGTCGAACTGGTCGGCACCGACGATCGTCGCAGCCTCGCTCGCCGTCGGCGTGACCGATCCGGACACCGGTATGCCCGTGCGCGATGCAGCCAACATCGGCGCCATCGCTGTAGGACGGGACAACCGGATCGCAGTGGTTTGGCAGGACAGCCGATTCTCAGCAGGTGCGTACGACGGGATCGCTTTCGCGCAGTCGCTCGACGGCGGCATCACGTGGTCCGCGCCGGTGCGCATCAATGCGGCACCCGGAACGGCCGCCTTCATACCGACGGTGAAGATCGCCGACGATGGCGTGATCGGCGTCACTTACTACGACTTCCGCAACAACACGGCGGAGCCCTTCTCCCTGCCCACCGACTATTGGCTGACCCGGTCGACCGATGGCGTCGTGTGGCGGGAGACTCATGTGGCGGGACCATTCGATCTCGCCACGGCACCGGTGGCGCAGGGTTACTTTCTGGGCGACTACCAGGGCCTCGTTACGGCGGGATCGACATTCCTGCCGTTGTTCGCGGCGACCACCGGCGACCCGGCGAATCCCACTGACATCGTGGTCGCGTCGATCGAAGGCCGGGGCGCCACCGCCAAGCACGGCAGTGGCCGCCGCGTGCAGGTCACGCCGGCTCCGGAATCGGCGGTAACGCCCACCTGGCGCGAACGGCTGGAGGCGGCGGCGAGGGCGACTCTCGCGCATCGACGGCGCGGCCCCCCGGCGGCGGCCGACTGATTCTCGCCACGCGGCCGGGACGCGACCGCGTGCGCAGGACGTGCGCACTCGCCGGCGCCGCGTCAGTGGCGCGATCCAGGTCGACCTGCGGTGCTTTCGACTGGGCGCTCCACGCGGTGCGCGCCTGGCGGTGACGATCCCCTTGACTCCGCCTTTATGTTTCCATATTATTGGAAATATGAAAACGAATTCCGCCCTCGACGCGCTCGGCGCGCTCGCCCAGGAAAGCCGTCTCGCCGTCTTCCGCCTGCTGGTCGAGCAGGGTTCCGAGGGACTTGCCGCCGGCGCGATCGGCGAGGCCACCGGCCTCGCGCCGGCTACCCTTTCTTTTCACCTCAAGGAGCTGGCCCGCGCCGAGCTCGTTATGCCGCGGCAGGATGGTCGGTTCATCTATTACCGCGCTAACTACGACCACATGACTGCACTGATCGGCTACCTCACTGAGAACTGCTGCCGAGCCTCGGGGTGTGCGCCACGTTGCGCTACCACGTCCCCCACCAAGCGGCCACGTGCCGCCTCGTCGCGAAGGAACCACGCATGAAACGCTTCCATGTCCACGTCGCGGTCGCGGATCTCGATCGCAGCATCGCGTTCTACAGCGGCCTGTTCAATGCACCGCCGACGGTCTCGAAGCCCGACTATGCCAAGTGGATGGTCGAGGATCCCCGACTTAATTTCGCCATCTCCACTCACGGCGGGGCCACTGGCGTCGACCATCTCGGCCTGCAGGCGGACGACGAGCCCGAGCTCGCGGGCATCCGGGCAGCATTCGTTGCGGCCGATGCAAGCACGGTCGTCGACCAGCCTGGCGCGAGCTGTTGCTACGCGCGCTCCAACAAGCATTGGCTCACCGACCCGCAGGGCATCGCCTGGGAGGGCTACCGGAGTCTCGGACAGGTCGAGTTGTACGGCGGCGCGCTGCGTGCGGACCAGGGGGCACACGCCGAGCCCACCCATGACGCCAACGGGTCAGGCGCCGCTGACCTCGCCGAGTCCGAACGGTTGCTGCAGTCGGGCGATGTGAAAGTCGGGCGCAGTGGGGCGTGTTGCGGGCCGACCGCCGCGGCCGCAGGCGACACTGACCTCGCACTCCCCGAACGGTCGCTGCAGCCGGGCGATGTGAAAGGCGAGCGCAGTGCTGCGACTCTGTCCCAGGACGCCCAGGCCATGAAGCGCGTGCTGTGACCCTGGGCGCATGACGCCGCCACGCCTCTGGCGGCTGGTACCGGCCCTGGGGATCGCGCAGGTGATCTCGTGGGGTGCCCTGTACTACTCGATCGCGGTGCTCGGGGCGAGTATCCGCGCTGACCTGGACGTCGGCGAGGCCACGCTTTTCGGGGCGTACTCGTGGAGCCTGCTGCTCTCGGGCGTGTTCGCCCCCGCCACGGGCCGCGCGATCGACCGCTGGGGTGGGCGCGTGGTGATGAGTGCAGGCTCGGTGCTTGGCGGCATTGCGCTGATCGCCATCGGCCTGGCGCAAGGCGTGGTGTCCCTCTACATGGGCTGGTCGCTCGCCGGTATCGCGATGGCGATGACGCTGTACGATCCCGCATTCGCGACCTTGAGCCAGCATACCGGCGCGTCGTACCGCAAAGCGCTCACCGCCCTCACGCTGTTCGGCGGCCTGGCGAGCACGGTGTTCTGGCCACTTTCGCTTGGAGGGCTGTCGGCACTCGGCTGGCGCGAAACGCTGGTCGCCTTCGCCTTGCTCGAGCTTCTAGTATGCCTGCCGCTGCATCGCGCGTTCATTCCGCCCCTCGCGGCGCGCGTGCCCGTGGACGTGCCAGCGCCAACGGTCGCCACTGATGCCGCGGCGACGCCGCGGGTGGGTCACGCCGGTCGGGCGGCCTTCGTCGCGTTGGCCGCGGCGTTTGCCCTGAATGGCTTCGTGGTCTCAGCGTTTTCGGTGCATCTCATCGCCGTGCTCGAAGGCAAAAACTTCACCCTCGCCAGCGCGGTATGGGCGGCTTCGTTCATCGGTCCGATGCAGGTGGCCGGACGGGCCATGGAATTCACCGTCGGGCGTCGCCTGGCATCGCGCACGATCGGCATGCTGGCGTTCTCAGGGGTCGCGGTGGCCACCCTGCTGCTGATGGTGATCGAAGGCGAGATGGCGCTGGCGCTCGCCTTCGCCCTGCTCTACGGCGCCTCCAACGGCGTACTGACCATCGTCCGCGGCGTTGTGCCGGCCGAGCTCTTCGGCCGGGTCGGATTCGGCCGCACCCTCGGCCGGCTCGGGGCACCAGCACTCATGGCCCGCGCCATCGCGCCACTCGCGTGTGCGGGCATGGCGGCCCCCGGCGCGATGGTGATCGTGTGGCTTGGGGTGCTCACCCTTCTCTCGCTCGCCGCCCTCGGTACCTTCATGATAGCCGCCACGCGCCGCTAGCCCGCTCCCCTGCAAGGCATGGGCATGCCAATGGCCTGCCCGCCGGTCACGTATGCCGCGGATCCAGCGCGTCGCGCAGGCCGTCACCGAGCAGGTTGAACGACAGCACCAGCAGGAAGATCGACAGGCCCGGCCAGATGGCCATCCAGGGCGCGTTGTCGATGTAGTTCTTCGCGGTGTTGAGCATGCTGCCCCAGCTCGGCTCCGGCGGTTGCTGGCCCAGGCCGAGGAACGACAGGCTCGCCTCGGCGATGACCGCCGCGGCGAGCGCTAGGGTGGTCTGCACGATCAGCGGCGGAATGACGTTGGGCAGGATGTGGCGCAGGGCGATCCGCAGGTGCGAATTGCCGAGCGCACGCGCCGCCTCGACGTAATCCTCGACCTTCACCGCCATCACCTGCGCCCGCGTCAGGCGGATGAAGATGGGCGTGGCCGAAATGCCGATGGCGATCATCGCATTGGTGAGGCTCGGCCCGAGGAACGCCGCGAGCGCGATCGCCAGGATCAGGAACGGCGACGCCAGCATCGCGTCGGTGATCCGCGAAATGATCATGTCGGGCCAGCGTCCCGCGTAACCCGCAAGCAAGCCGATCGGCACCCCAAGCGACAGCGAGATCAGCACCGACACCATGCCGGCGAGGAGCGATGCCCGGGCGCCCCAGATCACCCGGGCCAGCACGTCTCGGCCGATCTCGTCGGTGCCGAACCAGTGCGCCGCCGACGGGGCCTTGCGGATCGCACCCCAGCTCGTCGCAAGGGGATCCTGGGGCGACACCCACGGCGCGAAGATCGCGATCAGGACGAAGAACACGATCACGCCCAGGCCGACGACGGCACCCTTGCGACGGATGAGGCGGCGCAGGGCGCGCGCCCCGGGGCTCTGCTCGCGCGGCAGCGCCCCTGCCGGAATCGCCACGCTCGCCATCAGCCGCGCAGCCTCGGGTTGACGAGGTAATAGGCGATGTCGGCGAGGAGGTTCAACGTGATGTACGCCGTCGCCGTGAACAGCACGACCCCCTGCACCACCGCGTAGTCGCGATTGAACACGGCATCGACGATGAGCTTGCCGAAGCCGGGGATGGTGAACACCTGCTCGGTCAGCACCGCCCCCGAGAGCAGCGTCCCGAATTCCAGCGCGCCGAGGGTGATGATGGGGGTGAGCGCATTACGCAGGCCGTGCCGCAGCACCACCACGCGCTCGTCGAGGCCCTTGGCCCGCGCCGTGCGCACGTAGTCCGACGAGAGCACCTGCAGCATGGCGCTCCGGGTATGACGCATCAGCACCGCGGCGATCGCGTTGCCCAGCACGAAGGCGGGCATGATCATCGCCGCGAGGTTGCCCTTGAGATCCTCCGCCGGACTCACGTAGCCGGAAGCCGGCAGCCAGCCCAGGGTTACCGAGAACAGCAGGATCAGCATGATTCCCAGCCAGAAGTTCGGCGTCGACAGGCCCCATAGCGCCACCGCATTGGCGGCGTAGTCCCACGCACTGTCCTTGTAGACCGCCGACACGATCCCTGCAGGAATGCCGATCGATAGCGCGATCAGGATCGCAATCCCGGCGAGCTCGAGGGTGACCGGCAGCTTTTCGGCGATCAGATCGACGACCGGCTTTTGCATGCGCATCGATTCGCCTAGGTCGCCATGCAGCACCCCGCCCAGCCAGTAGAGGTAGCGCAACGGCAGCGGATCGTCGAGACGCATCTTGGCGCGCAGATAGGCGACCACGGTGGGATCGCGGTCCTCGCCGGCCAGCACCACCGCCGGATCGCCGGGCAGGAGCTGCTGCAGTCCGAAGATCAGCATCGACACGAACAGCAGTGTCGGCACGATCGTGGCCACGCGCCGGACGAGGAAAGTCAACACCCGGATCCTGACCTTAGGACAACGGCTCGCGCCGTATCGCGGTCGGGCTGATGGTAGGCAACCGCGTCACTGGAACTTGAGTCCCTGCACGCGCACAAGGCCGTCCGGAACCGTACGCAGGCCAGACAGCTTGCTGGTGTACGCCCATAGCCAGGCACGGTGATACAGGTACACGATCGGCCGATCCTTGAGCACGATTGCAGCCAGCTCCTCGTACGCCTTCTTGCGCTCGCCGAGGTCGCGCGCGGTGCGCGAGTGCTTGAGAATCTCGTCGACCTCCGGCTTGCAGTAGCCGGCGTAGTTGAGCGGCTGCTTGCACGCGTCGAAGCTGTAGATGTTGCCGTCCGGATCGGCGCGGCCGCTCCACGCCAGCACGTACGCCTCGAACTGGCCCTTGTCGGCCATGTCAAGCGACGTGGCGAACTCGGTCGACTGGATCTTCACGTCGAAGCCGGCTTCCTTGACCATCGCCTGGATCACCTGGGCGATTTTCTGGGCGTCGGAGGTCGTCGGCGTCACCAGGGTGAAGGATGGATTGGGCACGCCCGCTTCCTTGAGCAGCGCCTTGGCGCGCGCGACGTCACGCTTGGGCACGGGCACGTTCTTGGCATAGAACGGATTGTCGGGTGACACCCACTGGTTGCCCGCTTGCGCCTCGCCTTCCATCACCACCTGCACGATGCCGTCGCGGTCGAGGGCGAGTTCGAAGGCTTCGCGAACCTTGGCATCCTTGCCCAGGGAGTTCTTCTGGGCAAGGTCGCTCTTGCCGACGTTGATCGTGATGCCCTGGTAGCCGATTTCGGTGATCTTGGAGATCTTGAAGCGGCTATCGCTTTTGAGGCCCGGCACGTCGGAGGCCGCCATGCGTTCGATGAAATCGAGTTGGCCAGAGCGTAGATTGGCGAGCCGCACGGTTGCATCGACGATCGGCAGATACACGATCTTGTCGAGGAACACCGCCCCCTTGTTCCAGTAGTTCGGGAAGCGCTCGAGCACGATCCGGTCCTGGGCGACCCGCTCGACGAACTTGAACGGCCCCGAGCAGACCGGCTTGGCGCCGAACTTGTCGCCCGCGGCTTGCGCGGCCTTCGGCGACACCATCATGCCGGCACGGTCAGCAAGCGCCGCCAGCAGCGGCGAGAACGGAGCGGTGAGGTTGAGGCGCACCGTCTGGTCGTCGACCACGTCCACCGTCGACACCGGCGCAAGCTCGCCGCGTCGGTTCGAACCCGCCATCGTCTTGTGTCGCTCGATGTTGAACTTGACCGAAGCGGCGTCGAATTTCTCGCCATCGTGATAGGTCACGCCCTGGCGTAACTTGAGGGTCAACGCCTTGCTGTCCGTCGACCACTCGTACGAAGTAGCGAGCTGCGGCACGATCGCGAGCTTCTCGTCGATGTCGAACAGCTTGTCGCACAACGCCGCGAACACCACCCGGCCCACGAAGGTCCGGGCCAGGGTCGGATCCAGAACGTCGGGATCTTCCGCGAGACCGAAGCGTAACGTCGATTGCGCCGAGGCGAGCGACGCCGCCAACAAGGCGATGCCGACGACGAATGTCTTGAACGACGCGTGCAGGTTCATGTTGCCTCTCCCTTCAATGGTTCGGTGTTGGCGCGGCCATGCCTGGGTCCGAGGCATGGCGCCGGTGCGGTGGCGCTACGGACGCCAACGCGCGCGGTCCCAACTGGCGATGGTAGCGCCGATCGTGGCCCACAGCGCGTCCATTGGTGGCCGGAGATAGCGGTGTTGTCACGTTGCGGCGGCCGGGGTGTAGCGCTCCGCGAAGGCGGCCTGCAGCCGGACGAGCCGCGCGTTGGCGGGCGCTCCCGCGTCGCGCCCCGCCGGCGGCCGCGCCGCCGCGATCTCCTTCCAGAAATGGCAGGCCACCAGGTGGCCGTCGCCCGCGGTGAGCGGTGGCTCCTCGGCTGCGCACCGGTCGCGGGCATGCGAGCAGCGGGTACGGAAGCGGCATCCCGATGGCGGCTCGATCGGATTGGGCACGTCGCCCTGGAGCACCACGCGATCGCGGTTGCGCGTTGGATCTGGCAGCGGGATTGAGCCGAGCAGCGCGTGGGTGTAAGGATGCCGCGGCTCTGCGAACAACGCCCGCTTGTCGGCATATTCCACGATCTTGCCGAGGTACATGACCGCAACGCGGGTGGCGATGAACTTGACGACCGCGAGGTCGTGGGCGATGAAGATGTACGACAATCCGAACTGCGCCTGCAGGTCGCGCAGGAGGTTGATCACCTGGGCCTGGATCGACACGTCGAGGGCCGATACAGGCTCGTCGCACACGATCAGACGAGGCTCGACGGCCAGGGCCCGGGCGATACCGATGCGTTGGCGCTGGCCGCCGGAGAATTCGTGTGGATAGCGCGCGGCATGCTCGGGGGCGAGACCGACGCAGCGCAGGAGATCGGCCACCCGTGCCTTCTCGTGGCCGGTGGCAAGTCCGTGCAAAGACAGCGGCTCGGCGAGCATCTGGCCCACGGTCATGCGCGGATTGAGCGAGGCGAACGGATCCTGGAAGATGATCTGCATGGCCCGGCGATGCGGACGCATCGCCGCTTCGGACAGTGACGTGAGATCTTCGCCGTCGAAGACGATCCGCCCGGCAGTAGGTTCGATCAGACACAGCACGAGCCGGCCCGCCGTCGATTTGCCGCAGCCCGATTCCCCGACGAGGGCCAGCGTCTCGCCCACGCCGATCGTGAAGCTCACCCCATCCACGGCGTGCACGACTCCGTTGGCAAGGCCGAAGAAGCCCCGGCGCACCGGGAAGTGCTTCACCAGGTTCTCGACAGCGAGCAAGGGAGCGGTGGTCATCGGCTGCGTTAATGGGGTCAGATTAGATTATCGTTTCAGGTCCTGGGCACACTTCCGAGGTGCGGCGAGACGCGCGGCAGCGTCAATGGGGTCCGGCAGCGTCAATGGCGTCAATGGGGTCAGATCAAATTACCGTTTCCGGTCTTGGGCACACTTCCGCGATGAGCGGTAATTTAATCTGACCCCATTTCATCCATCAGCGGTGCGCGCCAGCACGCGGCCTGGTGGCCGGGCTCGATGTCGACGAGTGGCGGATCCTCGGCAACGCATCGCCGCACTTTGAACGGGCAACGCGGATGGAAGCGGCAGCCGGTGACGCGCGCGGTTGGGCTCGGCACCTGGCCCTCGATCACTGCCAATCGTGTCTGCTCGCGCTCGAGTTGCGGGATTGAGCCGAGCAGGCCGATGGTGTAGGGATGGTGCGGCTCGGCAAAGATCCGCGCCACCGGCGCGTGCTCGACGATGCGTCCAGCGTACATCACCGCGACGTCGTCGGCGACCTCGGCAATCACACCGAGATCGTGGGTGATGAGGATGATGGCGGTACCGGTTTCCTCGCGCAGCACCCGCATGAGGTCGAGGATCTGCGCTTGGATGGTCACGTCGAGCGCCGTGGTCGGCTCGTCGGCGATCAGCAGCTGGGGGCCGCAGGCCAGTGCCATCGCGATCATCACCCGCTGGCGCATGCCGCCCGACAGTCGATGCGGGTAATCGTCGTAGCGGCGCTCCGGCGAGGGAATGCGCACCCGCCGCAGCATCTCGATCGCCTGGTCTCGCGCCTCGCGGGCGCCGACCGGCCGGTGCCGCAAGATTACCTCGGCGATCTGGTCACCGACGGTGAACGCCGGATTGAGCGAGGTCATCGGCTCCTGGAAGATCATCGAGATGCGGTCGCCGCGCAGCGCGCGCATCGACGCCGCGTCGAGCGTGAGCAGATTCCGGCCGTGGAATAGGACCTCGCCTTGCAGCCGCGCCGGCGGCTGCGGCACCAGGCCCATGATCGACAACGCCGTGACGCTCTTGCCGCAGCCCGATTCGCCGACGATGCCGAGGGTGCGGCCCGCCTCGACCGAAAAACTTACCCCGTCTACCGCCGTGAAGCTTCCGCCTTCGACGGCGAACGTCGCTCGAAGGTCGCGCACCTCGAGCAGCGATGTCATGCTTTGGCGCGGGCCGCGCGCGCCGCGGTGAATTGCACCACGGCGCGGTCGATCTCCACGCGGTCGGTAACGCCAGCCGGACGGGCTCGGCTGGGGAGGCACGCGGCAAAGGGCTGGAAGCGCTCCAGACTTTTCTCGTACAACCGCCGCAGCTCGTGGAATGGCGTCTCGCTGTCGTCCACCCGCAGGCCGAGCGCCGGGTATTCCTCGCTGTCGACGATCAGCAGGGCAGCGGCTTGCCGACCGCGCTTGTCACCCCCGGCCGCGTCACCAGCGTCGAGCGCCGCGAGCAGCCGCTCGGCAAACGGCAGGCCGGCGCTGGCTTCGTAGGCTTGCGCCGTGGCAGCGATCACATCGGGACCCGCGAGCATGTTCCCGGCGATGGAATAGTCCTCGCCGTGGGTATGACCGCACCAGTCGATGCACGCCGCGCCGGTCCAGGTAGCGGTGCGACCTTGCGCGTCGATCACGTGCAACTGCCGGTGGTCGCGACCGTCGTCCGCGGCCGTGAGCTCGCGTACGATCGCGTCGGGCGCCTGCCCCGCCGCCAAGAGCGCGATCCCTCGGGCGCCGTAGAGCGGATTCACCAGCGCCTGAGTTGAAAGCGCCCCGACGCCGCTACGGGCGTGTGGACAGAGCAGCCCGACGGCGAAAAAGCGACTGGCAATGGCAATGCCGAAGGCACCGCTCGCATCACGGGCGACGATGGACCAGGTCACTAGAAACTCGGAAAAGAGGCGCCGCGGTGTTTCCCGCGAAGATTGGGAACCTGCTGGATTCAAGCAGAAGGACGGGTCCGGCGCAAGCGCGACGGCGCGGTGTACGAGTGCAGATTGCATGTGTCCACCCCGCAGCGCGCTGGCGAGGTGCGGCCGCATACTGCCTTGGTGACGGCATTCGTTCCGCCCGCATCACGCGCGATCGCAACTCCAACACGTGCCTCAGCCCGTCCCGGCCGCGCACCCCGCCGCGCGTGACTGCAGCAGCGCCCGCTCGCGGACGTTTTGGGTCATCTGCGCGGCCCGCTCGAACTCCGCCTTTGCCTCCGCATGGCGGCCGAGCTTGTACAGAAGATCGCCGCGCACGCTCGGCAGCAGATGATAGTCCGCGAGCGAAGGCTCGCGGGTCAAGCGCTCCACCACCTCGAGGCCCACCGCGGGCCCGAACGCCATCGCCAAGGCCACCGCGCGATTGAGCTCGATCACCGGTGATGGTGCGATTTGCGAGAGTGCGTCGTAGAGCGCCGCGATCCCCGCCCAGTCGGTGTCGGCCGCGGCCGGCGCGCGGGCATGACAGGCCGCGATCGCTGCCTGCAAGGCATACGGACCGAGCCCTTGAGACGTACTCGGCGCGGCAGCGAGCACCTCGGCACGATGCAGCCCGGCCAAGCCCCGGCCGATGAGCAGGCGATCCCAACGCGCACGATCCTGATCGAGCAGCAGCACGGGCTCGCCTTGTGGACCGCTTCGCGCCCGCAACCGCGACGCCTGGATTTCCATCAGCGCCACGAGCCCGTGCACCTCGGGCTCGTCCGGCGCGAGACCGGCGAGGATCCGGCCGAGTCGCATCGCCTCCTCACACAATGCCGGTCGCGTCCAGTCCGCACCTGACGTCGCCGCGTAGCCTTCGTTGAATATCAGGTAGATCACTTCGAGCACCGAGGCGAGCCGGATGCCGAGTTCCGGGCCGGGTGGCAGCTCGAACGGCACGCGTGCCTCGGTCAGGGTGCGCTTCGCGCGCACGATGCGCTGGGCGATCGTCGCTTCGGACACGAGGAAGCCGCGCGCAATCTCGACCGTGGTCAGGCCGCCAACCAGGCGCAGGGTGAGCGCGGCGCGCGCCTCGCGCGACAGCACTGGATGGCAGGCGATGAACACGAGGCGCAGCAGATCGTCGCCGATGGGATCGTCGAAGGTGGCCTCCACCACGGATTCCGCCGATGGTGGTGCGGCGTCCGCGAGCTGCGACTCGATCTCGAATGCGAGCGCATCCGCGTTGCGGGCGTGCAGCTCGCGGCGGCGGATCCGATCGATCGCCCGCCGTCGTGCGCTTGTCATCAGCCAGGCGCCGGGGTTGTCGGGCACGCCGGTCGCGGGCCATTGCTCGAGGGCGGCGACTACCGCATCCTGGGCGAGCTCCTCGGCCACGCCGACGTCGCGCATGAGTCGCGTGAGCGCACCGATGATCCGGCCGGATTCGATCCGCCAGACGGCATCGACCGTGCGACGTACACCCGCTGCGTCGAGGTCGTTGGTCACATGAAGCAGGGGCCGAGCTCGCGCACCTCGACGGTCGCCCACTCCGCAGCCGGGCACGCCTCGGCGATGGCGAGGGCATCGTCCTTGCTCTCGCACGTGACAAGAAAGAAGCCGCCGACCATTTCCTTGGTCTCCGAGAACGGTCCGTCGACCAGCGAAGGCTTGCCGCCGCGCATCTGCACGCGAACGCCCTCGCGGTCGGAGCGCAGTGCCTGACTCGCCTGCAAGAGGCCCCGATCCTTGAGATCGGCGCCGAAGTCCAGCATGCGCTGGTAAAGCTGCCGCCCTTCGGCTTCCGAGCGCGTGCTGCGCTGGCCCGAGGGCTCGATGATCAATAGCATGTATGCCAAGCTAACCTCCGTAGGGCGATGCGCCGACCGCCGTCGATTCTCGCATGCAGGATGCGCGTGCGAGTGCTGCGTTGGCTTCCAGTCCGCGGCGTGGCATTCACGCGATCCGTCGGAGCCCAATGCGACCGGTGGCGACGCGCAACCGATGCGCACGGAATTTTCGTCGGCCAGCGTTCTCGCGTCGAGGACGCGCTGCGCGCCCGAACGCGGGAGACGGAGGTTCGTCCAGGCCGGATGCAGGCGAGCGCCGGCCTGGCGTCGCCTCGAGAGGGACATGGGAAGCGCGATCAGGCCTCGACCGAGATCATCCAACCCACTCCGAAGCGATCGGTCAACATCCCGAATCGCGGCGACCAGAACGTCTTCCCCAGGGGCATCTGCACCTTGCCACCTTCGCCGAGTGCCGCGAAAACCCGATCGCACTCGGCCTCGTCCTTGACGCTGTGGGACAGTGAAAAGCCGGCGAATCGACTCTCGCCGTGGCACATGCCGTCGGACGCCATCACCACCGAGTCACCGATGCGCAGGCTGACATGCATGATCTTGTTCTCGGAGCCCGGCGGCAACATCCCTGAAGGCGGCGGCTCGGGACTCTCCTTGTATCGCATCAGCATCTCGACCTTGGCGCCGAGCGCACGCTTATAGAACTCCACGGCCGCTTCGCAGGTGCCGTCGAAAAAGAGGTAAGGCTGGATCATCGTCGTCTCCGTCTGGTGGGTATGGACAGCAGCTCAGCGCACGTTGGCGCGACTCGCAGCGCTCGCCCGCTGCCGCTGCTCCTGCGCCTCCGAGTCGGGTGAGCAGGCTTCGCCAAAGTCAGCCGCTTCGAACACCGGGCGAATCTCGATATCGGAAGCACTCTCCATCGGGTTGGGGCAGCGCTTGACCCATTCCACCGCTTCCTCCATCGAGTTCACCTGCCAAAGCCAGAACCCCGCGATCAGCTCGTTTGTTTCCGCGAAAGGCCCGACCGTCACCGTGCGCGCCTTGCCCGAAAAGTGCACCCGCATGCCCTTGGAGGTGGGATGCAGCCCCTCGGCAGCGAGCAGCACGCCGGCCTTCACCAGCGCTTCGTTGAAATCCCCCATCGCCTGCATCAACTCGCGACTCGGCATCCTGCCCGACTCCGATTCCTGGCTGGCCTTCACGATCACCATCACACGCATCGCACGTCTCCTGGGGTTTGTTCATCGATTCGGGGTGGCAACGCACGGCCTGCCGCGACCCTCCACCGGCTTACGTCGAACGGGACACGCCCGATTCGACACGCGTCGGAAATTTTTTGCGGGCGACCGAGGTTTGAGGGAATTCCGGGGAGGGAAGATGTGAGCGCACACTCTTCTCACTTACCCTGTTCCCAGGCGATTCCCCGCCGCGTTACGGCCGGTTTGAGGTGCCGGGGCCCGGCTTTCTACCCTCAACAGCGCAGCGCGCCTTCGGCTTCCCGCCGACCGACCCCGCAGCCGGCCTCGGCAGCGGCGCCGTTCATGATGAGCTTGCCGCGCGTTCCGTGGGCGCCTGGCCTGGGGAGCCGGCGCGTGCGGTGGGTCAGTCGCTGGCGCCCTTCACCACCGGGGCGCGACGCTCCATTGAACGCTGCACCAGGAACAGGATCACCAGCAGGCCGATGCCCAGCGCATCGGTGAGATACCCCGGCTTGATCAGCAGGATCGCAGCGAGGACCAGCAGCGCCCGCTCCCACATGGCGCACGGCCGTCGCAGATAGCCCATGAGTCCCGATGAGAGACAGATCACGCCGAGCACCGCGGTCAGCGTCGAGGTCGCGATGGTTGTCCATTCCCCAACCATCAGCAGCGCCGGCTCGTAGACGAACATGAACGGCACGATGTAGGCCGGCGCCGCGACCCGCATCGATTCCCAGCCGGCCTGCCACATGCTGGTTCGGGCGAGGCCCGCCGCCGCGAAGACGGCGAGCGCCACCGGCGGGGTGATCGCCGACAGGATGGCGAAATAGAACGCGAACATGTGTGCCGCCGGGGTCACGGCCCCGAGCTTGATGAGTGCGGGCACGAGCAGGGACACCATCACGATGTAGGCCGGCGTGGTCGGCATGCCCATGCCGAGCACAATCCCCGCCATCGCGGTCAGCACCAGCGCGAGGATCAGCGAGTCCTGCGAGAGCGCCACCACGAACTGGGTGAACACGATGCCCAACCCGGTGATGCTGACGGCGCCGATCACGATGCCCGCGCACGCGCACGCCATGGCGACGGCGAGCGTGTTGCGCGCGCCTTCGATCAGGGCGTCGACCACGCTGCGCCAGCCGATGCCCTCGCGAGTGGTGGCCCGTAGCAGCGCGATGGGAATGCACGACAGCGCGCCAGCGAGGGCGCACAGCGGCGCCGAATAGCCGAGCATCAGTCCGAACAGCACCACCAGGATGGGCAGGAACAGGTGGCCACGATGGGCCATGACGTGAACGAAGCGCGGCAGCTCTGCCTTGGGTACGCCGGCGAGCTTGTGCCGCTTGGCCTCGAAATGCACGGAGAAGAACACCGCGACGTAATAGAGCAGCGCCGGGATGGCCGCCCACAGCGCGACCTGGGCGTACGGCACGGCCAGGAATTCCGCCATCACGAAGGCGGCCGCACCCATGATCGGCGGCATGATCTGGCCGCCCGTCGAGGCCACCGCTTCCACCGCAGCGGCGAACGCCGGTCGAAAGCCGGTGCGCTTCATGAGCGGGATGGTGATCGGACCATCGACCATTACGTTGGCCACCGCGCTACCTGACACCGTGCCAAACAGGCTCGACGACACCACCGACACCTTGCCCGGCCCGCCGGCGGAATGGCCGGTGATGGACATCGCGAAATCCATGAAGAGCTGGCCGGTGCCGCTCTTTTCCATGAAGGCGCCGAACAGCACGAACAGCATCACGTAGCTTGCCGAAACCCCCAGAGTCGAGCCGAAGATGCCCTCGGTGGAGAGATAGAGTTGCTCGAGGAGCACGTCGAGCTTCACGTGGGTGAAACCCAACGCGTAGATGAGGAAGGCGATGGCGGTGAGCGGCAGCGCGAGCCCGATCACCCGTCGCGTAGCCTCCAGCACGATCACCACCGCCACGACGGCGTAGAAGCGGTCAACGATGGTGAGATCGTCGATATAGATGATGCGGTTGATGAAGTAGTCGTAGTTCCCCAGGATGTGCAGCACGAACCCGAATCCCAGGGCCAGCAGGGCGGCATCGGCGACCCGCCACGCGGGCCGCCCCGGTCGGGTCGGATAGAGCAGGAAAACCAGCGTCAGGGCGAACAGCAGGTGGACGCCGCGGAAGATGATCGCCTCAGGGGGACCGAAGCCCGCGACGTACATGTGGTACAGCGACATGGCGATCGCCACAGCATGGACGATGCCCCGCAGCGCCGCGCTGGTGGGCGCGGTCGCCTGCGCTTCTTCGGAGACGACGACGACGGGTGGCGTGGCCAAGGACGATCGCACCGGGAACGGGGACAGGGATAGGCCCCGCCCCCGCCGCAGCCGGCCTTACATGACGCCCGATTCCTTGTAGAACTTGGCGGCACCCTTGTGGAACGGCACGCCGATGTCGGTCGCCATGTCCTTGACGGTCAGGCCGTCGATCGGCTTCACCACCGCCGCCATGTCCTTGATGTGACCCGCCATGGCCTTGGTCATCTTGTAGACCGTGTCCTCCGACAGGTCGCAGGCCGCGACCACATGGGTCGTGTAGCCGATCACCGGTACGTCCTTGTCCTGCTTCGGATAGGTGCCCGCCTTGATCATCAGCTTGTGGTAGCCGGGATTCATCTTGCGCAACTCACCCATGGTCTTGTCGTCGACCGGGACCAGGTCGATGTCGCGCGCGCTGGCGAGATCCATGACCGCCGATGCGGGCGAGGTGGTGCCGAGCGTGAACACCTGCGCGTGACCGTCCTTCATCATCGACACGGCGTCGGTGTAAGCGGCCTGGAAGTTCGCCTTCGACAGCGACTGATAGTTCATGCCGTTGATCTTCAGGATCTCGGCAGTGAGCAGCTCACCCGTGTTACCGCGCGACTGGGTCACGAGCGACTTGCCCTTGAGGTCGGAAAACGACTTCACGTTGGCGTCCTTGAGTGCGACGACCTGGAAGTACTGGGGATAGAGATTGGCGACCTGGCACACCTTGGTAGTCTTCTTGGGATACGGTGCCCGGCCTTCCACGCCATCGACCGTGCTGGCGGAGTTGGCGAAGCCGATCTGGGCCTTGCCTTCGTCGATGCCGCGCACGTTGGCGATGCCGGCCCCCGGCGTCTGCTGGATCGACAGGCCCGGCACGGCCTGCTCCCACATGCTCTTGAGCGCGCCGCCCAGCGGGATCCACGATCCTCCTTGCGGTCCGGTCATGAACGTGACCTGCTCCGCGGTCGCGGGCATTGCGAACAGCGCCGCGGCGGCGGCGATACCGAGTGACGTGCCTTTCATGACTCCTCCATCGGCCGCAGGGCGGCTGGCGTAATTTGACGGGTTCGTTTGACTAGCCGGGCATTCTGTGGCGCCGGCTTTCTGCGGTCAAGGCAGGGTGCAGCATGGGCGGCTTGCCCCGTCGGCCGGCGCCAGGGCGCACCTGGGCAGCGAAGTCGCGCGGGCAGGCACGGCGGCCCCGCGGCGCCGCCGACCGGGCCACGTCCTGGGAGCGATTGCCAACCCAGGCAGATCGTGTAGATGATGTGACGGGCACGATCGGTGGCGGGTGCGCCGCGGCGTCCGGGTCGCGCGCTGCATGCCGCCGAGACTGGCGGTGACTTCACAGGGCCAGGGCTACGCGCGTGCCTTGATCGATCGCCCGCTTGGCGTCGAGCTCGAGGGCGACGTCGGCGCCGCCGATGAGGGTCGACTCGATGCCTAGCGCCTCCAGCCCCGGCACGAGCTCGCGCTGGGGCAGCTGGCCGGCGCAGATCACCACGTCGTCGACCGCGAGCACCTGCGGCTTGCCCTCGACCACAATATGCAGGCCGGCATCGTCGACGCGCTGGTAGTCGACCGCGGCGAGCATCGTGACGCCGCGCTTTCTGAGCAGGGTGCGCCGGATCCAGCCCGTGGTCTTGGCGAGACCCTCGCCGACCTTGGTAGCCTTGCGTTGCAACAGCCACACCTCGCGCGGCGACGTGTCGTCGTGGGCCGGCATGATGCCGCCGCGGGCGGCGAAGCTGGCGTCGATGCCCCATTCCCTGCGAAACGCCGCAATCGCATCCTCCTCGAAAGCCGTGATGTTGGCGTCGCCATCGTGGGTCAGGAGCTCGGCCACGTCGAAGCCGATGCCGCCGGCGCCAACGATCGCCACACGCGGTCCGATGCGTCGACGCCCCTCGACCACCTCGACGTAATCAGCGACCTTGGGGTGATCGATGCCGGGAATCTCCGGCCGCCGCGGCATGACCCCGGTCGCCAGGATCACGCGATCGAAGCTGATGAGCGCCGCGGCGTCCACGCGCCGGCCGAGCTCGACCGCGACGCCGAGCTCCGCAAGGCGGGTGCGGTAGTAGCGCAGCGTCTCCGCGAACTCTTCCTTGCCGGGAATGCGCCGTGCGAGATTGAACTGCCCGCCGATCTCCGCCGCCGCCTCGAACAGGGTCACGACGTGACCGCGCTCGGCCGCGGTGACCGCGCACGCGAGTCCCGCCGGTCCGGCGCCGACCACGGCAATGCGCTTGGGTTCGACGGCGAGGGTCGACACCAGCTCGGTCTCGCGCGCCGCGTACGGGTTGACGAGGCAGGTGGCGAGCCCGCGCGCGAAGATGTGGTCGAGGCACGCCTGGTTGCAGGCGATGCAGGTATTGATCGAGTCGGCGCGGCCAGCGGCAGCCTTGCGCATGAAGTCCGGGTCGGCGAGGAAGGGACGCGCCATCGACACCATGTCGGCATCGCCACGGGCAATGATCGCCTCCGCCACCGCCGGGTCGTTGATGCGATTGGTGGTGATGAGCGGGATACGCACGTCGCCCTTGAGGCGCCGGGTGACCCAGGTGAACGCGCCTCGGGGCACCATGGTCGCAATGGTGGGAATGCGCGCCTCGTGCCAGCCGATGCCGGTGTTGATGAGGGTCGCCCCGGCGGCTTCAACGGCCTTGGCCAGCGCCACCACCTCGTCCCAGGTGCTGCCGCCTTCGACGAGGTCGAGCATCGACAGCCGGTAGATGATGATGAAGTCGGGACCGACCGCGTCACGCGTACGCGCGACCACCTCGACGGGAAAACGCATCCGCCGCTCGAACGTCCCGCCCCAGTCGTCGTCGCGCAGGTTGGTCCTGGGCACGACGAACTGGTTGATGAGGTAGCCCTCCGAGCCCATGATCTCCACGCCGTCGTACCCGGCGCGCTGCGCCAGCATCGCGCAACGCGCGTAGGCGGCGATGGTCTTCTTCACGCCCCAACCGGTGAGCGCGCGCGGCTTGAACGGCGTGATGGGCGACTTGACCGCCGAGGGCGCGACCGACAGCGGGTGATAGGCATAGCGTCCCGCGTGCAGGATCTGCATGGCGATCTTGCTGCCGGCGGCATGCACCGCGTCGGTGATCGTGCGGTGCTTGCCGACCTGCCACGGGTAGGAGAGTTGCGAGGCGCGCGGCTCGGCGCGGCCGGCCAGGTTCGGCGCAATACCCCCCGTCACCATCAGTCCCACGCCGCCGCGCGCACGAGCGGCGAAAAACGCCGCAAGGCGATCGAAGCCTTGCGGCGCTTCCTCGAGCCCGAGATGCATCGAGCCCATCAAGGCCCGGTTGGCGAGGGTGGTGAAGCCGAGGTCGAGCGGGGCAAGCAGGTGTGGGTAAGCGGTCACGTGGCACCGGTCGAGCGGTCGAAGCCGCGAGCGTACCGCAACCACGCGACGGTGATGGAGTCCGACCCATTGGTAATGGGGTCAGATCAAGTTACCGACGGACGCTGCCTAAGAGAATGCCCGCGACAACTAACTTGATCTGACCCCATTACTGCATTAGAAGGAAATAGGGTCAGACTCGAGTTAACCGATGGACGTCGCCTAAAGGACGCTGTCGAAGATAACGTCACTCTAACCCTACTTACCTCTGATCGGTGGAACGCCCGTTGCGTCGCACCCCGGTGGTCACGTCGAAAAGGTGGACGGTGTCCGGCGCAAAGCTGAGATGGACGACGTCGCCCTCGTGCGCGCTGGCCCTGCCCTCGGAGCGCATTTTGACAATGGCGTCGTCGACCTGCAGGTCGAGGATCGAACTGTCGCCGAGATTCTCGACGAGATCCACCTTCGCCGGGATGCCGGCGTCGGCGAGCCGCAGCGCACTGGGCCGTACGCCGAGGGTGACCGGACCGTCCGGCCCGAAGGCGCCCGCCCCGTCGACGCGGGCGTCGCCGATCCGCACCGCGCCGCCCTCGACCCGTGCCGGCAAGAAGTTCATCGGCGGGCTGCCGATGAACGCCGCGACGGTCACCGATGCGGGGTGGTCGAACACGTCGGTCGGGGTGCCGAACTGCACGATGCGGCCTTCCATGAATACCGCCATGCGGTCGGCGACGGTCATCGCCTCCTCCTGGTCATGGGTCACATAGACCGCCGTGACCCCTAGCGCGCGCTGCAGCTTGCGCAGCTCCACCCGCGTCTCTAGCCGCAGTTTGGCGTCGAGATTGGACAACGGCTCGTCGAGCAGAAAGAGGCGCGGCTTGCGCACAATGGCACGGGCGAGCGCACAGCGCTGCTGCTGCCCGCCCGAGAGTTGGCCCGGCTTGCGATCCAGGAGATGTTCGATGTGCACCAGCACCGCGGCCTCGCGCACCGACCGCGCGATCTCGTCACGGGGCGTGCCGATCATGCGCAGGGGAAACCCGATGTTTTCGGCGACCGACATGTGCGGATACAGGGCGTAGCTCTGGAACACCATCGCCACGTCGCGCTCGCCGGGCTCCTTGCTGCTCACATCCACGCCATCGAGATAGACCCGTCCGGCATCGTGCGGTTCGAGACCGGCGAGGATCCGCAGAGTGGTGGTCTTGCCTGATCCGGACGGGCCGAGCAGCGCGAAGAATTCGCCTGGCTCGATCGCCAGATCGATGCCGTGCAGGGCCGTGAACGCGCCGTGCCGCTTGACCACACCCTCGAGCCGCACCGCGCCCACGCCGGTCATCGCCTGCCTCCGCCCTTGACTGCGCCGACGGTCAGGCCTTTGACGATGTGCCGCTGCGCGAGAATGCCCAGAATGATCACCGGCGCCATCGCCACCATGGCGCCCGCGGCGAGCTTCGCCCAGAGGGTTTGTTCGACCGAGATGAAGTTGTACATGGCGACGGTGACCGGCCGCACGCGGTTGCCGCCCAGCACCACCGCGAACAGGAATTCGTTCCAGGCGTTGAGGAACACGAAGATGGTCGTCACGGCGATCCCGCCGCGCACCTGGGGCAGAATCACGTACCACAGCGTGCGCAGCCGCCCGGCGCGGTCGAGCAGCGCGGCTTCCTCCATCTCCTGCGGAATGTCCTCGAAGTAGGACACCATCAGCCAGATCGCAAACGGCAGGGAGAAGGTCAAGTAGATCACCGTCAGGCCCGAATAGGTATCGAGCGCGCCCAGCTTCTGCAGCACGAGGTAGTACGGAATGATGAGTCCGACCGGCGGTAGCATCTGGGTCGCCAGGACGTAGAAGCCAGAGCGACGCTTCGCGGGGAGATTCAGGCGTGCCAGGGCATACGCGGCTGGGATCGCGAAGAGCATCGTGGCAACCGTCGCGCCGACCGTCACGATCAGACTCGACGCCAGGTTGGGCAGGATCGACGCGGAGCCGAAAAGCACCTCGCGGTAGTTATCGAGGGTCGGCCAGAAGATGAAACGCGGGGGATAGGCGAGCACGTCGCGCTCGGTCTTGAACGAAGTCAGCAGGCCCCACACCACCGGTACCACCCACACCGACAGCAACAGCGCGGCGAGGCCGGTCAGCGCTAGGCCACGGAGCTTGCGCGCGCTCACTTCGCCTTCCGGATGCGGAACAACAGGAACGACACCGCCAGGGTGATGCCGAGCAGGATCATCGCAAGCGACGCGCCGTAGCCGAGGTTCAGCTCCGCGAACGACGTGCGGTACGCATACAGGTTGAGGATCTCGGTGGATGTTCCGGGACCGCCCCCGGTGGCGGCGTAGATCGCCGCAAAGGCCGACAGCGCGATCATCATGCGCATGATGATCACCACCACGATCGCCGGCCGGATCAGCGGCAAAGTGATATGCACGAAGCGCTGGAACGGGCTCGCGCGATCGATGCGCGCGGCTTCGTAGACGTCGGGCGGCAGCGATGCGAGACTCGCCAGGATCACCAAGAACGCGAACGGCGTCCATTGCCACGTATGGATGGCGATCACCGAGATCAGGGCGAGCTGCGGGTCGCCCAGCCAGTTGTGACTGCCAAGGCCCAGAGCGCGGGTGACGAGGTCGACCAGGCCGAAATCGGGGGCGAGCACGAGCGTGCGCCAGAAGAGGCCGACGACGACCGGGGCGAGCACGATCGGCAGGATCGCCGCGAAAGCCGACAGCGCGATC
>JBDSND010000185.1:0-6498 GCA_039915505.1 Casimicrobiaceae bacterium
TACGTTTCGGGTGCTCTCGCACTACCTGGCCTTCTGGGCTGTCGCGGCTGGGGCCATCGCCGCATTCGCCGGTTACGAAATCGCGATGAGCCGTCAGCGCGCCGTCGAGGCGGCCATCGACGATCTCGGCGCCACGGCCCGCCTTACCGCACAGCACGCCTCCCTGACGCTCGCCTACCTCGAGGCGCGAACGTCGATGGGCGCGGTCGGAAAGGGTGGGCGAACCGACGTGGTCTCTGGGTCTTCGGCGGCGTTCACGAAGGTCGCGCAATCGATCACCGCGCAATCGACCACCGCGCAATCGACCACCGCGCAAGCGACCACCGCGCAAATGGCCAATGCCCGAAGGGCCGAGGCCCCAGTGGTCGATGCGTCGATGGCGGACACGGTGACGACCGTCGTCGCCGAACATGACCTCCCTACCGCGATCGGCGCGACGATCAAGCCAGCGCAACTCCTCGGGCTCGAGGGAAGTTTGCGGTTTCCGGCGCGCGCACGAAGCGGGCTCATTACCGCCGTCGAGGGTGCGATCGTCGCCCAGCACGCGGGCCGCGACGCAGCGCCTGAAGAGGCCACGATCGCCCGGGCATTGTCGGCGGCCGCCGCTGACAGTGGTCGCGCGCAGGTAGTGACGAACCACACCGCCACCCACGCCGTGTTCGTGCCCGTGGCGAATGCCCCGCTGTTCGCATTTGCCGCCATCGACGAGCCTGACGCGCTCGCAGACCATGCGGGGTATGCGCGCCGGATGCTGGGCTTCGCGCTCGCGGCGCTGGTGCTCCTGACCATTCCGATCGGACTCGCCGGGCGCCGCGCCATGGTCGAGGTCCATCATCGCCGCCGGCTCGAGGTGCGTTACGAGCAGGAACGGCGCCGCGCCCGCAGCGATCCCCTGACCGGCGTCGGCAATCGGGCCGCATTCGATGCCCAGCTGGAGCGCTGCAATCGCGCCCTGGCCGGCGAGGGTACGCCATTCGTGCTCGCCATTATCGACGTGGATCGCTTCAAGGCGCTCAACGACTCGCAGGGCCACGTGGTCGGCGACGATGCCTTGCGGCGCATCGCCAGGACTCTGGTGGCGAGCGTGCGCTCGACCGATGTCGTCACTCGCCTCGGCGGGGACGAGTTCGCCGTGCTGATGCCCGGCGCTAGCGCCGAAGGCTCGCCACGGGTTTGCGGCAAGCTGCACGCGGCCTTGCTCGCAGCGGCCGCGATGGCCGACTTGCCCATCGGCTTCTCGATCGGCGTCGTGGCGTTCGAGGACATGCCTGCCGAGCCGCGGGTGATCACCGCGCTCGCCGATCGCCTCATGTACGACGTAAAATCCGCGGGGGGCGAGGGCGTGCGGTACGGCGTCTATCGCGGCGATGGTCTGCACCTGTCCGATAGCCATGGGAAGGACACGGCATGCTGCGTGCCGACGTGACGCTGGATCGGCTTAACGAACGCGGCCAGGGGCACCTTCCCGAGCTATTCGGCTTTCGGGTGGTCGCGATCGAAGAAGGCTTCCTGGCGGCCGAGATCGCCATCCAGCCGCAATTCCTGGCACCCAATGGTTACTTGCATGCGGCCACGGTGATCGCCCTCGCGGACACGGCGTGCGGCTATGGTTGCATCGCGCACCTGCCCGTAGGCGCCGAGGGCTTCACCACCGTCGAGCTCAAAAGCAACTTCCTCGGCACGGCCCGCGAGGGCGTTCTCGCCTGTGTTGCTCGACCCGCGCACCTGGGCAATAGCACGCAGGTGTGGGACGCGACCGTGACGCGCCAGGCGGACGGCCGGGCGATCGCGCTCTTTCGCTGCACCCAGATCGTGTTGCGCGCGCGAGGACGGTGACGGAGCGCGCCGCATGCTGACCGTCGAGCGGATCGACCACGTCGTGCTGACGTGTCGCGACGTCGCCGCGACCCTGCGCTTCTACACCGAGGTCCTCGGCATGCGCGAGGTGACCTTCGGGCAGGGGCGCAAGGCCCTTGCGTTCGGACGGCAGAAGCTCAATCTTCACCAAACCGGGCAATCGCCGGACTTGCATGGCGCCGACGTGGCTGCGGTCGCCGCGCGACCCGTGCCCGGAGCGGCCGACCTTTGCTTCGTGGTCGCCGAGACGATCGAGGCGGTCGCGGCACATCTCGCCGCGTGCGGCGTACCGATCGAGGCGGGCCCGGTGACCCGCACCGGCGCGCTCGGCGCCATCCGTTCCATCTACATCCGCGATCCGGACGGTAACCTGGTCGAGCTCGCCAGGTACGGCAACGACGATCCCGATTGACGTTGCGTCGGCCGTGCAGACGGCGCGTGCCGTGGTGCCAGGTCCCCATCCGAGCAGGCGGCGCTCGTCCATGCGGACGATAGGCACGCTGCGGGCCCTCCGCTACGCTCGATCTCGCCGTTCGTTCCGCCCGCGAAGCACGACGCCGTGATCGCCGGGGGCGACCGTTTGGCGTCCCCATGCATTCCCTTCCAGCTGCCCTGGCCGGCTTCGCCGCAGGCTGCGTGGCGCTGCAGTGGCAGCCCACGCTCCCCGCGGCGGGAACGTATGCACTAGCAGCCCTGGTGATCCTGGTCGCGGCCAGGCTCGCTCACGTCCAACGCCCATGCACCGCGCTGCGCCGCTTTGTCGTGCCGGGTCTGGTGATTGCGGCGATGACATGTGCCGGATTCGATTATGCGGCGTGGCGGGCCGACGTGCGCCTGGCCGACGCGCTGTCGCCGGATTGGGAAGGTTCGGACCTCACCCTGGTCGGCGTGATCGACGACTTGCCGACGCGATCGCCACAGGGCACCCGCTTTGCGTTCGCGGTCCAGGACGTGCTGACGGCCGGTGCGACCGTACCCAACCGGCTGTCGCTCGCGTGGTATCCGGCGGAACGCGGAAAGCCGGGCAGCGACGTGCCTCGCCTGCGTGCCGGCGAGCAATGGCGCCTGACCGTTCGATTGAAACGGCCGCACGGCAACGTCAATCCGCACGGCTACGACCTCGAAGCCTGGCTGCTGCAGAACGGTTTGCGGGCTACCGGCTACGTGCGGATGAACGCGGACAACGCGCGCTTGGCCGACTTCGCAGGACGAGTGTCCGATCACGTGCAACGGACCCGCGAGAACATCCGTGATCGGGGCGCGGCGGCGCTCGCAGGCGCAGCCTACGCGGGTGTGATCGTCGCACTGGCGATCGGCGAGCAGCGCGCTATTCCGGAAGCACAGTGGCTGGTCTTCAACCGCACCGGCATCACCCATTTGATCTCGATTTCGGGATTGCACGTCACCATCTTCGCCGCCCTTGTCGCGGCGGTTGTGTACGCGCTCGCGCGGCGCAGCGTCTGGCTCACCACCCGCACCCCGGCGCGGCGTGTCGCGGCGCTCGCTGGCGCGTTCGCCGCGTTCGGCTACATGCTGCTGGCCGGCGCGCAGGTTCCGGCGCAGCGCACTTTCGTCATGCTCGCCGTGGCCGCCGCCGGGCTGTGGCTCGGTCGTCCGGGCACGGCGCGCATGGTTTGGTTATGGGCGCTGGCGATCGTTCTGCTCTTCGATCCCTGGGCGGGGCTGACCCCAGGGTTCTGGCTCTCCTTCGCGGCCGTGGGTCTTTTGCTCTATGCGGGTACCGCACGCCTCCATTCGCCATCGCTTGCCTGGACGGACTCCCTCGCGCGGTCGTTGCGCGCTGCGGCGCACGCGCAAGTGGTGGTCACGGTGGGCCTGGTGCCGCTCACCCTCGCGGTGTTCCAGCAGGTCTCTCTGGTCACGCCGGTGGCCAATGCGCTCGCCATACCGGTCGTGACGTTTGCGGTGGTTCCCCTCGCTCTCGCAGCAATCGTTTTGCCCGTCGATTGGTTGTGGCAGCTCGCGCATGGCGTATTCGCCTGCTTAATGGTACCGCTCGTGTGGTTGGCACAACTGCCGGGCGCGACCTGGCAACAGCACGCGCCGGCCGCATGGGCCGTCGTCACTTCACTGGCCGGTGTTCTGTTGCTGCTGGCGCCGCCCGGCGTGCCGCTGCGCGCCTTCGGCGCCCTGTGGTTCTCGCCCCTCTTTGTGGTCGAGCCGCCGATGCCCGCCCATGGTGACTTCGAGATCACCGTGCTCGACGTCGGACAGGGGCTCGCCGTGGCGGTCCGTACCCGGCTGCATACCCTGCTCTACGACGCCGGACCGCGCTACACGGACGAGGCCGACGCCGGCAGCCGGGTGATTGCGCCATTCCTGCGCGCCTCCGGCATCCGCAGGCTGTCGGCACTCGTGGTGTCGCACCTCGATAGCGACCATAGCGGCGGCGCCCGTTCCCTGCTGCAGACGGTGCCGGTCGCCAGGCTGCTCTCGTCCGTGCGTCATAGCGAGCCGCTCTGGTGGGGCGCGCCGGGCGACGTCGTGCGCTGTCGGGACGGCCAGCGCTGGACCTGGGACGGCGTCGAATTCACCATGCTGCATCCGGCGCCAGAAGCTTATGCGTCGCTCAAGCCGAAGACCAACGATATGTCGTGTGTCCTGCGCATCGAATCGGCCTCCGGAAGCATCCTGCTCACGGGCGACATCGAGGCCCGCAGCGAAGCCGCCTTGATCGCGCGGCACGCACCGCTGCGCGCTGACGCGATCGTCGTGCCGCACCACGGCTCGCGCACCTCATCCACGCCCGCGTTTGTGGAGTCGACGGCACCGCGGGTCGCGATTTTCACAGCCGGTTACCGGAATCGTTTCGGGCATCCGCGCGCGGACGTCATCGATCGCTACCGCGCCGGCGGCGCGGTGATTGCGCGTACCGATCTCCAGGGAGCGATCACCGTACGTTTTCGCCATCCAGGAGTGCCCGAAGTCTCGGCGGCGCGGGATCGGCAGCGACGCTACTGGTACGACACCCCGGAACCCACGCCAGGCAGCGATACCGAAACGAGCGTCCCGAGGTGATGCGCGGTGTTCACGATCGCCGACCGCGGCCCCATATCAGGGCAGCACGCGTCCGACCCGCACGGCGGTCTCGCCGGCCCGCGGGCCTCGTATCAGGTCAGCACGCGTCCGAGCCGCACTGCGGTCTCGCCGACTCGCGGGCGTCGAGTGGGCATGATGAGCACGCACGCATCGTAGGGAGTACGAATGAGATTGCCGCCATCGATGGCGAGCACCGTGCCGGCCTCGGGAATCACGGCAAGACCCTGCACCGGAACGACGAATGCAAAATCCTCGGAGGTGATGGTGATGGCGTCGGAAACCTCGATCACCTGCTGGTCGGGTGGCGGCCGGGGCGGGACGAGTTCCGCGTCGAGCTGCCCGAAGTGCGCGAGGAAATGCAGCAGGGCCTCGCGCGCGACCTTGGGCGCGGCACGCTCCCAGTGCTGGCCGCACTCGATCAGCAGGGCGGTGCGCGGATCGTCCGGATCGCCGAAGAAAGCATAGTCGCGCAAGCGCTTGCCGGCTGCATGGCCGCCGTCCACGATGACGTGCCGAGGCATCCCGACGCCGCGGGCAAGTGCGCGCCCCTTGACATGCAAGCCCGCGAGGGCCAGCGGCGGACACTCATCGGTCATCGAGTGCAGGTCGAGGAGTGCATCCACCGAGTCGTAAAGCGGTCGTAGTGCGCGGGCGCGGCGCAGATCGGCGGTGTCGCGCGGGCCCGCCAGCACCTCCTCGGTCCATAGGCGATTGAAGTCCTCCTGGACGCACCGGGACGCGAAAGGATCGGCCGGATCGAACGCTTGATAGGCCTCGACGTTGGCAAAGGCGAATGTGCTTCGGCCGCGTGACGGCCGCAGCGCGCAGCGCAGTGCCCAGTCGATCGCGATCGCGCCGCAAACCTCGTTCCCGTGGGTGAGTGCCTGGACGAGAGTGTGCGGACCGGGTCGCCCGGAGTCGAAAGTCCAGACGTAGGAGATGCCGGTGTTGCCGTCGGCCCAGCACTCGATGTCGGGAAAGCGCACGTCGATGGCTGGCGCCCGGGCACCGCGGCCCGCCGCAGTCATGAACGACCCGCGTCCGACGCGGGTGCTGCGTCGCGGCGGATCAGCGCGCCGTGCACCGCTCGGTCAGGCGCTGCATGAACGCCTCGCACTGCGCGAGCTGCTCCACACTTACCCATTCATCGGGCTGGTGCGCCTGGGCGATGTGACCGGGACCGCACACCACGGTGGGAATATTCGCCAGTTGGAATAGCGCGCCTTCGGTGCCGAACGAAACCTTGCCGGACGCATGGCTTCCGCTGCACGCCTTGGCGAGCGCCACGATGTCGCTCGATTCGGAAACTTCCATGAAGGTCATCGCCGAGAGTTCCTCGAACACGATGCCGGTGTCGGGATTGACGGCGTGCATTTCGGGCCGCAAGCGCTCCGCGTACGCCCTGACCTCGGTCAACAGCGCGCCGGGATCGTCGAACGGCAAATGCCGGATCTCGAAATCGAACCAGCAGTCCAAAGGCACGATGTTGACGGCCGTGCCACCGTGGATCACGCCTGTGTGGACGGTGGTGTAGGGGACGTCGTAAGCGTCGTCGAAGCGACCCTGGTCGCGAAAATTCCG